>CAYUPG010000191.1:0-5898 GCA_964446515.1 uncultured Treponema sp.
AGGGGTATGAGCACCGCCTCGGAGGCGGAGATGAGCATGCGCTCCAGGGCTCCGTTGGAGGGGGACGTATCCATGAGTATCCAATCGTAGTCGCCCTTCACCTGCTCCAGGCAGGACCGGAAGCCCGCCGCGGCCCGGTCTATGGCCGTATCCCCCAGATCGGTGCGCAGGTGCCGGTGGGTGGTGGGAAGCAGATCCAGGCGCTGCTTGACCCGGCGGGTGACTCTGGAATAGAGCAGGGCCTTCGTCGGAGCGGCGCCCGCGGCCAGATCGGTCAGAAGCTTGCCCAGGTCCTTATCCCCCTCGGAGAGGCCGAAGTGGAGGGACAGGTTGCCCTGGGGGTCGCCGTCGATCAGCAGCACCTTGTCCCCGTATCGGGCAAGCCCCGAGGCCAGGGATACGGCGGTGGCGGTCTTTCCGACGCCGCCCTTCTGGTTGGCCACGGAGACGACGGACAGGCCCAGGGACAGGAGGGAAGATGCGCCGCTCATGGCCGCTCCGCCTTGCGGTAGATTGCGGGACGAACGTAGGAGAAGGGGCAGGTATCCCTGGGCAGGGATTCCGAATGGCCAACAAAGAAATAGCCCCCGGGCTTGACGTAGCGGTAGATGCGGTCCACGAGGGCGCGGCGCACCGGAACATCGAAGTAGATCATAACGTTCCTGCAGAAAACGGCGTCGAACAGCCCTTTGAAGGGATAGCTCTCGTCCATAAGATTGAGGCGCTTGAACAGCACCGAGCGGCGCAGCTCAGGCTTCACCGCCCACTCGTCATCCTCGCCGCTCCGCATGTAGGCGGTGCGCCAGGCTTCAGGCAGTTCCTTGACCCTGGCTTCCGGGTACGTCCCGTGCAGGGCTATCTCCAGGGCGGCCCGGGAGATGTCGGTCCCGAGTATGCCCCAGTCCACGCCGGAGCTTCGGTTGCCCAGGGCTTCCTGGACTACCATGGCAAGGGTATAGGGCTCCTCCCCCGTGGCGCAGCCTGCGCTCCATATGCGCAGGGGATACGCCGCGTCCCGCTCGAGGGCGGGACGCAGGGCAGGGATCGCCGTATCCTTGAGGAATTCGAAGTGGTCCTTCTCCCGGTAGAAGAAGGAATGGTTCGTGGTGATGCGGTTGATGAACTCCACCAGCTCCTGTCCGCTGCCGTCCTTCCGCAAATAGTCCAGATAGGCCCCGAAGCTGTCCAGCCCCAATCGGCGGACATGCTTGGTCAGGCGTCCCACCACCAGGGTCCGCTTTTGGTCGGAGAGGTGTATGCCGAAGCGGTCGTACACCAGCTCCGCGATGCCCTGGAATTCCCTATCCGAGAGGGAGAGGAGCAGATCTTCCATTCCGTCAGGCTACCGGAGCCTCTACGGCGGAAAGGACGCGGGCGTCGTCGTCCTTTATCAGCTTCTCCACATCCAACAGTATCTTAACCTGCTCCCCCGCCTTGCCCATGCCCGCGATGTACCGGTCCTGGCCTGAGACGGTCTTGAAGCGCGGGGCGGGCTCCACCTGGCTCTCGGGGATCTCCAGGACCTCCTCCACCGTATCCACGATGAAGCCCAGGGTCACACCGCCTATCTCGCTCACCACGATGCAGGTCCTGTCGTCGTAGGGACGCTCCTCCATACCGAAGCGCAGGCGCAGATCCACCACCGGTATGACCTTGCCGCGCAGGTTGATCACCCCCTTAACGTAGGAGGGCATGTCGGGCACCGCGGAGATGCGCTGCAGCTCCACGATCTCGATGATATGCCGTATGCCGATGCCGTAGGACTCCCGGTCTATCTTAAAGAACAGATACTTGTTGGCCTGGGTATCCTCGTCCTCGTCGTCGAGCATATCGTCCATGAGTTCGCCTTTTGTTCTCGCTTCCATGGCAGACCTCAGAATTTTCCGAAATCGTCGTCGTCCAGATTGATGACGTCCGCAGGGTTGACCAGGCGCTTGGGTGCTCCGGCGCCTACGCTCTTCGCTCCGGCGGCTGGAGCCTTGACGGGCCCCTTGGCCGCGGTCTCTTCCCGGTGCAGGGCCAGGGCGCGGGGCGCGTTTCCGTAGCCGCCGCTCCGCCCTTCCCGCCGCGCGAGCTCCGCCCGCAGCGCCGCCAGCATCCCTTCATCGCTTCCGCCGCGATCGGTCGCCTTCAGCTTGAAGCGTCCTATCATCCCCTTAAGCTGCTGCGCCTGGCTCGACAGCTCCTCCGCCGCAGACGCGCTCTCTTCCGCGCTCGCCGTGTTCGACTGGGTCACCTGGTCTATCTGGTTCAGCCCCGTCGTGATCTGCTCCAGCCCCTGGCTCTGCTCGCGGCTCGCCGTCGCAACTTCCTCCGCCAGGCTCGCCACCTGGCTCGACCCGTCCACTATCGACGCCAGCTGCTTGGCCGTCACGTCCACCAGCGCGTTCCCCCGCCCGATGTTCGCGATCGCCTCGTCCACCATCGCCGTCGTCTCTTTCACCGATCCCGCGGACCGCACCGCCAGGTTGCGCACTTCCTCGGCCACCACCGCGAAGCCCTTCCCGTACTTGCCCGCTCGGGCCGCCTCCACGTTCGCGTTCAGCGCCAGGAGGTTGATCTGGAAGCTGATGTCGTCGATCGCCTTCACGATCTTCTTGATCTCCTCCGCGCTCTTGTTGATGTCGCTCATCGCCGTCACCAGATCCCGCATCTGCCGGTCCCCGGCTCCCGCGTTCTCCTTCGCTTCCCCGGCAAGGGCGTTCACCCGCACCGCGTTCTCCGTGTTCTGACGCGTCTGTCCCGCTATTTCCGTCACCGACGAGGTGATCTCCTCGAGGCTCGACGCCTGCTCCGTCGCGCCCTGGCTCAGCGCCTGGCTCGCCTGGCTCACCTGGTTGCTCCCCGCAGTCACCTGCTCCACCGCCATGGTCACCTGGCCCAGGATGTCGTTCATCGCCCCTATCGTGTCGTTCAGCGCCGTCTTGAGCACGTCGAAGTCGCCCTTGTAGTCTCCCGTCATGGACACCGTCAGGTCGCCTTCCGCCATGCGCTTCAGTATCGCTATCACCTCGTTCACCGGCGTTATCACCAGGTCCAGCGTCCGATTGACCCCTTCCACTATCCTGCGGAAGTCCCCCTGATGCTTGTCGGCCTCCGCACGGGTCGCCAGCCGGCCCTCCACCGCGGCCTGCGTCAGCATGCCCGCATCCGCCACCAGGGCTCCCACCGCGTCTATGCAGGTGTTCAGGTTGTTCTTGATCGCGTTGAAGTCCCCGTTGTAGCTGTCCGTTATCTTCGCCGGGATGTCGCCCTTGCTTATCCGGTCCACGTACTCCGCAGCCACGTTCAGCGGCCCTATCACCGCGTCCAGCGTGTCGTTCACCCCCTGGACTATGTCCCGGTAGTCGCCCTGGTGCTTGGATGCGTCCGCCCGGGTCTTGAGCCGGCCTTCCACCGCGGCCTGGACCAGCATGCCGGCGTCGGCGACCAGGGCCCGGATGGTGTCCGTCATGGTCTTCATCTCCCGCTGCAGCACCGCCAGCTCGTCCTTGCCGGAGGTGTCGAAGTCTATGCGGGTGTCGCCCTTGGCCAGCTTGCCCGCCGCGGCGATGCAGATGCCCAGGGGCCGCACGATGGAGCGGGTGATGAGGAGGGCGAAGATGATCGCCAGGAACACCGCGAAGAGGCCCACCGCGATGATGAGGAAGACAGCCTGGGCCGTGGAGCTCTCGGCCTTGTCGGCGTCGGTCTTCGCCAGATCGTCCTGGTACTGCCGCAGTTCTTCCCAGGCGGTGATGTAATCGCCCTGCTGGGTCCGGTAGGACCCCAGAAGCTGCTCCGTCGCCTGTTGCTCGGTCTCTTCCTGACCGACCTTGGCGAGCTCGATGATGGCGTTCTGGCCAACGAAGTAGGCTTCCCGGGTCTGGTTGAGCTTGGCCAGGCGCCGCTTCCCCTCTTCCGTGTGGATGGTGGCGGTCAGGCGGTCGATGATCTCCGTGGTCGCCTTACGGGATTCAAGGATGCGCGCTTCCTCCGCCCGCACCTCCTGCACGTTGCCGCCCCAGAGCAGCATGTTCCGAAGCGCCCGGGCTATGATGTTCACATGGTTAATGGCGTCGTTCACCTGGGCGACCTTGACGTAGCGGTCGTTCACCAGGAGGTTTATGGAACCGTTGAGCTCCTGCAGCCGCAGCACCGACAGGACGGCGATCACCACCAGGAGCACGATCATCAGGGCGAAGCCCATGGCCAGCCTCGCGCCGACCTTCAAGTTCTTAAGCATCCTCTTCCTCCTCTTACAGCAGCCTATTCAAGCCGGAGGCCCATGAGCCGTCCGGTATCGATGATGAAGGACACGGTGCCGTCGCCCAGAATGCTGCAGCCCGAGAGACCCTCCACCTTACCTATATACTCCGACAGGGACTTGATCACGATCTGCTGATTCCCCACCACCTCGTCGATGAGGAGGCAGGCGCTGCGCCCGGAGCTCCGCACCACCAGGATGATGCCCTCCGAGGGGTCCGACGCGGCGCCGCCGATGCGGAAAATCTCCCCCAGCTTGAGCAGGGGCATCACGGAACCCCGGAGGTTCACCGTCTCCTGCCCCTTTTCCGTCAGGGTTATCTGCTCCGGCCGGGCCTTGAAGAATTCCAGGATATCCGAGAGGGGCACGGAATAGAAGCTTTGACCGACCCGGACGGTGATGCCGTCGATGATGGCCATGGTCAGGGGGATCTGGAGCACGAATTCCGTGCCCTTGCCCGGTTCGGTGCGGACATCCACACGGCCGCGTATCTTTTCCAGGTTGCGCTTGACCACGTCCATGCCCACGCCCCGGCCGGAAACGTCGGAGACCACGGTCGCGGTGGAGAAACCGGGCTCGAAGATGCACTTCCACACGTCCTTGTCCGGTATGGAGGCCGGATCCCCCTGGAGCAGGCCCTTGTCGAGGGCCTTGGCCAGAATCTTCTCCCGGTTCAAGCCCGCTCCGTCGTCCTTGATGCTTATCCATATCTCCGAGCCCTCGTAGCGGGCGTCCAGGCTCAAGGTTCCCGTTTCGCCCTTGCCCGCCCTCTTCCGCTGCTCCGTGGATTCCAAACCGTGGTCCAGGGCGTTGCGGAGTATGTGCACCAGGGGATCGGAGATCTGCTCGATGACGTTCTTGTCCATCTCCGTCTCTTCCCCGTGGACGCGGAAATCCACGCTCTTCCCGAATTTCCGGGAGAGGTCGCGGACCAGGCGGGACATCTTGTGGAAGAGGCCCTCCAGGGGGACCATGCGGATCATCATGGCGGTCTCTTGGATTTCCCGGCTGATCTTGGTCAGGGCGTTGAAGGATTTTCCGAAGGAATCCAGCTTGAGCCCCGCGAGGTCCGGGCTGTTGTACACCATGGCTTCAGCGGTGATGAGCTCTCCGACCAGGTCGAAGAGCTTGTCCAGCTTGGCGGTGTCCACCCGGATTTCCCGGCGGCGCACGTCCTCGGCGGGGGCCTGCTCGGTGCCCTTGAGGCTGCGCTGGATCTCCAGGGCCTTCTCCACGTCCTCGGACTTGACGACCCCCTCCTCCACGAGGAGGCGTCCGACGGGCTTCTCCTGGGTCTCCAGGGCCCGGCGCACCGCCTCTTCCGGGGCGGCGCCCAGATCCACCAGGATCTCCCCCAGGGGCTTGTACTCGGTGATCTTGGCGGAGGACGCCGCTGCGGATTCCGGCTCCGGGGCCCCCGCGGCGGGCGTTTCGGCGGCAGGGGGAACTACGGCCGCCGGGCCCGCGCTCCGCTCGGCGGGCGCCGCAGCGAGGTCTGCGGCGGGCGCTTTGGGAGCCTCCGCGCCGGCGGCCGCCTCACCCTCTTCCTTATAGACGACCGACCCCATGAGGGAGCGGAGGGCATCGATCTGCGCCAGCACGCCGTTCACGAAGCCCTCGTTCTTTGGGATATCTCCCTTGCGGGCGGAATC
>CAYUPG010000192.1:0-1631 GCA_964446515.1 uncultured Treponema sp.
TGAAAGGCTTGCATGGCCCAAGAGCTCCTGCACCACCCGCACGTCGCAGCCTGCGTTCACCAGGTGGGTGGCGAAGCTGTGGCGCAGGGCGTGGGGATGCACGTTCTTGTTCAGGCCCGAACGCTCGGCGTAGCGGGCTATGATCCACCTGATGCCGGGAACGGAGAGGGGACCGCCTTTCCGGTTCACGAAGAGCCTATCGGTCGGCCGCTCGGCGGGGATGCGCGCGGAACGGGCCGGCAGGTACGAGGCCATGGCCTCCCGACCTTCGTCGGAAAAAAAGACCCGCCGCTCCTTGTCCCCCTTGCCGATCACCCGAGCCCCCCCCAGGTCCGCGTCGAGGTCCGAAAGGCGCAAGGACGCGACCTCGGAGATGCGGAGGCCCGCGGAATACATGGCCATGATGAGCGCCTTGTCCCGTAGGGGCCATAGTATGCCGGCCGTATCCGGAAGCTCGGCGAAGCCCGCCATCTCCCCCTCCCAGAGGAAGGAGGGAAGCTGCTTGGGTGTCTTGAGGTTGCGCAGGGCGGCGGTGGGGTCGTCCTCCCGCAGTGAAAAGCGAAGCAGGTAGCGGTAGTAGCCACGCACCGAGGACAGGGCCCGGTTGACGCTCACCGCCGCGGCGCCTTCGGCGCCGAGGTCCGCTATGAAGCCCCTGACTTCGTAGGCCCCCGCGGACTCGGGCGCGATGGCCCTGTTGGCGCAGTAGGAGGAAAAGCGAGCGAGATCGCGGCCGTAGGCATCCAGGGTGCGCGCCGATACGCCGCGGACGGAGCGAAGATAGGCTAGGTATTCCTCAATCTTCCCCGTCATTCGATCCCTCCTCCTCCGGACTGTGCAGGTAGTCGCACTCCGGGTTGATGCAGGCCTTGTGGGAACCGTTCTTCTTGTCGTACTTCTCCACCATGAAGTGCCCGCACTTGGGGCAATCGGTGGAGAGGGGCTTGAAGTGGCTGATGAAGTCGCACTCCGGGTAGCGGGTGCAGCCGTAGAACTCCTTGCCCCGCCCTTTGGTGCGCCGGGCGACGATCTCGCCGCCGCAGCCGGGTTTGGGACACTTGGCGAGGGGTATGGACCGGGTGTTGCGGCACTCCGGGAAGCCGGAGCAGGCCAGGAAGTAGCCGAAGCGGCCCAGCTTCTTGAGCATGGGCTTGCCGCACTTCTCGCAGACGTAGTCGGTGACCTCGTCCATGGAGCCCTTGAAGGATTCGAGACTCCGTCCCACCTCGTCCACCCGGACCTTGAAGGGATCGTAGAATTCCCTGATCATCTGGGGCCAGCGGATGCGGTTCTCCTCCACCTCGTCCAGCCTTGTCTCCATGGCGGCGGTGAAGCCCGACTCCACCACATGGGGGAAGTACTCCACCAGCATGTCGCAGATCATGCGGCCGAGGATGGTGGGAACCAGCTGCTTGTTCGATCGGTTGATGTAGAAGCGCTCCAGGAGCACGGAAATGATCGGCGCGTAGGTGGAGGGGCGGCCGATGCCCTTCTCCTCCAGGGTCTTGACGATGGACGCGTCGGTATAGCGGGCAGGCCCCTGAGTGAAGTGCTGCTCGGGGTGGAATTTCTGAACCTCCAGGGCTTCCCCCGGCTTCAGGTCCGGCAGGGGCGCCTCCTTCTCCTCCTGG
>CAYUPG010000192.1:1641-5798 GCA_964446515.1 uncultured Treponema sp.
AGCTTGACCACCTTGTAGAAACCCTTTTCCACCAGCTTGGACCCGGAGATGCGGAACACCGCCTCTCCGGCGCCTATGTCTATGCTCACCGTGCGGGACCGGGCGCTCTTCATCTGGCCCGAAACGAAGCGCTCCCAGATGATCGTATAGAGCCTGAGCTGGTCCTTGGAGAGGTGGTCCTTCACGTCCTCGGGGGTATAGGCGACGTAGGTGGGGCGTATGGCCTCGTGGGCGTCCTGGGCCTTCTTCTCCACCGCGTACACCGCCGCTTCCGGCGGCAGATCGTCGGGATATTTTTCACCTATCCAGGCGCGGACCTCCTCCAGGGCTCCCTGGGAGATGCGCACCGAGTCGGTGCGCATGTAGGTGATGAGTCCCACCCGGTTGTTTCCGATATTGACGCCCTCGTAGAGCTGCTGGGCTATCTGCATGGTCTTCTTGCTGGTGAAGCCCAGGCGGTTCGCCGCGGTCTGCTGCAGCTTGGAGGTGGTGAATGGCGGCTTCGGACGGACGGTCTTCTCGCTCTCCTTGACCTCCAGCACCGAGCAGGGAGAGGACGCGATGGCGTCGATGATGGAGCGGACCTCCGCCTCGTTCTTCAAATCCCCCTTCTCGCCCCGCCAGGTGACCAGCTGGGCGGTGAAGGAAGAACGACCCTTCTTGAAGTCAGCGTCCAGGGTCCAGTACTCCTCGGGAATGAAGGATTCCACCTCCTTCTCCCGGTCGCAGATCAGGCGCAGGGCCACGGACTGCACGCGGCCCGCGGAAAGGCCGTTCTTGACCTTTTTCCAGAGCAGGGGCGAAAGGTTGTAGCCCACGAGCCTGTCCAGGACGCGTCGCGCCTTCTGGGCGTTCACCTTGGCCTCGTCTATGTCCGTGGGATGGGCCACCGCGTCCTTGATGGCGGGCGGGGTGATCTCGTTGAAGGAGATGCGCTTGATGGGCACCGCGGCGGTCTTGGCGGAGATGGCGTTCCGCAGGTGGTAGGCGATGGCCTCTCCCTCGCGGTCGTTATCGCTCGCCAGCAGCACCGCCTCGGCCTTCTTGGCGTCGGCCTGCAGCTCCTTGAGCAGCTTGGCGCGGCCCCGAACGGTGATGTACTCGGGCTCGAAGTCGTGGTCCACATCTATGGCGATGCGGGACTTGGGCAGGTCGATGAGGTGGCCCATGGAGGCCTTGACGACGTACTTGGGGCCCAGGTACTTCTCTATGGTCTTGGCCTTGGCCGGAGACTCCACGATGACCAGGGTCTTCTTCTTCTCAACGCTCTTCTTGCTGCCGCCGCTTGCCATAACCTCTCCTACCGAAGCTCAATTTCTGCCGGGATTCCGGTGGAGGCCCAATCCTCCAGAACCTCCGCGGCGGAACGGGCGGCCCGCGCCCCCTGTTCCGCCAGGGCCCTGCATCCGCCCCCCCGGGGGGATGCCAAACTGTGGGAAGCGACCCAGACGTCCCGTCCCAGATCGAGGCCGAACTGGGCGCTTATCAGGGCCCCCGACGTTTCGGGAGCCTCCACCACCACCAGGGCCCGGGCTAGGCCCGCGATTATCCGGTTCCGGGCGGGGAAATGCCATTTGAACGGCTCCGTGCCCGGAGGATACTCGCTCAGGAGGGCGCCCCCGGCCTCCAGGATGCGCCGCGCAAGGCCCCGGTTGGAGGCAGGATAGACGCCGTCCAAGCCGCAGCCGAGGACCGCCACGGTGGGAGCCCCGCCGTCCACGTTTCCCCTATGGGCCATGGCGTCGATGCCCCGGGCGAGGCCCGACACCACCGGAACGCCCGAGAGGGCGAAATCCCGGCCGAATCCGTATGCCACGGCCGCCGCCGCGCCGCCCGCTTCCCTGGTCCCCACAACCGCTGCCAGGGGCCGCTCAGGGTCCGGGAGCCTGCCCCGGCAAAACAGCAGCTCGGGCGGATCGTGCAGCTCCCGCAGCAGGGGCGGATACTCCGCGGACCGGAAGGGAATCACCGAGATGCCCCTGCGGAGAGCCGCCTCGCCGTCCCTGCGGCCCTGTTCCAGGTAGGCCGCGGGCTCCCAGGCGGATACGGGCCGTCCTATCAGGGCCTCCAGGTCCGCACGGGAGAGGCCTACAAAGGCATCCGCACCTGAGAGCCGCTGCGCCAGCATATGGCGTTCCGCACACCGGAGACCCGGGATACGCGAAACCGCCAAGTCCAGCACAGGGAGCTCACTCATACAGGAGCTCCAGCACGGAGCTCTTGTTGCTCTCCGCCTCCGCCCGCTTGGCGGCATCCCTCGAGGTGGCGATGATGCGGTCGTAGAGCTCCACGGCCTCCCTATACGCCCCGGTTAGGTAGTAGGCCGCCGCGAGGACGAACATGCCGTCCACGTCCTTGGACCTGAGCTCGAGGAAGCGCCGCAGGTGCGGGAGGGCGTCCTCGGGGCGATCCAGCTCGTAGACGTAGAGCACCCCCAGGGCATAGCGCGGCCGGGCATAGGCGCCGTCCAGCCCTATGGCACGCAGGTGAGCCGCCTCCGCCGCGGCGAACAGCCTATCCCGCTCCGCCGTGCCGGAACTCCCGCCCGTATCGTAGGTGGACTTGGCCACGGTGGACGCCGCAAGGCCCGTCAGATAATGGAGGGTGGGATCCTCGGGAAAGTACCGAACCGCCTGCTCCAGGGCTTCCAAGGCCTCGCCGTAGAGTCGCCGATCCATGAGACGGACCGCCAGAATTTTCCAGTAGATGCCCGTCTGCGCAGCGTCCCGGACGTGCCGCTCGATGCGGTCCTCGTAGGCGGCGATGGCTGAGCGCAGCCCTTCGATGGTTTCGGGGGGAGCTCCCGAGGGTCCCATCTCGGCTATGCGGCCGGCGAAGGCGCCCCTGGCGCTCTCCCTGCGCAGGAAGAAGATGCCCACGGCGACGGCCGCCGCCACGATGAGGATGAGGGGGACCACGCCGAACTTACGGCTTTTCTTTTCCTTCATTCCGTGAACCCCCTGAGGCGCGGCATGTAGCGCCGGTGGCTGTCCCGCAGCAGGGCGGTATCCACATGGGTATATATCTGGGTGGTTCCCAGATCCGCGTGCCCCAAGAGCTCCTGCACGGACCGCAGGTCGGCGCCCCCGGCCAGAAGCTCCGTGGCATAGCTGTGCCTGAGGGTATGGAGCTTGGAGGACGCCCCCGCCAGGGCCGCCGCGGCGGCATAGTTCTTCCATATGCCCTTGCGGGAGAGCCGCTTTCCGGTCCTCCCGATGAAGAGGGCGGGACTGCGCCGGCGCCCCGCCAAGGCGGGCCGCCCTCCCTCCAGATAGCGGGCGAGCCTGAAGGCCGCTTCGCCTCCGAAGGGAACCAGGCGCTCCTTGCCGCCTTTCCCCACCACCCGGGCTATCCCCTCGGCGAAGTAGATGTCCGTGAGGTTCAAGGCCGCGGCTTCGGAGATGCGGAGCCCGGCGGAATACACCAGCTCGAAGAGGGCCCGGTCCCGCAGGCCCCGAGGCGTATCCTCCGCCACCGACCGGAGCAGCTCCTCCACCTTCTCCCTGGACAGCACCGCGGGCAGGCGGCGGCCCCGCCGAGGAGGCTCCAGGGCGGCGGCCGGGCTGTCGGGCCTGAACCCCTCGTCCACGGCATAGCGGTAGAAGGAGCGGAGGGCGGATACGGTCTTGGCTATGGAGCGGGAATCCAGGTCATCCCTATCGCGGCGGGATTCCAGGTATTGGGACAGGGCCGCCGCGTCGGCGGTCTCGAAGGAACTGCCCCTATCCGCGAGCCACTGGAGGAAGCGCCGCAGCTCCGATTCGTAGGCCTCCGCCGTCAGGACGGACCTGCGCTCCAAGGCTATGAGTCGGGAATGGTACCGTTCAAGCAAGACCTGCCCGTCCATGGGGCCTACGCGTCCTTCTTTTCCGCCCCGCCCTTCTCCTCGGCGGGCCGATCACCGGCGAACTTCCTGTCCCGAATGACCGTCGGCACATCCAGATCGTCGTCCCGGAAGTTCCGGTAGGAGAGGAACTCCGTCGGCTTCTTCGATTTTTCAGTCATGGACTTCCATTCGTCGTATCGGATGAAATCGCCGTCCCCGCCCCGCACCGCTTCGGTCGGCCGGACCTTCTCGGGTATTCCGCCGGAGGCGCTCTCGTCCTGGAAGCCCGTGGCGATCACCGTCACCTGCACCTTGTCGTTCATGGCGGGAT
>CAYUPG010000193.1:0-5772 GCA_964446515.1 uncultured Treponema sp.
CACGGTCGCCCTCCCGCAGCGAGGGATCGGGCCTATCGACCACCACAGCCCCCGGATCAAGCCCCTCCAGAACCTCCCGCCCGTCGCCCATAGCACCCCCAAGACGCACACTCCTCTCCGAGACGACGCCCCCGGCGACGACGAAGAGCCTTCCGCGCTCATCCTTCCTTTCAGCCAGGACCGATTCCGGCACCACCACCGCCGACCGGGGAGGCCCCGCCGGCACCACCACCCGGCAGAACATGCCGGGCTTCGCGCCCGTCGGCGAGGCGGGAAGCAGCACCCGGACCGTGAAGGTGAAGGATTGGGCGTCCGCGGTGGGAGACACGAGATCCACCCGCCCCTCGTAGGTACCGCCCGTTCCGTCCACCGTGACCCGGGCCGGAAGGCCGGACCGGAGTCGGAGGGCTTCCGCCTCCCGAACGGAAAACTGGGCGTAGAGGGAGGAGGTGTCGATGATGGTGAGCAGCTTGTCCTCCCGCTTTACCCTTTCGCCCGGCTCGAGGTACCGGGCGCCGACCGTCCCGGAGGCGGGACTCAGGACCATCAGCTCCTGCTCCGCCAGCTTCGCCGACTCAAGCTCCTTCGCCGATGCGTCCAGACGGGCCGCCGCCGCGCTGCGTTCAGCCCGAAGCGTAGCGGTGGCCAGGCGGACGTACGAGCGTATGCGTTCCGGGCCGTCCGGAGGGACGGAGCAGCCCGCGGCCGCCAGGTCCTGGGGACGGAAGCCTATGCGCCGTATAGCCAGCTCCTGCTCCATCAGGCGGACCCGTTCCGAGGAGGACTCGAGGGCGAAACGGCCCGAGCGTATGGCCTCCTCGGTGACGCCCCCCGCCTGAAACAGGGCCTCCTGATCGCCGTGCTTGCGCTTCTGCTCCGCGAACTCCCGTTTCGCCTGAGCCAGTTCCGCCTCGCCCTTATCCAATTCCAGAAGCCGGCCCTCGGCCTGGAACTCCCCTTCCAGCAGCCTGCCGGCGGCCAGCTCCAGGGCTGCCGACGCCTGGGCCAGGGCGTTCTCAGCCCTGCCGACGGCAAGGCGTATTTGGGGATTCCCAAGGACCGCCAGGCGGTCTCCTTTTCGGACGGTGCTGCCTTCCCTGCGCGGCAGTTCCTCCACCACCGCGTCCTGGGGAGCGGCTATGTCTATCTTCTTCAAAAAGGAAAGGGAACCGAACCCTGAAACCTCGTCGGGTACTTCCCGCTCCTCCGCCAAAATGACGCGCACCGAGACGGGTTTTTCAGCTGAGCTTTCGACCTTGGCGTCCCGACAGGCCGCGCCGAGCAGAAGAGGAAGCCCCGCGGCGGCAAACAACAAGGACCCGCATCTCATTTCAACCCTCCGGACTCGGACCTTCCAATATCGAGGGGGCGCAGCTCCGCCAGGCCGCCGGGAGCCAGATCCAGGAGCGATTCCAGCTCCCGTTCCTTGGCCAAGAGGGCGGCGGCGGCTTCCACCGCAGCGGCCTCCTTCTTGGCCCGCTCTATGTGGGCCTTCATATACTCCAAGCGGGTAGCCTGGCCCATGCGCAGCTTGAGCTCCGCCAGGGCGAGGCGCTCCTCCGCCAGGGCTGAGGAGCGGAGGGCCAAGAGGCGGCCCTGATCCGCCAACAGGCAGGCTTCCACGGCCGATTCGGCACGCCGGCCGATACGCTCGACCGCGGCCCTCAGGCGCTCCGACTCGAGGCCCAAGGCCATGCGGGCCGAGCGGGCGGAAAGGGCGGCGGCAGGGTCCCCCAGGGGTTCCGCCCTGGCTTGAGCCCTGGCGGTGCGGTCGTAGGGCGGCTCCCAGCCGGCGGAGGAGGAGAGGGAGCCCGCTATGGTGGGGGAGCTGAACTCCAGGGTGAGGGCGAGGTTCCAGGACCGGCGGGTCAGGGGATAGCCGCCGCCGCTCAGGGTGTAGTCCGCAGCGGCCTTTACCGTGGGTATCCACGCCCGCTCGGCCCGGCGGGCTTCCGCCTGGCTCTTCGCTACTCCATGCCTCAGGGTCCGCAGTTCAGGGTTCACCCCGGCGGCCAAGATGGCGGCCGCTTCCGGCTTCGGCACCACGGAGGCCCTGTTGGGGTCGATCCTATCCGCCAGGGGCGGCAGTTCCCGGAGCCCCAGGGCTTCGGCCAAAAGCCGCTCGGACTCCCGCAGCTCCAGGAGCAGGGAGCGTATCTCGATCATCGATTCGGCCAAACTGATGTCCGCCTCCGCCAGATCCGTACGCAGGGCCAGGCCGCGGTCAAGCTCTTCCGCCAGTATGCGCCGCTGTTCCTCCAGGGCCAGCAGGGTTTCCTCCCGTATGGAAACGAGGGCCCTGCCTGATATTACGGCGCGGTAGGAGGAGACTGCGGCTTCGGCAAGATCGGCGGCCTTGCGCCGCAGCTCGTCGGAATGCACGGCCAGGTCGGCCTTCTCCATGGACCGGGCAAGGGCCAATCGACCGCCGTCGAAGACCAGCTGGGTGATGGAGGCGGTATAGGTCTTGGTGAAGGAATCGGTGCCCACCGTGGAGAGGCGGTCGTCCTCCCCGGCGCTCAGGCTCAGGCGGGGCAGATAGGACCGGAAGCCCAAGGCCCAGGCCCCTTCCCTAAGGGCCTTCATGGCGTATTCGGTGCGCAGTTCCGCCGACGTGGCCACCGCCATGGCGGCGGCTTCCCGAAACCCTATAGGCACGGCAGCCGTTGCCCCGCGGGCTTCCTGGGCGGGAAGCGAGACCGCGCAGAGGATGCAGACGGCGCCCAGGGCCTGAGCGCGGACCATCATCTCTTCTCGGATAAGCGGTCATGCCGCCGCAGCTCCGCAGCCGCCGCCGATACCGCGGCGGAAAGAAGCCGCTCCGTATCCCGGGAAGAGGCGAGGCTCGCCGTTCCTTTGGAGGTGGAGCGGCCGACGATGCGCAATGCCGCGTCCCCCTGGAGAGAAAGGATGCGCGCCTCCAGGGATATGGAACGGACCATGCGCCAGCCCTCCAGGTATTCCCGTTCCACCGCCCGAAGCTCGGCGGCATAGCGCGGCTGTTCCCCTTCCACCGCCGCCGGAAATCCCCGCTCCGCAAAGATGCGGGGCGCAAGGCCTTCCAACTCCTTTTCTATGGAAGCCGCTTCGGTGTGCCGCTCCACCGATACGGAGCGGAGCTCCAGAGTCCCGAAGCTTCCCCCGGCGGAAACGGCGCTTCCCGGCCCCCCGTAGACCCAGCCCCGCGGCACCGCTGCCGTCATGACGGCGCAGGCCGGCAGCAGCGCAGGCAGCACCGCCGCCAGGAGAACACGCAGGCGCGGGCGCCTGGCTTTGCGCGCCCGTACGGTCCGTTCCGCCGCGCCGGCTTTCCCCGCCTTCATCGTCCGCCCTCCCGTATGCGCGCGGCAAGCTCCGCCGCGGCCTTTCTGCTTTGCGAATCCGGGGGAAAGAGAGTCTCCGCCGCCTCGAGATCCGCGAGCGCTCCAAGCGCATCGGCGGCTATCCATCTGAGCCGGGCCCGGGAAAGAAACACGAGGCCCGCCTCCATGGACGCTTCCGCCGCCCTGTCCAGATAGGCGGCGGCGATTGACGACTCCCCGCGGTCGGCGGCCAGTTCGGCTGCCAGGCGCAGGGCCCGGATATCGGCGGGATCGTCGGCCAGCAGGGTCTCGACGCGCAGGGCAGCCGCCTCCCCCCGGCCGTCGGCCCGGAGGGCGTGGGCCAGGTACAGGCCGGCTTCGGTGGAGGAAGGGCGGGCCTTGGCCGCGCGGAGGAGGGCGCGTTCCGCACCTGCCGGTTCCCCAAGGAAATAGAGGGCCTTTCCCCGGAGTACCAGGCTCGGCGCGAAGGCGCGCCTAGTGTCCGCCAGCTCGGCCGCCTCGGCGTAGCGGCCTGCGGAATAGGCCTTCTGGGCCCGCAGGTAGCGTTCAAGTTCTCCCTTGGGCACTCCCCGCGCCCCGCAGCAGGCGAGGATGAGGGCCGCCGCCCCTATCGCAAGGGCCTTCACGGCGCCGCTCCTGCAGCGTAGCGCAGCCGTTCGGCGGCCCGCCCGCTTGAGCGGGACCGGGCTGAAGCCACGACCGTCCGTATGCGGCCGTCGGCGCAGAGGGCGCGCAGTCCCCCCAGGGCATAGAGGGTGTAGGGGTTGTCGGGAAGGGCGAGCAGGGGAATCAGCTCGGAGAGGAGGGCGGCATCGTCGCCGCCCCCCGCCGCCAGGCCGCTCAGGGCCGCCTCGATCTCCAGCCTGGTCCTGAGGACCGGTCCGTCGCCCGGCTTGAGCCCCGACTCCCGGGCCAGGATGGTCCGGGCGGAGGCGGCGTAGGGTCCCGAGGGAGAGAGGCTCACGCACCATTCCGCCGCCTCCATGGCAGCCGCGCCGCGGCCTATGCGGGCGGCGTGGTGCCAGTAGGCGGGGGATTGGGCGTAGCGGCCCCGGGCCGCCGCGTAGCGGCCACCCGCGGAGCGGTCGGAGGGATCCAGCTCCAGCTCGCAGGCCGCGACCAGCCAGGGCGCGAAATCGTCCGGTGCCGCGGCGGCGGCGGCCAGGACTTTCGCCGCAGGCAGAACCTCCGCCCACTCTCCTTCCAGGTAGGCCCGGGCGGCGGCGGCCGCCGCGGCTACGTCATCGTTCCCGGGAAAGGCCGCCTCCACCGCGTCCAGCCGCGCCGCGAGTTCCGGCTGCGGAAGGACTCCCATGCCGTAGAGCTGGAGCAGCTCCTTGAAGGCCGCCAGCACCGCGCCCCCGTAGTCTCCCTGACGCTCCCTGAGGGTCGATTCCTCAAGCCCCATGCCCGGAACGTAACCCGCGGCGCGCTCCCGGGCGGCCAGGGCCTCCAGCGCCTCGAAGGCGTCGGCGGCGCTCTCCTCTACCGGCGCGGGCGTATCCTCTCGGACGGCTTCCCCGGCAGACTTACCCTGGACGCCGCCCTCCCCACCGAACTTCTTTGCGGAACAGGCGACGACGGCAAAGGCGGCAAGCAAAAGCGCAACTCGTTTAAAAATCGACATGTAGTTTTCCATCCCCTTTTGGGTACCCCCGACGGCAGGCCAGGGCCCGGGTCGGCGGGCGGCTCCCCCGAACCTAGGCGGCGAGAATGCGGGGCGCTTCGGGGCCGCTTGCCTTTTTCCGATAAATGGGGCTACCTCGTGGGTATGGACAGAATCGACGGAGCGGCCGCGGAAAAGCCCAGGGGAGCCCTGGCCTCGGTGGCGGCGAGCCTTTCGGACTTCAAGGGAAACGCCCGGACCTGCATACTGGTGGAGCCCCTCTGGGGCATACCCTACAATCTCTTCGTGCCCTACGCGTCCCTGTACATGCTCGCCCTGGGGGTGAGCAAACAGGGCATAGGCCTCATCGCCACGGCGGCCATGGTCCTCCAGACCCTCTGGTCCCTCACCGCCGGAGCCTTCACCGACCGCTTCGGCCGCAGGCGCACCTCCCTCTACTTCGACCTCCTGGCCTGGAGCGTCCCAACCCTCCTGTGGGCCTTGGCCCGGGATTTCCGCTGGTTCCTGGCGGCGGGGATACTCAACTCCATGGTCAGGGTGGTCCACGTGTCCTGGTCCTGCCTCTTCATAGAGGATACGCCGGCGCGGCTCCGGGTCAGGCTCTATACCTGGATATCCGTGGCGGGCACCCTCTCGGGCTTCTTCGCCCCCCTGGCGGGGCTCCTGGTCGCCGGCATGGGACTGGTGCCCGCCGTCCGCGCCCTCTACGCCCTGGCGTTCATCAGCATGACCGCCATGTTCTTCCTGCGGAACGCCTTCTGCACCGAGACCTCCGTGGGGCTGGAGAAGATGCGGGAGATACGGGAGGGGAAGAGGCGCGGC
>CAYUPG010000194.1:0-5738 GCA_964446515.1 uncultured Treponema sp.
CGGGCGAGCTCGCCGTTGGGCCAACCCACGTTGGCGACCAGATCCAGCTCCCCCGAGAGCAGGGCGTCCAGGACCACGGAGAACTCGTCGGGCACGAAGCGGAAGCTCCTGCCCAGGGGCCTCTCCAGGGCGCGGAGTATATCGATGGAATAGCCCTCGGAACCCCGGTACCCTGCGGACACCCAGGGCGGATACGCCGCGTCGTGGCCCACCGCGATAACTCCTGATGCCCCGCCCGCCGCCCCGCCGGCGCTTCGGCCGCGCAGAAGGGTCCGCAGGGAACGCTCGAACTCCTTCATGGAGAGGATGGACTCCCGCCTGCGGGACACGTTCTCGGTGATGTACTTGGAGCTCTCCGCCAGCAGCTCTATGGCGCCCTTCAGCCGGGCCTGATGCTCCGCCACGGCGCCGGTTCCGGAAGAGAGCAGCCGCAGCTCCCGGGCTATGGACCGGACGTGGTCCCGGGTCGTTTCCAGCGCCCCCTTGGACCGGTCCTGGTCCTTCCGGGCGTCCTCGATGCGCGCTGAAAGCCGCCCCTTGCCCTCCTCGTAGGCCTTGAGCGTGCCGTCGGTCTCGCGCATCCCCTTCTTCAGGGCGGAAAGGTTGGTCCTGATGCCTTCGGTGAGGCTCCGGTTGAGTTCCGCAAGGCGCTTGACCTCCACCGCCACGACCTTGAAGCCCTTTCCCTCCGCCCCCGCCCGGGCCGCTTCTATGGCGGCGTTCAGGGACAGGAGGTTGGTGCGGTCGGCGATGTCCTCGATTTCCTGTATGGTGTCGGCGATGCGCTCCGTCGCGTCCCGCACCTGGGCGAAGAGGCGGAGGAAGGCGGCGAAGAGGCCGTCTATCTCGCCGTAGATGCGGAGTATGTCCTCAAGGCCCGCCAGTGCGAGAACGGCGGCATCGGAGGATTCGGCCAGGTCTTCCGACGACTTGTCCACGTAGGCGGATATTTGGGCCGCCCGGTCGGAAAGGCGGCGCAGCTCCTCCGCCCCTTCCCGGGAGACTGCCAGGTTCGCCGAATTGGACTCCAGCTGCTCCAGAAGGAAATTCGCCGACAGTTCCGCCTCCGTGGCCAAGCGGAACAGCTTGGCGCGGAACTCCTGGGAGAGCTCTTGGAGCGAATCGGCCATACCCGCACCTCCTTCGGAAGCGCACCAGCACCAATACTACTCTACCGTTTTACTCATGTTAATTCCAGCCGCATGAGAAATTCGTTTCCCTTCCGTGATGCTTTTCCAAGAAAGTGCCCCAGGATAGATAAAACTGCGCGCTACCCAAGCGGCGGAGCCGGGTGTAGGGTTTCGCTACTGGAGAACACGCTATGAACAGAAGAGCCCTGGACAAGTCGATCCGGGAAAACCTCAGCTCCTACGCCTTTCTCGTGCCCTGGCTGCTCGGCCTCTTCCTCCTGACCCTGTACCCCATGGCCTACTCGCTGTTCCTTTCCTTTACGGAGTTCAACGTACTCCAGCCGCCGCGCTGGGCGGGCCTGCGGAACTACATCGTGATGTTCACCGCCGACGGGCGCTTCCTCAATTCCCTGTCCGTGACCTTCCGCTATGTGTTCATCTCCGTGCCGCTGAAGCTTGTCTTCGCCCTGGCGGTCGCCATGCTGATGAACCAGAAGCTCAAGCTGGTGCCCCTGTACCGCACGGTCTACTACATCCCCACCCTCCTGGGCGGCTCGGTAGCCATCGCGGTGCTCTGGCGGCGCCTCTTCGCCGGGGACGGGGTGCTCAACAACCTGCTGCGCGCCTTCTTCGACATCGATCCCCCCGCCTGGATCTCCAATCCCAAGTACGCCCTCTACACCCTCATCGTCCTGGCTGTGTGGCAGTTCGGCTCGCCCATGATCATCTTCCTGGCGGGACTCAAGCAGATACCCCACGAGTACTACGAGGCCGCCGGAGTCGACGGGGCGGGAAAGGTCCGGCAGTTCTTCGCCATCACCCTGCCGAGCCTGTCGCCCATCATCTTCTTCAACCTGGTCATGCAGATGATAGGGGCCTTCCAGTCCTTCACCCAGGCCTTCATCGTTTCAGGCGGCCAGGGCGGACCCCTGGATTCCACCATGTTCTACAGCCTCTACCTCTACCTCAAGGGCTTCGGGTTCTCGGAGATGGGCTACGCCTCCGCCATGGCGTGGGTGCTCCTCCTCATCATCGCGGGCCTTACGGCGGCGACCTTCAAGCTCTCGGGCTCCCTGGTCAGCTACGGAAGCGGAGAATAATATGAAGCGCACCACCTCGCTCTACGCCCTCTTCTCCAACCTCGTCATCATCCTTCTCGGCATCGGCATGCTGTACCCGGTGGTCTGGCTCATCACCGCCTCCTTCAAGCAAAGCAACACCATCTTCACCGACCCGAGCCTGTGGCCCAAAGCCTTCACCCTGCAGAACTACGTCAAAGGCTGGGAGGGCATAGGCATCGTCGGCTTCGGCACCTTCTTCAAGAATTCCTTCTACATAGGACTGCTCTGCGTCATAGCCAACGTCGTCTTCTGCTCCCTTACGGCCTACGCCTTCGCGCGGCTCCGCTTCAAGTTCCGCAATTTCTGGTTCGCCGTGATGATGCTGACCCTGATGCTGCCGTCCCACGTCACCACCATTCCGCGCTACATCATCTTCCGGTCCTTCGGCTGGATAGACAGCTACCTTCCCCTGGTGGTGCCCAAGCTCTTCGCCACGGACGCCTTCTTCATCTTCCTGCTGGTGCAGTTCATCCGCAGCCTGCCCAAGGATCTGGACGAGTCGGCCCTGATCGACGGCTGCGGCAAGTTCGGCATCTACGCCCGAATCATCATGCCCCTGACCGTCCCGGCCCTCATCACCACGGTGCTCTTCACCTTCCTGTGGACCTGGGACGACTTCTTCAACCAGCTCCTGTACCTCAACTCGCCCCGGATCTACACCGTACCCATGGGGCTCAGGCTCTTCCTGGACTCGTCGGGCATCTCGTCCTGGGGCTCCATGTTCGCCATGTCGGTCCTCTCGCTCCTTCCCAGCTTCGTACTGTTCTTTTCCCTGCAGAAGTACTTCGTGCAGGGCATTTCCACCACGGGCATCAAGGGATGAAGTCCCATACGCATTAGGAGGTTTTTATGAAGAAACTTACGTTGAGCGGCCTCGCCCTGCTGGCCTGCGCCGGCCTCGCCTTCGCGGGAGCACAGGGCGAGAGGGCCGCCCCCGCGGCCTCGTCCGCCCCCGCCGCTTCCGGCGCCACCGTCAGGTGGGCCTACTGGGGCAGCGAGAATCGGGTCAAGATCAGCCAGGCGGCGATCGACATCTTCCACGCCGCCAATCCCGGCATCAAGGTGAACCCCGAACCCTCAGGCGGCACGGGAGACCACTTCATCAAGGTGGACACCCAGCTTGCGGGCGGCAGCGGTCCGGACATCATCCAGATGGGCGGCAACATCAACGACTACGTCAAGCGCGGCGTCCTCCTTCCCCTGGACGCCTACGCGGGCAAGATCCTGGACACCGCGGTCATCGACGCCGGGGCCGTCGAGTCCGGGACCATAGACGGGAAGCTCTACGGGGTTTCCACGGGTGTCACCATGCCGGCCCTGGTCTACAACAAGACCATGATCGAGAAGGCCGGCGCTCCCCTGCCCAAGGCGTCCATGACCTACGACGAGTTCCGCTCCTACCTCATGGCCCTCAAGGCCAAGCTGCCCCGGGGCGTCTACCCCATGCAGGACATCGGCGCCCTCCCGTCCAACTCCACGCCCTTCGGCTACTGGACCCGGTACAACGGCACCCCCCTGTACAACGCGGCCTCCAACACCACCGCGGTGACCGCCGCGGTCGCCCAGAAGTACCTTGAGCTCTTCAAGGACTACCGGGACAACGGCCTCGTGCCGCCGCCGGACGTGGCCTCGGGCTACGCGGAGCAGAACGCCGACACCTCCGCCCTGGTGGCGGGCAAGGTCGCCGTCGGCTTCATCTGGACCAACCAGCTGGCGGGCTACCAGGGAGCCATGCAGGACGAGATCGGCCTGATCGAGTTCCCCGGCGCCGCGGCGACCAAGGCCCTCTGGCAGGCGCCCAGCCAGTTCTACACGGTGAACAAGGACTCCAAGAACATCGAGGCCGCGGTCACCTTCATCAACTTCCTGGTGAACAGTCCCGAGGCCGCCAAGGTGCTCGGCAACGACCGGGGCGCCTCCGCCTCCGCCTCCGCCCGTGCGGCGGGCCTCGCCAATCCGGCGGACCAGAAGGTGCTCGAATACCTCAAGGTGGCGGGTCCCCACTCTTCCAGGGAGACGCCCCATGTCCCCAACGACACGGAGCTCAACAGCACCCTCTACCTCATCTACATGAAGGCGGCCTTCGGCCAGATCGCCCCCGCCGAGGGCGGACGGCAGATCGCCGAGCTGCTGGTGCGGCTCATCAATAAGTAAGGGACCGCCCGCCCCGGCTCCGGCAGAGCGCGGGCGGGCCTTTTTATGGCCATGGCCGGCTATGCCAAATGCAATGGTATTTTCATTCATAAGAACTATGTGAAAATATACTTGCATTTGGTTCCGTCCAGGACTACTATTACCGTATGATTCGTCGCGATTGGTGGGAAAGCGTGTTGGCGGAGAGCCTAAAACGCAGACCAGTAGTCTGGCTGGCGGGAGTCAGGCGTTCCGGAAAAACCGTCCTTTGCCGCTCCATGAACGGAGTCCGGTACTTCGACTGCGAACTTCCATCGGTTCGACGCGCGCTTGCCGACCCGGAATCCTTTCTAAAGGCCCAAGGCCCCGGGCTTATCGTTCTTGACGAAGTGCATCGTCTTGAAGATCCTGCTCTGCCACTCAAGATAGCGGCAGACCACTTTCCCGACACCCGCGTCATAGCCACCGGCTCATCCACCCTTGGGGCCTCCGCGAAGTTCAAGGACACGCTCTCCGGACGGAAAACAGACGTCCTGCTCTACCCGCTCTGCCGAGCAGACAAGGCATTCCCCTACCACGATGACCTGGACAGGCGCTTCCTGCATGGAGGCCTGCCGCCCTTGTACCTTTCAGATCGCCGTGACGACCGAGACTATTCGGAGTGGATTGAATCATTCTGGGCCCGGGACATCCTGGAACTCTTCCGGCTTGAGCGGAGGTCATCATTCCTTACATTTATTGAACTGCTTCTCGCTCAAAGCGGCGGTCGATTCGAAGCAAGCTCCTTCTCGTCCCCCTGCGGCGTGAGCAGACCGACGATCGTTAATTACCTGGCGATTCTGGAAGCGACCTTATTCGTCCACATAGTCCGTCCATTTTCGAAGCGTAGGGCCTCGGAGATCGTCTCCACTCCTGTCGTATATGCCTTCGATACGGGTTTCGTCGCCTGGGCTCAGGGACTCCACGAAATGCCTTCGAAGGACAAGGGCCTGTATTGGGAACACCTTGTAATCAACGAATTGGCCGCTCGGCTCCAAAGCCGGGATATACGTCACTGGCGCAATAAGAAGGGAAGGAAGGTCGACTTCGTGATTGCTCCTCGGGGAAAACCGCCCATAGCTATCGAAGCGAAGTACCGAGCCGAAGCATTCGACCCTGCCGGCATGGCTGCTATGCGGGAGATCCATCCCGGATCTGTGAATCTCGTGGTCTCGCATAATGTGCATACTCCATATACACGTACCTACGGCACATTGGATGTCCGCTTTTGTTCATTGGATATGCTCGCCGAAGAGGTCTCTAATCCATGAACGTCCCCTTCGTTCCCGTGCCGAGCTACTGCGAGGAAAATGTC
>CAYUPG010000195.1:0-5731 GCA_964446515.1 uncultured Treponema sp.
CCGGTCTTCTTGTTGTGCTCGTACATATCGTCGGAGTTGCCGTGGTCGGCGGTCAGGAGGAGCACGCCCCCGGCTTTCTGCACCGCCTTGGCCAGGCGGCCGAGCTGCAGATCCATGGCCTCCATGGAGCAGACCACCGCCTGATAGATGCCCGTGTGTCCCACCATGTCTCCGTTCGGGAAGTTGAGGCGTATGAAGTCGTACTTGCCGCCTTCGATGGCCTTGAGCACCTCGTCGGTGATCTCCGCGCACTTCATCCAGGGCCGCTGCTCGAAGGGCAGCACGTCGCTCTTGATCTCCACGTAATCCTCGAGCTTCTCATCGAACTTGCCGGTCCTGTTCCCGTTGAAGAAGTAGGTCACGTGGCCGTACTTCTGGGTTTCGGAGATGGCCAGGGATTTTACCCCCGAGGCCGCCAGGTATTCCCCCATGGTCCGGTCGATGGCGGGGGGGCTCACCAGGTAGCGGGCGGGAACGTGGAGGTCCCCGTCGTACTCCATCATGCCTGCGTAGCAGACCGCAGGCCGCCGTACGCGGTTGAACTTGTCGAAGTCCTCTTCTTCGAAGGCGGCGGTCATCTCCAAGGCGCGGTCGCCCCGGAAGTTGAAGTACACCACCGAATCACCGTCCTCGATCGTTCCGATGGGCTTTCCGTTCTCGGCCACCACGAATTCCTTGAGGTCCTGGTCGATGATGCCGGGAATCTCCTTGCGGTAGGTCTCCACCGCCTCCCGGGCGGAGGCGAAGTGCCGGGCGTCGCCCAGGACGTGGGTCTTCCAGCCCCGCTCGACCATGGCCCATTCGGCCCCGTAGCGGTCCATGGTGATCCACATGCGGCCGCCTCCCGAGGCGATGCGGGCGTCGAAGCCTCCCGAGCTCTGTTCCGCCAGGAAGGCCTCGAAGGGATCCAGGTACTCGAGGGCGCTGGTTTCCCCCACGTCCCGGCCGTCGAAGAGGATGTGGACGCGGACTTTCTTGACCCCCTCGGCCTTCGCCGCGACGATCATGGCCTTCAGGTGGTCGATGTGGCTGTGGACGTTGCCGTCGGAGAAGAGGCCGATGAAGTGCAGGGCGCCGCCCGAGGCGTTCGCGTTGCCCGTCACTTCCTTCCAGGCCGCGCCCTGGAAGAGGGCGCCGGACTCTATGGAATTGGAGACCAGGGCCGCTCCCTGGGAGAATACCCTGCCGCAGCCTATGGCGTTGTGTCCCACCTCGCTGTTGCCCATATCCTCGTCCGAGGGCAGGCCCACCGCGGTGCCGTGGGCCTTGAGGCGGGTATGGACGCCCTTGGCCTTTATGGCCTCCAGGTTGTACATCTTGGAATCCGCGACGGCGTCGCCTTCCTTGAACTTGCCGTACCCGACGCCGTCCATGACGACCAGGACCACGGGGCCTCGGCGGCCCTTCCAGGCGGGGTTTTTCTTGAGCGCTTCAACCATAGGAGGTCTCCTTTATGAGGGTCAAAATTGCTTGACAACATCGTCGGCGGACCCTGATACTGTGTGGTACATGAAACTGCTTGTCTTTATACTAAATAAAGAAGAGTTTTTGGAAGAGGTCATGGAAGCCTATGTGGAGGCCGGCATCGACGGGGCCACCATCCTGGATTCCGAAGGCATGGGCCGCTTCCTCACCTACGAGGTTCCCCTCTTCGCAGACTTCAAGGAGTTCATGAAGGGCAACAAGCCCTACAACAAGACCATACTATCCGTCATCAGGGACGAGTCGGCGCCGGAGCGCCTGCGGCCCCTGGTGGAGGAGACCATAGGGCCCCTGGACAGTCCCGGCACGGGCATCATGTTCACCATACCGGTAGATTGGGCCGCGGGGCTTCTGCGGCAGGACGAGGAGTGACGCCATGATCAGTTTCAGCCAAATATTGAATCCTTCCTGCGCCGAAACGGAGGTTGCCGCCTCCGACAAGGATGCCGCCCTGGCGGCGGCCGTGGACGTCCTCTCCCGGGGAGGGAAGGTCCAAGACGGCGCGCGCCTGCTGGAGGAGGTGAGAGCCCGGGAGCGCCTGGCCTCCACGGGCATAGGGGAGGGGGTCGCCGTGCCCCACGCCCTCTGCGACGCCATGACCGAGACCGTCATGGCGGTGCTGCGCCTGGAAGCGCCCATACCCTTCGAGGCGCCGGACGGCATACCCGTGGACATCCTCTTCCTCATGGCGGGTCCCAAGGGCGAGACGGCCACCCACCTGAAGCTCCTGTCCAAGCTGGCCCGGCTGCTCCACGACGGGGAATTCAGGAATGCCGCCAGGAAGGCCCCGGACGGTCCGTCCCTGGCCAAGCTGCTGCACATGCGGGATTAGCCTATGGACCGAGGCTTCAAATGGCGCCTCCTCCGCCTCGCAATAACCTTCACCGTTCTGGCGGTCGCATGGTTCCTCTTTTCCGGGTCCCTCGCGCCGACCTACATCGCGGCGGGCCTGCTCGGAGCCCTGGGCATAGGCCTTCTGTCCTACGACGTGTTTATCGAGGATTATGAGGCCGCCCGCCGGGCCGTCATTCCCCGCTTTCTGCCGGCCCTCCTGTATCCCCTGCGCCTGACTCTGGCCATGTACGCCTCTTCCTTCCGGGTGCTGCGGGCGGTGATCGACGGCCGCGTCTCTCCCCGGGTAGTGCATTTCCGCTCCAAGCTGCGTTCTGATCTCGCCCGGGTGGTGCTGGCCCACTCCATCACCTTCACCCCGGGCACCATCACGCTGGACCTCGACGAGGACCACTACGTGGTCCACTGGCTCTTCGCCACCACCCGGCATTCCGGCCGGGCGGGGGAAGAGGTGAAGGGCGACCTGGAACGGGCGGTGGGGCGTATCTGGTCATGATAGATGCGGCCTTCCTGTGGACAGCGCGCTTCCTCATGGTCTGCTGCGCCGTCGCCCTTCTTCGCTTGACCCTGGGCCCCCGGGGCGCAGACCGCTTGGCCGCCCTGTCGGTAATCTCCGCCCTGGTCCTTGCCCTGCTGGTGCTCTACGGTTCCCGCCGCGGGCGCGTCATGTATCTGGACGTCGCCCTGATCTACGACGTCTTCGGCTTCCTGGGCCTCCTGGCCATAGCGAGCTTCTTCAGGGGGAGGGAGCCATGATGCTGCTGCGGGAAATCGCGGCTCTCATCTTCTGCGCCATGGCTTGTCTCTTCGCCCTGGCCGGGGTGGCGGGCCTCTTCCGCTTCCCGGACCCCTACACCCGCCTGCAGACCAGCGCCCTGGCGGCAACCACCTCCTGCTTTTCCGTCTTTCTGGCCGCCCTGATCTCCGCCCCCGACTGGGCCACCGCGGGACGGGTCACCCTCATCATCCTCTTCTTCTTCGTGTCCTCTCCAACGGCCACGCACATCATAGCCCGCTATGCCTGGCATTCGGGCCTCGATCCTTGGGCTCCGCCCCGGACTAGAACAAAGCCGAAGAAGGGCGGCGAATGATAGCCCTCCTCCTCTCGCTCATCCTTGCCGCTTCGGCCTTCGCCCTCTTTTCCCGGGATCTTCTGCACGGCACCATAGCCCTGTCCGCGGCGAGCGCCGTGGCCGCCCTGGTCTTCTACATGCTCCACGCCCCGGACGTGGCCATCACCGAGGCGGCGGTTGGGGCGGGCATCTCAACGGTCATCTTCGTCTGGGCCATACGGGAAACCGAGCGGAGGGACGAGTCGTGAAGCTCCGAACCGAGTCGGTCCTCGCCTGGGCGTCCATAGCCCTGGCCGCGGCGGTGGTGGGGCCTCTGCTCCTTTGGGAGCATCCCTGGCCGATTGCGCCGCGGGATTTTCTGCTTGCCGCCGGTTTTGCCGAGACCGGGGCGACCAACCTGGTTTCGGCCATCTACCTGGGCTACCGGGCCTACGACACCCTGGGAGAGACGGTGGTCCTTTTGGCTTCCCTGGCGGGGGCCATGGGACTGGTCATGTCCGCAGGCTCTGCGCCGCCCTCCGCGGGCGAACCTTCACCTGCGCGTGGGCGCCGCACGGACATCATCGATCTGACCGTAGGAAAGCTTGCCCCCATAGTCCTGCTCTTCGGCTGGTACGTCATGTTCTATGGACACCAGTCTCCGGGGGGCGGCTTCCAGGGGGGCGTGGTCCTCGCTTCGGGCATAGTGTTCATCGCTATAGGCCGCAGGGAGGGCGGCCTGGGCCGCATAGACGCGCGGCGCAGGGCCTTCCGCAGCGACACCCTGGCCAAGGTGGAGGCCCTGGCCTTCATGGCCATCCTGGCCCTGAGCGTCGCGGGTCCGATATCCGGTTCGATCATCATGGGGAATCCCATACCCTCGGGCTCGGAGCTTCCCCAGGTGGCCTACATCGTCGCCTTCAACGCCGCCATCGGCCTCAAGGTGGGGTCGGGGGTGGCCCTCATCTGCCTGCTCATGATGGGAGGAAGCCATGATTGAACGCCTCCTCGTCCTGGCCCTGTTCATGCTGGGCACCTACGGCCTCGCGGCGAAGCGCAACCTGATCAAGAAGGTCTACGCCCTGGCCATTCAGAATTCCGCCGTGGTGCTGCTCTTCGTCCTGGAGGGCTCCCGCATCGGCTCCTACGCTCCCCTGCTGGATGGAGGGCCGGACCGGCTCTTCGTGGACCCGGTGCCCCAGGCTCTCATGCTGACCGCCATCGTCGTGGGGCTCTGCGTTTCCGCCATGGCCCTGGCCCTCGCCTACCGCCTGCACCGGGCCCACGGCACCCTGGATTCCGAGGAGCTGCGCCGGAGGATAGACGATGCGCGAATCTGACCTCGTCCTGCTGCCGGTCATGCTGCCCCTGGCCGGGGCCGCCCTCGCCTTGGCTGCGAAGGCCTGGAAGGACCGGCCCTGGAGCGCGCGCCTGGAGGCGGCCGCCGCGGCCGTCGGCCTATTCGCGCCGGTGGGCGTGCTCTTTCTTCTGCTTCCCGCGGTGCTCGGCGGGGGCGTCTCCTTCGTCGTGGGGGACCGGGGCTACCCCCTGGGCATCGTGCAGCGCTTCGACGGCCTCTCCTGGCTGGTGGATATCCTGGGATTCACCGGCGCCTGCGCCGCCTGGGTGTATTCCCGGGGCTCGGGGCCGCGCAATCCCCTGTTCACGACCCTCTTCCTGATACAGACCTCCGCCCTGGCCGCCACCGCCTCATGCGCGGACCTGTTCAACCTCTTCGTGTGCCTCGAGGTCCTGGGCATCGCGTCCTACGCCCTCACCGCCTCCTCCGAAAAGCCCGCCGCCTTCCTGGCGGCCTTCAGCTACCTGGCGGTGAGTTCCGCGGCCATGGGCTTCTTCCTGCTGGGGGTCTTCGGCCTGTACCGGCTTACGGGCTCCCTCTCCTATTCGGGCATCGCCGCGGGCCTCTCGGCCCTGGAAGGCGGCCCCGGCGCCCTCTATGCGGGTCTGTCCCTGGCCTGCATCGTCGCGGCTACGGCCGTTCGGGTGGCGGTGCTGCCGGTCTACGGCTGGCTTCCGGACGCCCACGCCGCGGCTCCCCACCCCGTATCCGCCGTGCTCTCGGGCGTGCTCATCAAGACGCCGCTCTTTGCCCTGGGGAGGCTCATGGCCGATCTTTCCGGCCTGGAGGGCCCCATGGGGGAGATCCTTGGCCGCATGCTGGAGCTCCTGGGCCTTTCGGGAACCGCCACCGCCCTCATAGCGGTCGTCGTCGCCCTTTCCCAGCGGGACGCCAAGCGGCTTCTTGCCTACCACTCCATCAGCCAGATCGGCTACGTGGTCGGCGCCTGGGCCCTGGGCAGCCCCGCCGCCGTCGCGCTGGCCGG
>CAYUPG010000196.1:0-5710 GCA_964446515.1 uncultured Treponema sp.
TAAAGATAATCGTCTACGTCATGGGATCGGTATTCGCCTCCATCAGCGCCATGGTCCTCGCGGCCCGCATGTCCTCGGGACAGCCGAACGCAGGCATGGGCTTTGAGCTTCAAGTCGTCGCGGCGGTGATTCTCGGCGGCGTCAGCCTGACCGGGGGCGTCGGCACCCTTACCGGCGCGTTCATCGGCATGCTCATCCTCGGCGTGCTCAACAATGCGCTCATACTCTTGAACGTCAGCTCGTTCTACCACGAGATCGCCAGAGGCTTGGTGATAATCCTCGCCGTGTACCTGGACGGCAATAGGCGACGGAAGCTCCAGAAGAAACTCATCAAGGCTACGGAATAGGTATGGCTATGGAAAGGCTCGATGTGCCGGAGAAGAAAATACCGGTAATTCAGTTGCGGGATATCCATAAGAAATTTCCGGGAGTGCACGCGCTCAGGGGCGTCGGATTCGAGCTTGAAGCGGGAGAGGTGCATGCGCTGATGGGGGAAAACGGCGCCGGCAAATCGACGCTGATAAAGATAATGGCGGGCGTCTACGATTACGAGGGCGCCTACCTCATCAACGGACGACCCGCGGAAATCGCCAAACCCCTGGATGCGATCAGGTGCGGGATAAGCGTCATCTACCAAGAGCTGAATCTGGTGGACGAGCTCTCCATCGCGGAGAACATTTTCTTCGGACGGCTGCCCGTCTCGCGAACCGGACGCGTCCTTTGGTCGGAAATGTATAGGCGGACCGAAGAGTACCTAGCGGATGTGGGGCTGAGAATCAGCCCCCGGGAAAAGGTCGGGCGGCTGGCCGTCTCCAGCAGGCAGCTGGTGGAGATCGCAAAATCTCTTTCCCTGAACGCGAAAGTCATAATCATGGACGAGCCGACCTCGGCCCTCTGCCCCGCGGAAATTGAGAAGCTTTTTGCCTTGATACGTCGGCTCAAGGAGAGGGGCGTGGGGATTGTGTACGTATCCCACAAGATAGACGAGATTTTCGCCGTATCGGATAGGGTAACGGTTTTCCGCGACGGAGAATGGGTGGGCACGAAGAAGACCGAAGAGCTCACTAATGAATCCTTGATCTCCATGATGGTAGGTCGGGAGCTCTCGTCGCTGCTGCCGAAGACCGCGCCGATCTTGGGCGAGGAAGTGCTGACCGTACAGGGGCTCTGCACCGAAAAGATCAAGAATGTATCGATCAGCGCCAGGCGTGGCGAGATAGTGGGGTTCGCGGGACTCATGGGCGCGGGGCGTACGGAGCTGACCCGGGCTCTCATGGGCCTGGATAAGCGCGTATCCGGTTCCGTGCGCGTAGGCGGCATCGAGCTGCCGCCCAACGATCCGGTGAAGGCGAGGGAAGCAGGGATGGGCTTGGTTCCCGAGGATAGAAAGCTCGACGGCATCTTTCCGGATCTGAGCGTGAAAGAGAACATGTCGATCATTTCATTGAAAGAGCTGCGCAGAGGAATTGGAATATCCCAGATCCTTGAGAATGGGGCGGTGGAGGATATGATAACCAGGCTCGCCATCCGTACTCCCTCATCGAAGCAGCTCATCGCCAAATTGAGCGGCGGGAATCAGCAGAAGGTGATATTGGCCCGCTGGCTCATCAAGAAGGGCATGAAGATTCTGATCGTCGACGAGCCGACCAGGGGTATCGACGTGGGCGCGAAGGCGGAAATATATCGGATTCTGGACAAGCTTGCCCACGAGGGCATGGCAATCCTGATGATGTCCTCGGAGATGCCCGAACTCCTGGGTATGTGCGATCGGATCTACGTCATGTCCGGCGGACAGATCAGCAACGAGCTGAAGGCTTCCGACGCGACCCAGGAAACGATCCTTGCAAGCTGCATCGACTCATAGGAGAAGACCAATGACCCACCGCGAGCGTTTGATCGCAGCCTTGGACCGGAAACCCACAGACCGGCTCCCGGCGACGACGCACCATGTGATGCCCTATTTTCTGGATAACTGCCTCGGCGGCGCTTCGGTGCAGGAATTCTTTGAGCGTTTCGACCTGGATGCAATCAACTGGACTATTCCGGTGCTCCCGGACGCATCCCGGGGCGAGTACTTCGATCCGTCCCAGGGGGAACCGGGCTTTCTGCAGATCAAGAGAATCGTCTCGGATTCCTGGAGGATACGGTCCGAACCGGTGCCCCACCGGGAATTCGCCACGACCCGGTACACCATCGAGACCCCCAAAGGGAACCTGACCACCGTGATACAGGGCAACTCCTACACCGAATGGGTGGCCGAGACGCTGCTCAAGGAGAAGTCCGATCTGGACCTCATACGGGAATACATGACCTACCCGCTCTGCGATGCGGAGGCCGTGCGGCGGGCGCGGGACTCCTTCGGGGAACGGGGCATAGTGCGCGCCTTCGTCCTTCCCTTCGATCTATTCGGCCAGCCGGGGTGCTGGCAGGATTTCTGCTGCATCCGGGGAACCGAGCAGGCCATCATGGACACCTACGACGACCCCGCATGGGTCCACGAGGTGCTCGCCTGTCTCCGGGACCGCAAGCTGGCTTATGTGCGCTCCCTTGCAGGCTCGGGGTATGACCTCATGGAGCTCGGCGGCGGAGACGCCTCCACCACGGTCATCTCCCCCACCATGTTCAGGGAATTCGTCCAGCCCTACGATGCGGCGCTCATCGACGCGGCGAAGGGTGCGGGCGTCCGCATCGTCTACCACACCTGCGGCGGCATGATGCCCATCCTGGAGGACATAGCCGACATGGGGCCCGCGGCCATGGAAACCTTCACCCCCCCGGAGATGGGGGCGGACGTGAACCTGGCCGCGGCCAAGAAGCGCATAGGCGGTCGGGTCTGCATGATCGGCGGCTTCGACCAGGGGCATTACTTCAAGGACTGTCCCGCAGAAGCCACCCGGGCCTACGTCCGGCGCTGCTTCGAGGCGGCTGGTGAGGGCGGGGGATACATACTCGCCCCCTCGGACCATTTCTTCGACGCGGACCCGGAGCTGGTGGCGGCCTTCGCCGACGAAGCAGCGAAGTGCCGCTGCTGATCCCGACAACGCCGCCGCCGGGGACTTTCCTCGGGCGGCGGCTGCTTTGCCGGCCGGCCGGCCGGCCCGCAACCCCCTTGTAAAGTATCGAGAAAGAACCTACACTCGTTCCAGGGTGAGAGAAACTCTAGATAAACGAATTGTCCTCATCCCCTTTCGAAGTTCCTGGATAGGTCCACGCCGCGGACCGCGTTCAAGAAAACCGACTTGGTTGCGTTAACTTCCTGGAAAAGTACTAACGGTGTCCATCGTCTCTCCGCTCGTATCCCCGCGCCTGCGGGGCGTCCATCCTGGATGGGCGAAACGCGAAGCTCCGAGGCATAGTCCCGGAAAAAGGAAACGCTACCATGGCCAAGAAACTCTACGTCGGAAACCTCAGCTACAACACCTACGAGGATAGCCTCCGCAACCTCTTCTCCTCCTACGGCACCGTCGAATCGGTCAAGATCATCACCGACCGGGATACCGGCAGCTCCAAGGGCTTCGGCTTCGTGGAGATGAGCTCCGACGACGAGGCCCGCGCCGCCATCGCCGGCACCAACGGCCAGGAACTCGACGGCCGCCAGCTCAAGGTGAACGAGGCGATGGACAAGCCCCGCCGGGAGAGCAACAACCGCTGGTAATCAGTCGGATTCACCGGAGTCGGTCGACGGACGCAGCAGCGTCCGCCGCCCGGCGCTCCGCGAAAAGAGAAGGGGCCGTCTACGAAGCAATCGTAGGCGGCCCCTTTTCTTTCATGTCCTACCGCTCTCCGACTCAAGGAAGGCTTTCATCGCCGCCATTGCCCTGCCGGCCGTGCGGGCGGCAAAATCCTCCGCCCCGGCCGGGGTGTCGCCGAGCCTACCCGAGAGCGCCTTGGCGAGGGCCCCGTGGACCATGTCGTGCCCCATGTCCACGGCCTCCCGCAGCGCCTCTGCGGACGCCTGCGGCCGATACTCCGCCAGGAGGCGGAACACCGGCTCCGTGGCCGCGGCGGCCAGCTCCGCAGGCCGCGTAGAACTCGGCGGAGGCAGGGTCTCGAACCAGAGCAGCCGGTACCAGGCGGGATGGTCGAGGGCGAAGCGGGCGTAGGCCTCCACGGGCCCTGCGCCCTCCCGCACCGCCCGACCCAGGCGCTCCAGAATCTCCTCGACCCCGGCCCAGCGCAGGGCGTCCCAATCGGCGAAGAAGTTGTACAGGTTGGTGTGGGCGCACCCCAGGGCGGCCGAAAGGCCCCGGAAGTTGACCGCCCGCTCCGAGGGGCGGTCGAGGCTGTCCAAGTACGAGGCGATTACGAGCTCCCGGCTCAGGTTCTTGCGCATCCCCTCAGCGTCCGACCGCCGCAGAGCCCTGCGCTCCGGTCTCCCGCAGCGCGCCGCCGCGGCCCAGCTCCCCGAGGAAGAGAAAGAAGGCTCCCCCGCCCGCGGCGGCCAGGAAGAGGTAGAGCCCCAGCTGGGCGGGATCCCAGGGGCGGCCGGCGACGGCGTCGTACAGGGTACCCCCGCTCAAGAGGATGCCGGAGACCATGGACTTGAAGAGCAGGATGCCTCCCAGCAGCCATGCCTCCGCCCTGCGTTTCCACAGCAGCGCCGCCGCGTAGAGGGAAGCGGGGATGAGGAAGGACAGGTCCAGCAGGAATACCGTAGCCGCGGGGGCGATGACGGCGGAGCGTATCATATCGACCATCAGGATGAGCCAGAGGGGTATGAAGAGGAGGGTCATGCCCAAGACGGCCGCGGCGAAGCGGTAGGGCGGCCGCGGGCCTATGCGGGCCGTAAAGGCGGCACGGTCCAGAGAGAAATAGAGGCCCAGCAGGGAGTAGAATCCCAGGCCGATGATGCCCAGATAGGCGGGATACAGGGGCGTGTACAGCTTATCCATGCCGTAGAAAGAGAAATAGTACGCTCCGAAGAGGGCCGTTCCTGCCCAGACCACCGCGGCCCGGGGGGAGCCCCTGCGCGCCGCCGCGACGCAGTACGCGCAGACCGGGGCCAACAGCAGGGCCATGATATCCTGGACGAAGACCTGGGAGTACACCAGGCCGTAGCGGCTCAAGTATGGTTCGTAGAAGTCCGGGATGAAAATTCCGGCGGCCCCGCAGAGGGCCATGAGCAGGGCCTGGACATAGCCCATGGCCAAAAGTAAGGAAGCGTTTTTCTGAAGCATCTGTACCTCCGATATATTACCACTGGTAATATATCGGAACGACGAGAAAATGGCAAGGGGACAGGCTCGGTCTCGGCAGGAGAAAGCGCTTGTCCTCTGGAGCCGGCGCCCTAAGCGGCGTATACTGGAGCCGTCATGCAGGATACCGCCGCAAGCCTACAGCTCTTCGCCTCGCTGCCGGACCGGGATCTGCGCCGGGAGGGCCTCCTTGTCGCGGAGGGCCGCCTCTTGGCGGAGCGGGCCGCCCTGCGCTGCGAGCTCCTGGCTCTGCTCTGCGTGGGCTCGGCGCGGTCGGACGCGGAGCGCATAGCCGCGGGCCGCTGCCCGGTCCTGTCGGTCGGCGCGGAGGAGCTGTCCCGGACGGCCGGCTACCCCTTCCACCGCGGCCTCATGGCGGCGGCCCGCAGGCCGGCCATCCCGAACCTGCGGGAAGCCCACGCCGCGCCCGTCCGCACCGGCGATGCCGCTGCGGGCTTCAGCCTTGCTTCCGCCGATAGGATGATGGTGCGTCCGTCCACCGCCGACCCGGAAAA
>CAYUPG010000197.1:0-5704 GCA_964446515.1 uncultured Treponema sp.
GCCCCTTCTCCTTGGCGCGGTACAGGGCCCGGTCGGCCCGGGAGACTAGGCTGTGGGCCGGCTCTTCCGCCTGGAGGGAGGCGACGCCGAAGCTGGCTCCCATCGTGCGGCCGTCCGAGGCGGAGACGGTCCCCACGGCCCGGCGCATGTCCTCCGCCAGGGAGGCCGCCCCCGCGGCGTCCGTGTGGGGGCATATGATAAGGAACTCCTCGCCCCCCCAGCGCCCGCAGATATCCGTGTTGCGGGTCCGCTCGGAGAGGACGCGGGATACCGCTACGAGCACCGCATCCCCCTCCTGATGGCCCAGCTCGTCGTTCACCTTCTTAAAATGGTCTATGTCCGCCATGATGACGGCCAAGGGCGTACCGTAGCGGACGCTCCGCTTCCACTCCATGGAGAGGAACTCGTCCAGGGCAAGCCGGTTCGGTATGCCCGTCAAGGTATCCCGGCGGGATAGACGCTCCAGCTCCGAATTCTTGCGCTCCACCAGCTCCAGGTATTCCTGCAGGCGCAGCGCCATGGCGGAAACCGCGGAAGCGATGCGGCCTGCATCGGTGCTGCCCCTTCCGGCGAGGGCGCCGCAGGCTTCGGATAGTTCCCGGAGTCCTATGCGGTGCTGCGAGTAGTCGACCAGAAACGCGGTGAGGACGCCGTAGGGCTTCACGTATAGAAAAAGAAAGATGGCCAGGAACACCGGCATGCCGATGAGGGCGGCCAGGGCTATGGCGATGGAGGAGCGCATGGTCAGGGACAGCTCGTCCGCCAGGGGACTGGGGCGATAGCGCAGGCCCAGCCGCCCCGCATCCCCCAGGGCCGGATCAAGGAAGGGACCCGGAAGCCAGGAAGCCTCGGCGCCGGCTTCCGCTGTGGGGTAGGGAAACAGCAGGTCCACCTCCGCCTCCGCCGACAGCTCGTCGAGGAAAGCCCGCGATACGCTCCGTCCCGCGACGACGTACCCTACTATCCTGCCTGCTCGGGCCCGGACCGGCACCCCTACGGCAAGATAGTAGGTGCCGCCGGCCTCGACGACTCCCTCGTAGGAAGCAAGCCCCCCCGAAGACATGGCCACGAAGGCGGGATGATCGGCGTAGGAATCACCCCGACGGCTTTCATCGTGGGCCCGGGCAAGCACTTCGCCCCCCGCAGTGCTGAAGATCACCATATCCAGATCGGCGCCCAGGAAGGCGGCTCCCCACCGGCTCAGGAAATCGGCGTCCCCGGAGAGCATGGCCCGGTAAGTCTCGGAGGAAACGGAGAGGACGCGCACCGTATCCAAGGCCCGGCGCCTTGCGGTCAAAATCCGGGATTCTATGCCGGCCAGGGAAAGCCTGCGGGTCAGCTCCAGCTCCTTCTGCTTGGAATCGACCAGTGCGGAAAGGCGCAGGGTGAGGAAGAGGGACGTGGCAAGCAGCGGAAGCAGGGACAGTATGAGGATGCGCGAATACAACTTCATGGTCGGCCTCCTTTCCGCAGGGGGCGGCGCAATCGCTGTTCTTATGCATAAGAACTTTTTGATTCCAGTTGCTATAAACTACTCAGATCGCGCGGGATATTCAAGAACCTTGTGCATTCCGCCCTTTTCTGCCACCCTTACCCGAAAAGGAGGCGCGCGGTGAGAAAATTCCTTTCAGCCCTCTTCTATTTCTTTTGGGGACTGCCCCTGCTCTTGGCGTCCCTCGGCCTCTTCGGCGTACTCCCTTGGATCACGGACAGGAACTACTACCGGTCGATCGTGGAGGACGAGCGCCTCTACCGCATACTATCGTCCCCGGAATTGTCCGCAGGCGTCGATGCGGACCTGGAGCATGGGGCCTACAGCCTCCACGGCCCCACCTTGGCTCGGGGCCTGCAGCTCGAGCTTCCGGAAGCGGAACTCAGGACCCTCGGCCTATCGGCCGTGGACCAGGGGGCGGATTACTTTCTGGGGCTCCGGGCAAGGGAGCCGGAGCTGGACCTGCGGCCCCTCAAATCGGCCCTGGAGAAGCGCCTCCCCGCGATTACCGGCCACTATTACGCCGAGGCGCCCCAGGGCTACCGCCCTTCCCTTCCGGCTTCGCCCGAAGAGCTCGGGGTTATCCTGTCGGGAGCCCTGAACCAAGTGCCGGATACCCTGGAGCTGCGGCCCGCGCCTGCGGGTAGAGAAGCGGCCTTTGTCCGGGAGACGGGAAGCCTCGGGAAGGCCGCAGCCGTCCTCGCCCTCGTCGCGGCGGCCGCCCTGGCGGCCTTGGCCTTCCTGGGCGGCGGAGGCGCGGCGGCGGTTCTCGCCCGAGCCGGCGCCATGCTCGGCTTTCCGTCGGTTCTGGTGCTGCTCTTCGGCGCCCTGCTCGCCCTGCCGAGCGCCTCGTTCCTGATCCAGCTCCTGCCGCCCGAAGCGAAGGCACTCCTGGATTCCGGGCAGGGCCAAGAGCTTCGCTCGTTCTTGGCGAGCATCCTGTCTCCCGCCGCCCGCGGCTTCTTCGTGAGCGGCCTGGCGGGTGCCTCCGCGGCGGGCCTCCTCAAGGGGCTCGGCCGCTACCTGCCGCGGGAAGAGGAGGAGGATTAAGGGTGGACGGAGGGGCCGCCGTATTCCGCAACCCTCCGGCCCACACGGCATTCCGTTACACCGCTTCTCCGGTTTCCCGGCCGAGCAGCCACGGCAGACCGACCTTGGCCGCGGCGGATTCGGGAGCAGCCCCTGCGGCGTAGGCGGCGAAGGCTCCGTTGAGGGCGTCCAACAGGGCCGCCCGGGAGTCCCGGAGACGGAAGGCGGCCGGAAGCACCTTGCGGTCCGCCAGGGCATCCAGGGAGGACAGGAATTTCGGCAGGGTGCGGGGCAGATTCCGCAGGGTGCCCCGCATGCCGCGCCCGGTGCGCTCCAGCATGCGGGCGTTGAGCTCCTGCTCGTACTGCCCCTCCTGGGGCAGGGCGAGCACGGGCTTTCCCAGGGCAAGGGCTTCAGAGAGCGTCTGGTGCCCCCCGTTGGTGATGACCGCCCGGCAGTTCCGCAGCCCCTCGTCGAAGTCCGCTCCGGGGGCGGGGTACAGCTTGTAGTGCAGACCAGTTTGGGCGTCAAGGAGGGGCAGCACCCGGCTCCGGGCATCCTGCTTGAGGTTGACGGCGATGAAGCCCTCATTCCCGGCAGGCTTAGACAGGAGGGACGGGCGCAGCACCGGCCCCACGTCTCCGCCGAAGAAGGACACCAGGATGCGCCGGTCCCAGGGGCCTTCCATGAGGGAGGCCGCGGCGGCGGCGATCCAGCTGCGGGGATCCAAGCCGACGTAGCGGCGCACTATGCCCGGATGGTTCATCTGCACCACCGGAATCCCGGCGATCCGGGCCGCCCAGGGGAGATAGGGCTCGAAATCCGACAGGACGACGTCGATGCGCTCCCGCTTCAGCACCCCCGCAAGGCGACGCAGTTCCGGAACGAAGCGTGCAGCGGCGGCTAGGCCCGAAAGCGCCGTGGCGCCGTACCGTATGCGGTTGCCGGCCTTGGAGAGCTCGAAGCAGGGGATGGAGCGCAGGACCGCCCGGGGCAGCCGGTCCCGGACGAAGGATGCTACCGTGTCGGGAACGAAGAGCAGGTAGTCGTGGTGCCGGCTCAGGTCCTCGTGCAGGGCGACCATCCGGGCGGCGTGGCCGTAACCCTCTCCGGCGCAGGAATAGGCGATGCGCATGGCGTTTCCTCCCGCACCCACTATCCGGCACGACCGTTACGGGGCGGTTAAGGGCGGATGAGAAGTGCATTAGGAAGGGACCGCACGGAAATCTTTGAACTTTTCCCCAGGCCCTGCTACAATGGCCCCAGGAGGCATCCATGCCGCTGGATCCCAAGACCGAACGGACCATAGACGCCGTCTTCGCCAAGGCCGCCGCCGAGGGGCGCCGAAACCTGCACGAATTCGAGGTGTACGCCATACTGGAAGCCCTGGGGCTGCAGGTTCCCCGGTACCTCTACGTCACCGACCCCGCCCGCCTGGATGCCTCGGTCCTTGCGCCCTTCGCGCCCAAGGCCATCGTCAAGATCGTCTCCCCCGACATAGCCCATAAATCCAAGATCGGCGGGGTCAAGGCGGTCGCGGTGGAGGATCCCCTCTTCGTGCGCTTCGTGCTCCAGGCCATGCAGGAAGAGGTCCTGGGCCATTTTCCCGAAGGAGAAAAGCCGAAGATCGAAGGTTTCCTCATCGCCGAATTCGTGCCCTTCACCCAGGCCCTGGGCAACGAGGTGCTCATCGGCGTCAAGGAGGACCCCTCCTTCGGCCCCACGGTGACCCTCTCCAAGGGGGGAGACGACGCGGAGTTCTTCGCCAAGTGGTACGACCCCGCCAACCTTTCCATCGCGCCTCTTTCAAAAGAAGAGGCCGGGCGGATCGCCTACTCCCTCAAGATACGCCATAAGCTCGAAGCGGAGGGCCACCACGACTACTGCGCCAAGATAGCCGACGCCCTGTACGCCGTATCCCTGCTGGCGTACCGCTATTCCTTCAGCGCCGCCCGGACGCCCAAGTACCACCTCCTCCAGATGGACGTGAATCCCTTCGTGTTCTCCAAGGACAGGGGCGGCGCCTTCATCGCCGTGGACGGCTACGCCCAGTTCGCGGTGGCCGAGGAGCGGGCGGACCGACTCCGCAGGCCTCCCACGGAAACCCTGAAGCCCTACTTCCGGCCGGAGGGCATAGCCGTGGCGGGGGTGAGCTCCGACGCCGGCAAGTACAGCATGGCGCGCATCATCGTGGGCCTTCTGGCGGAGCTGGGGCGGACGGACGTGTACTGCCTGAACCCCAAGGGGGGCACCGCCGAGATCGCCGGCAGGACCTTTCCCCTCTACCCCGCCATCGCCGATATACCCGGTCCCTGCGGCCTCTACGTCTTCGCCGCCCCGGCGGGGCGGACCGTGGAGTTCCTGGAGGCCGTTCCCGACGGAGCGGCGGTCGTCCTCATCTCCGGGATCCCCACGGAGCTGCGCTTCCAGGACTTCTCCGCCCTGGTGGCCCGGCACCGGGAGCGCGGGGTTCGGGTGGTGGGCCCCAACTGCATGGGCGTATTCTTCGCCCCCGAGAACGGCGCCGGCGGGGTAAACACCCTCTTCCTGGGGGAGGAGCGGCTTCCCATACGCTGGACCGCCAGGTCCAACGTGGCCCTCTTCACCCAGTCCGGCGCCATGGGCATCACGGCGGTGGAGCGGGCCCAGTACGCCCCCATCTACCGGACCATCGTGTCCTTCGGCAACAAGGCGGACGTCAACGTCCCGGACCTCATCCGCTTCTTTTCCGGCGAGCCTGCGGTGGAGGTCATGGCGGTGTACCTGGAAGGCCTCGCCGAGGGCGAGGGGCGGGACCTCTTCGAGCTGGCGAAGGGGCTTTCGAAGCCCCTGATCGTCTACAAGGCGGGCCGAACCGCCGCAGGGGCCAAGGCGGCGGCCAGCCACACCGCCTCCATGTCCGGGGACTACGACGTCTTCCGGGCGGCCTGCGAACAATCCTCCGTGGTGCTCATAGACGAGCTGCCGGACTTCTACAACGCCGTCAAGGCCTTCTCCATGCTCCACGCCAAGCCGCCCCGGGGCCTGCGGGTGGGGGGCGTGGTGAACGCGGGCCTTGACGCCACCATGGGCGCGGACCTTCTGGGCCGCCTGGTGCCGCCGGTCTACGAGGCCGCCACCAACCAGTTTCACCGCCGCGACGTCGTGGTTCAGCGGCGGCAGCAGGATCATCGCCAGGAAGAA
>CAYUPG010000198.1:0-5619 GCA_964446515.1 uncultured Treponema sp.
CCCGTCCTGAGAAGGGTGTGCTCGCTGTGGTCCAGGCCCGAGGCGCGCCGCTCGGTGAAGCGGCGGCCGTCGGCGGAGGCGCGGTCGCAGACCAGGAGCAGGCGCTCGGTTCCCCGGCCGCGGAGATAGCCTGCCGCTTCGTTCAGCAGGAGCGATCCGAAACCTCGCCCCCGCGCATCCGGACGGACGCAGAGTGAAAGCTCCGCCTCGCCCTTCCAGGGCGCGAAGACCGAACAGGCGGCGGCGAGGCGACCGTCCTCCCGGAGGAGGAACCAGGAGTCCGCCTCCCCGTCGGCGTTGAGGTCCTGGCAGAACTGTATCGTCGAGGCCGCCCCGTCGTGGAGCCGGCAGGCCTCCATGAGGGCGTCCAGCTCTGTCCGCTCGTCTTCGCCCAGGAAACGCGTGCGTTCAATCATGCCGAAACTCTACCACGAGCCGCCCCCCGCCGAAAGGGACGGACCGGCCTAAACCAATCTTTCCCGGCGGCGAGCTGCCGCGGAGGAACCAGGAGTGGGGGTGGCGGAAGCCCCCGGAGCGCCTCTGCGCGAGGAGGCTGCAGCCAGGGGGAGCCGCCTCCGACCGAAGCGCATACGATAGCGCCCGTACGCCCGGCCGCGCTCAACGAACGTTGTGCGGGGTGGTGCGGGTGGGCCGGTCCGAACGCTTCCGCAGGCGCAGAGCGCCGAGGACCGAGTGAGGATCGGCTCACCCGCACCAGGACCCCGACGTACGCGCAGGAGCGGCCGGTTCGCACGGACCTAGCGTGCTCCCCCTATCTCAGGCACTCCACCGCCGCGCGCTCGATGGGGAGGCAGGCGTGGTAGCGTTTGAAGTACTCGTTGAAGCCCGCCACGTCCGCGGGGAGCGGCTTGACCGCCGCGTCGATGCTGTCGGCTATCAGGGAGTCCAGATAGTCGGGGAGGCTCCGGGTCACGTCTTTGCGGAGGAGAAAGGCCGCCAGCAGAGCCATGCCCCAGGCGCCGCCTTCTCCCGCGGAGGAGGGGAGGCTGATGGGGGTATTGGTCGCCGCGGCCATGATGCGCCTGCCCACGGAGGCGGTCTTGAAGAAGCCGCCGTGCCCGCGTATCTCGTCCACCTTGACGCCCTCCTCGTCGAAGAGGACGTTGAGCCCCGTGCGGAGGGCGCAGAGCGAGGTGAAGAGGAGGGAGCGGACCACGTTCTTGAGGTCCAGGGCGGCCTCGGGGGAGCGGACGAAGAGGGGCCGGCCCTCGGAGAAGCCGGTCATGTGCTCTCCGGAGAGGTAGCTGACGTGGAGGAGGCCCCCCGCGTCGTCGCTGCCCGAGAGGGCGGCTTCCAGGAGCACGTCGTAGAGCTTGGGCGTGGTGAACTCGGCGCCCATGAGCGCGGCGGCCTGGCCGAAGAGGGCTATCCAGGCGTCCAGGTCGGAGGAGCAGTTGTTGGAGTGGGCCATGCCGACGAGCTTGCCGTCGGGGGTGGTCACCACGTCGATCTCGGGCCGGGCCTTGGAGAGCTTCTTTTCGAGAACGAGCATGGCGAAGACGGAGGTGCCGGCGGAGACGTTGCCGGTGCGCACGCGCACGCTGTTGGTGGCCACCATGCCGGTGCCCGCGTCGCCCTCGGGGGGGCAGAGGGGGATGCCTGCCGCGAGCGTGCCGGAGGGATCCAGTAGCTTGGCGCCCTCGGGGCTGAGGCGGCCTGCCGCCGCGCCCGCGGGGACGGCCTTGGGCAGGAGGTCCCGGAGCTTCCAGGGGTAGCCCTTGCCGGCGATCAGCTTGTCGAAGGCGGCGAGCATCTTGGCGTCGTAGTCCAGGGTGTCCGGGTCCACGGGGAACATGCCGGAGGCCTCGCCCACGCCCATGACCCGCTCGCCCGTGAGCTTCCAGTGGACGTAGCCTGCCAGGGTGGTCAGCTGGGCTATGTCCTTGACGTGGCTTTCGCCGTTCAGAATGGCCTGGTAGAGGTGGGCGATGGACCAGCGCTGGGGTATGGCGAAGTCGAAGAGGGCGGTGAGCTTCTTCGAGGCGACCTCGGTGATGTTGTTCCGCCAGGTGCGGAAGGGCACCAGGAGCTCGCCGTTCTTGTCCAGGGCCACGTAGCCGTGCATCATCCCGCTGAAGCCCGCGGCGGCGACCTTCTCAAGCCGCACGCCGTACTTCTTGGAAACGTCCTCCGCCAAAGAGGCGTAGCAGGCGGCGATGCCGGACCAGACCTCGTCCATGCCGTAGGTCCAGATGCCGTCCACGAGCTTGTTCTCCCAGGACTTGCCCCCCGAGGCCAAGGGGCGGCCCCGCTCGTCGATCAGCACGCCCTTGATGCGGGTCGAGCCGAGCTCGATGCCGAGTATCGCTCCGCCCCTTGCTATGAGGGCCGCCGTCTCTTTTGCGGAAATCGCTTCCTGTGCCATCGTTCCTTCCCCTTCTGCGCCTTTCGGCCGTGTGTACGTTAACGCTACGACAGTATAACCCCGGATGCGCCGATTTGGCAAGAAAGGCTGCGGCGGCCGAGCTCCTGTGGGGACGGCGGAAAAAGCGCCCCGGTCTGGACACGGGTCGCCGCGTATGATACTATAAATAGAAACACCAAGGAGCGGCAGCGCATGGCGGATTCGGCAAAGATAGTCATCATCGGCGCGGGGCACGTGGGGTCCCACTGCGCCCTGTCCCTAGCCTGGGGGGGGACGGCGGGGGACATCGTCCTGGTGGACCGCATTCCCGAAAAGGCCCGCGCCCAGGCCCTGGACGTCTCCGACGCCCTCTCCTATCCGCCCCGGCAGATCCGAGTGCGGGCGGGGGACTACGCCGAGGCGGCGGATGCGGACATCGTGATCATCGCCGTCGGGGAGCCCCGCAAGGTCGGGCAGACGCGCCTCGACCTGCTGGACGTGTCGGTCCGCATGCTCGGCGAGCTCTCGGAGGTACTGCTTCCGCTCCGCATCCCGGGCTTGGTGGTCACCATCACCAACCCCGCGGACATCGTCGCGGACTTGGTACGCCGCGAGCTGGGCCTGCCCCGTTCCCGTTGCTTCGGCACGGGGACCCTGCTGGACTCCGCGCGCCTGGTCCGCCTGCTCTCCGAGGAGTCGGGCGTTCCGCGCTCGGACATCTCCGCCCTGGTCCTGGGGGAGCACGGGGATTCCTCGGTGCCCGCCTTCTCCCTGGCGCGCCTGGCGGGGAAGGACCTGTCGGCCTATCCCGGCCTGGACCGGGAGTCCCTGACCCGGGCGACCCGGCAGGCCGGCATGGACGTGGTCATCGGTAAGGGGTCCACGGAATTCGGCATAGGGCAGGCGACGGCAAGCCTCTGCGCCGCCCTCCTGGACGGCAGGGGTGCGGTCTTGCCCCTTTCCGCCGCCCTGGAAGGGGAGTACGGCCAGGAGGGCATCCACGCGGGGGTCCCCTGCAGGATAGGCCGCGGCGGCATCGAAGAGATCATTGAACTTGAGCTCGGAGGGGAAGAGCGGGCGGCCTTCGCGGCGTCCTGCGCGGTGATACGGGAGTATTGCGGTCGGGCCCGAGTCCGGGCCTAGCAGTTTTAATAGGAGGATCGTATGAAATCGATGAAGATACCGGCCCGGAGGATTATCGCGGTCCTGGCGCTCGCCCTGGCGGCGGCCTTGCCGGCGGCGGCCCAGAGCGCCAAGCTGCGGGTGGCCATAGTGCAGCCCCTGAGCCACAAGTCCCTGGACCAGATCCGGGACACCATCGTCGCGGAGCTCCGCGCCTCGGGGCTCAACCTGGAGCTGGTCACCCTGAACGCCAACGGCGACAGCTCCGCCCTGGCTACGATCTTCCAGAACGAGAAGAACCGCCGGGCGGACATCCTGGTGCCCATCGCGACCCCGGCGGCCCAGAGCGCCAAGGCGGTCTTCGACGGCGCCCGGACGCCCATCGTCTTCGCCGCCGTGTCCAACCCCGTGGCCGCGGGCCTCACGGGTCCCGACGCCCGCACCATCACCGGCGTGTCGAACAACATCCCCGCGGACAAGATCGTGGAGCTGGTGTCGGACTTCCAACCCCGGTACAAGAAGATCGGCTTCCTCTACACCTCCAGCGAGACCAACTCGGTGGCCACCATCAAGGTCGCCAAGGATTACTGCGACAAGAACGGCATAGCCTACGAGGAGGCGACCATAGCCGCCCTCACCGACCTGCCCGCGGCGGTCAACCGGCTGCTGTCCAGGGGGGTGGACGCCCTGTACACCGGGAACGACAACACCATCGCCTCGGCCATGCCGACCTACACCGACCTGGCCTACGCCAAGGGCATCCCCATCTACTGCGGGGCGGACTCCATGGTGGCGGACGGCGGACTGGCGACCATCGGGGTCGACTACGTCCAGCTGGGCAAGCAGGCGGCGGCCATGGTGGTCAAGGTCGCCCGGGGCGCCGCGCCCGCGAGCCTTCCCTACGAGACCCTCAGCGACTACGCGCGCTTCGTGAACCTCCAGGCGGCGGACCGGCTCAAGCTTCCCCTGTCCGCGGAGGTCCAGAAGAACTACAAGGTCCTGGTCGAGAAGAACGGCGTCAGCCATTTCGGCAAGTAGCGCGGAGTACCGATGGACCTGTTGATCTCCGCCCTGGGGCAGGGGGCCCTTTACGCTCCCATGGCCCTGGGGGTCTTCATCGCCTTCCGCATCCTCAACACCCCGGACCTGACCATAGACGGGAGCTTCGTCTTCGGCATGACGGTCTGCGCGGTGGTCGCCGTGGCGGGGCATCCCTATTTGGCCCTGGCCGCGGGAGCCCTGGCGGGGGCAGCGGCGGGGAGCGTCACGGGCTTCCTGCAGACCAAGCTGCGGATCAACCCCATCCTGTCGGGCATCCTGACCATGACGGGGCTCTACACGGTCAACTACATGGTCCTGGGGGGACAGGCCAACCTCTACCTGCAGCGCCTGGCGCCGAACGAGCTGGGCGTCGAGGTCCCCACGGCCAGCGCCACGGTGTACCGGCTCCTAGCCTTCGGGGAAAGCAGGGACGTATCGGACCTGACCCTCACCGCCGCGGTGGCCTCGGCTTCAGTCCTCTGCCTGGCGGTCTTCTTCAAGACCCGCCTGGGGATGGCCATACGGGCCACGGGGGACAACGAGGAGATGGTGCGGTCCTCATCGATAAACGCGGACCTCATGCGGATAATCGGCATCATGCTGGCCAACGCCCTGGTAGCCCTGTCGGGGGCCCTGGTCTGCCAGCAGCAGCGCTACGCCGACCTGGGGAGCGGCAGCGGCATGCTCGTGGTGGGCCTGGCGTCGGTGATCATCGGACAGGCCCTCCTGGGCCGCCGGGGGGTGACCCTGGGGCTCCTCTCCGCGGTCCTGGGATCGCTCCTCTACCGCATCATACTCCAGGGCGCCTACCGCATCGACATGCCGGCCTACATGGTCAAGCTCCTCTCCGCGGCCATAGTCGCCGCGGCCCTGGTCCTGCCCCTGGCCAAGGAAAAGGCGGGCTTTCTCTTCCGCAAGCTGGCCGCGGGCGCCGAAGGACGGTCCTGATGGCCCAACTATCCATAACGAAACTCAGCAAGACCTTCGAGCGGGGCACGCCCAATCAGAAGGTCGCCCTGGACGACGTGAACCTGGAGGTACGGAAGGGCGACTTCGTCACCATTCTGGGCTCCAACGGCGCGGGCAAGTCC
>CAYUPG010000199.1:0-5605 GCA_964446515.1 uncultured Treponema sp.
CAGAGCTACGGCCTCTTTCCCCACATGAACGTGGCGGACAACGTGGCCTACGGCCTCAAGCTCCGCAAGCTTCCCAAGGACGAGATAGAGCGCAAGGTGAAGGAAACCCTTGCCCTGGTGGGCCTGGAGCACCTGGCCGACCGCTCCCCCGGACGCCTCTCCGGAGGGCAGCAGCAGCGGGTCGCCCTGGCCCGCAGCCTCATCGTGGAGCCCGCGGTGCTGCTCCTGGACGAGCCCCTGTCCAACCTGGACGCTCTGCTGCGGGAGCAGATGCGCATCGAGATACGGCGCATCCAGAAGGCCCTGGGCATCACGGCGGTCTACGTGACCCATGACCGGGTGGAGGCTATGAGCCTTTCGGACAGGGTCATCGTGATGAAGGACGGGGAGATCAAGCAGATAGGCACGCCCCAGGAGATCTACGAGGATCCCTCCTCCAAGTTCGTGGCGGGCTTCGTCGGCAAGGTCGCCTTCTTCCCCGTGGAGCTGACCGGCCCGGCCGGCGGCGGCGGCTGGGACTGCCGCCTGGGATCGAAGGCCTTCTCCGTCCGCCGGGCGGCTTCCGATGTGGCGGCGGGCCGAGGCGCCGTCGTGATGGCTCGGCCGGAGTCCCTGCGCCTGGTGGACCGGGGCTCGGGCTACGTGGACGGAACCGTCCGCATGAACGTCTACCTGGGGCACAGCGTGGAGACCTTCGTGGATACTTCCTACGGGGAGGTGCTGGTCCAGGTGGACGATCCCGCTTCCAAGCGCATTTTTCCCGAAGGAAGCCCCGTGTCGATAGGTTTCGAGCCGGAGCGCATCCGGCTTCTCGCGGAGGAGTGATCCGTGGACGTACCGATACTCACCGAGTACGAGATGGTCCTCCGCCTCCTCCTGGGCTTCGCGGCGGGGGCGGTCATCGGTTTCGAGCGTTCCAGCAGGCACCAGGTGGCGGGTCTCAGGACCCACATCCTCATCGCCGTGGGGTCGACCCTGCTCATGCTCCTATCCATCTGGCTGCCCCAGGAATTCAACATGCTGAAGGTCGGAGACCCCGGGCGCATCGCCGCCCAGGTGGTGTCGGGCATAGGCTTCCTCGGAGCGGGGGCCATACTCCGCCTGGGGAACAACGTCAAGGGCCTCACCACGGCGGCCAGCCTGTGGCTGGTGGCGGCCGTCGGCCTGGCGGTCGGCGCGGGGATGTACTTCGCCGCCGCGGTGGCGGAGGCGCTGAGCCTCTTTACCTTGGTGGTCATGGACGTGGTGGAGAAGCGGCTGTTTCCTTCGGAGCGGAACAAGCTGCTGGAGCTCTCCTTCAAGAGCGCCGTCCCGGACACCAAGAAGGCCCTGGAGATACTCAAGGCCTTCGGCGTGCGGGTGCAGTCCATCGACGTGGACCAGACCCTGAGCAAGGGGGGCGGTTCCCGTCTGCGCCTGTTGGTGGGCCTGCCCACCGCCACGGACTTGCAGAAGATGGCCAAGTCCCTCAAGGATACGGGGAACATCGAGCGCATCGAGATGAAGGAGAAGTACTAGGTTCTCCTGTCCAGGAAGGCCGTCATGCCCGCAATGGCCGCGATGAAGAGGACCAAGAAAGCCGGCAGCAGGGCCAGGCTCGTCCTGGCCAGGACGAAGCCCACGGCGGCGGGAAGGTAGGACGCCCCGAGGCAGGCGGCGCCGACCTGGAACCCTATGACCGTGCGGTAGGTGCGCTCGTCGAAGCGCCGGGGCGTCTCGTGCATCAGGCAGGGATAGACCGGCGCGAAGCCGAAGCCCAGCAGCAGCACCGCCGCCGCCGCGGCCTGAAGGGAGGGCAGGGCCAGCAGCGCGGCCCCGAGGGCGGCGGCCGCCAGGCCCAGCCGCACCATCCTGCGGTTTCCGATCCGGTCGGCGAAGAGCCCGGAAACGATGCGTCCCGCGGTGATGGAGCCGTAGTAGAGGGCCGCCAGGAAGCCCGCGGTGCCCGTCGGCAGGCCGCGCTTCTCGATGAACAGGGATGCCGCCCAGAGCCCCACGCAGAATTCTCCCGCGGCGTACAGTCCGTAGACCGCGATCTGAACCCAGGGTTCGCTCCTCCGCAGCCCGCCCAGGGCGCCGAAGGTCCGCGCTTCCGTCGTTGCGCCTTCGCCGGCCGCTTCGGGGCGGAGCGTGGGGGCCCGCTGCCAAAGTCCGAGTCCCTGAAAGAAGGTGGCCGCCAGCAGCGCCTGAACGGCGCCGAGGGTCCGGTAGCCCAGGCGCCAGGCGGAGTCCATGGCCAGGGCGGCGGTCATCACCATGGGGCCCAATGTGGCGCCGATGCCCCAGGATGCGTGCAGCCAGTTCATGTGCCGGGACGAGTAGTGTGTCGCCACGAAGCCGTTGAGGGAAGAATCCACCGCCCCTTGGCCGAAGCCCAAGGGCAGAGCAGCCAGGAGGAGCCAGGGGAAGGATGGAACCAGGGAGTACCCCAAGAGTCCCGCCGCGGTCAGGGCGCTGCTCGCAAGCACCACCGTTCCCGTTCCGAACCGGCGGTTGATGCGGCCGCTGAAGAAGCTGGAGACCGCCGAGCAGGTGGTCAGCACGATGGCGATGTAGCCTGCGGCCTCCAAGGGCATGGCGAGCTGGGCGCGCATGGTGGGCCAGGCGATCCCCAGAACGGAGTCGGGCAGTCCGAGGCTGATGAAGGCGGCGTAGATCAGGGCGATGAGCAGGTGGAGTTTCATAAAGCTATCCTTTCATGGGTCAGTCGGTATGCGGGGAAGAGGGCCTCCGCGGCCAGGCCGGCGAGTCCTTTCAGGTAGTGGGGAACGATGTCCCGGACGAAGGTGAGCGTCGGGCGTACATCCTCGGGTACCGCCTCGGCGAAGCGCGCTGCCAGGGCCTCGGAAAGCTGGAAGCGGAATGCCGCGCCTCCTATCACGATAAGGGAAGGATTCAAGAAGCAGTTGACCGCGATCAGGACGTCGCGGACCGTGTCCACGTACGCCTTCTCCGTACGCGCGCTCCCCAGAGCGGCCTCGAGGTCCTTCCCGTTTCCGACGGGCAGGTGCCGCAGCTCTCCGGCGAAGTGCGACGCCCCGGTGATGATTCTTCCTTCGTTTATCAGGCCGGAACCGACGCAGTCCTCCGTGAAGTAGATGTAGGCGAGGCTGCGGACCCCCGTTCCATCCTCTTCGGCCTGCCGCAGAAAGCCGAGAGCCGCGGCGTTCAGGTCGTTCTCGAGCACCACCGGGCCGCCGGTCCGCAGGCCCGCGATCTCGCGGAGGTCCTTCCCTACGTGCGACTCGGCGAGTATGCCGTTGATGATGCGTCCGTCCTTGACGGCCCCCGGGATTCCCAGGGCAAGCACGGAGGCTGAACCGTGTGGACGATCCTCAAGCTGAGTCTGAAGGCGGCAGGCCAGGTCTAGGGCGTCCTCAACCGGCTCCCTGCGTATCTCCTGCCGACCCTGGAAGATTATCGATCCCAGGGCGTCGCATACGGCCCAGTCGATGCGGTCCTGCTCCAGCGCCAGGGCGTAGCCCCGGCCTGCGTCGGCATTGAGCTCGTACAGGACCGCAGGCCTCCCCCCCGAGGACTCCTGGAAGCCCAAGCGGCGTATTTGGGCCCGTTCCTCCATGCGGGCCAGTATCTGGCCCACGGTGACGGCGCTCAGGCCCGTATCCGATGCGATGTCCGGTTTGGCGGCGCTCCGCCTCAGCCGCAGGGCTTCCCTCACCAGGGCTTCGTTCACCTGCTTCATGCGTTCCGGTCTTCCTGCTACGGTCATGGCTAATCCTTGAAACTTTATAAAGTATCTTTTGAAAGTATCCTTGCAAAGTGATTCGAAGTCAAGCCCCGAAACGCCCTTGCCTGCCTAAGCGATCTTCGTCGGCCCGTTAGGGGCTCGTGAGCCGCTCCAGCTCGGCAAGGTAGGCTAGGGCTTCGGCGCGGCTGCGGCCGCACATGTCCGCGCGGGGTTTGAGGGATGCGCAGACCCGGGGGCGCTCCGGGCTGCGGAAGATCCGGCACCGGAAACGGGCATCCAGGTGAGGGCAGGGCACGCCTGCGGGTTTTCCCCCGGGGAGGCCGGGGATGGGGCTCGAGATGGAGAGGGCTATGCAGCAGGCTCCGCAGCCCTCCCGGCAGGAATCATCCATCCGCATGCTTCAGGGCGGGAATTACCGGATCGGTCAGCTCTATGGTCACGGGAAAATCCTCAGGCTCTAGGCGGACCGCTTCGCCGTCCATCTGGGCCAGGATGGGCTCGCCGTAGCGCAGCACCACAGCCCGGGCGTCGAAGAGCCGGGCTTCGCTCCGGTCCGCATGGCGCCCCGTGGTGAAGAGGCTCTTGAGGGCGATCTTCTTGAGCAGGGGCATCTGGGAGACCGCGCAGACGTTGTGGTCGTTGGGCAGTATGGGCTTGTTCGCGCCGTAGGTGCGCCGCCCGGTCGCCCCGAAGGCGAGGAGGAGCAGCTGGTCCCGGAAGCCGAGGGTCCGGACCTCTCCCTCGCCGTAGACGTCCACCTCCATGGGAGCTACGGTGTAGACCCTGTCGTAGAAGAGGGTCGCTATGTCCACCCAGAGCTTGTAGGAGTCTCCGGGAAGCTTACCCTTCATGAGGTTGGTCATGTGGGTAACGAAGGCGTCCAGTCCGACGGAGAGTATGTTGAAGGCCAGGAAGGGGCCTATCCTGCCGCTTGAAGTCCGCAGCCTGACCGCCCTCTGGTACACCACCCGGGTCGGATGCACCAGGAGGTCCAGGGCCGCGTCCAGGTCCCGCCCGTCGGCGCCGTCGTTTCCCGTACCCATGGGAAGCCTGAGTATGGCGAGGCTCGAGCGCAGGGCCGCGGGGGCGTGGTAGAGGGCGGTCAGGGCCTCGAGGCTGGTGCCGTCGCCCCCTGCGGTGATGATGAGGTGGAAGGGGTCCCCCTGTCCGTGCAGCGCGGCCTCCTCCCGCAGGGCCTCCGCCTCGTCGAGCAGGGCTTTGACGAGCTCCCCCGCGTGGGCGGGCCGCCGGGTGGGCACCAGGCCCAGGGCGCCGAGGGTGCCGTTGCCGCCGTCCGCCTCCCGGGCGGTGCGGGACGGACCCGCCCAAGCCCCCCGTATGGGGTTCCGCCGGGCCTCCTCGGCATAGGCCTTGAGTATGCGCCGGTGGGTGCGCCACCGGGAGCCTATGGTGAAGCCGCCGGCTTTAGGGTTCGCGATTATGGTCCAGGTGAGGGGCCGCCCCGGCGCGACGGGCGACCGGGAGCACATGTCCGCGAGATCCGCGGCGAATTCCTCTATGCTCATAATGGTTCAGGTTCGCACGGATGGGGAAGCGCCGTCAAGCGCGCGTCTGCGGCAGCCGGTCGGCCAGGGCCTCCGGCAGCAGGTAGACGTCCTCGGCGCCGGAAACCAGGATGCCGCCCATGCCGAGCTCAAGGGGCAGGGCTATGTCGATGTCGTAGCGGTCGCCCACGGCCACGCATTCCCCAGGGGGCGAACCCAGGTCCGCGGCTGCCTTGAGGAAGCTGGGCGCGTGGGGCTTGGATACGGCGAAGGTGTCCAGGCCCACCAGGGCATCGAAGAGGTCCTCGACCCCCAGGACCGCGAGGGTCCTCCGGGCGACGGAGACGGGGTTGTTGGTCACCACCGCCAGCCCCGCCCGGGCGGCGAGCTC
>CAYUPG010000200.1:0-5582 GCA_964446515.1 uncultured Treponema sp.
GAAGGCCGGGGGGCCGGCTGCGGCGCGGGGGTGCGCGGCGGCGCTGCGGGGGAAGCCGCCGGGGCCGCCTGCGGCGCAGCGGGGCCGCCCGCTGCTATGAACACCCGGGCGCCCATGAGCCGGGGACCGAAGTACCGGTCCTGCAGGGGCGAGACGATGACCCCCGTCTTGGGGCCGTCGGAAACCGCATGGATGACCGTGCCCTTGTCCGCCAGGATGGCCACATGGCTGGGGGCGCCGCCGACGGTATCGAACACCAGCACGTCCCCCGTCTTCGCGGACGCCAGGTCCGCCGGCCTGCCGGCCAGCCACATCTGCCGGGAGGTCCGGGGCAGCCCTATTCCCGCCGCCTGATTGTAGACGTAGCGGACGAAGCCGGAGCAGTCGAAGGCCCGGGGAGATTCGGCGCCGTAGACGTAGGGGACCCCCAGGTACTGCCTGGCGGTCCTCAGGATGGCGTCCCGGACGCCCTGGTCCGCCGTCTGGGCCGCTGCGGCGGTCCCAATACCTACTAGTATGGCGGCGGCGGCGAAGCGTTTCATCCAAATCCTCCTAGCGGGTCTCGCAGCGGTTGCGGCCCGACTCCTTGGCCATATAGAGTGCCTCGTCGGCCCGGGCGATGATATCCCTGAAATCCTCGCCGAAGGTACCGGCGCTTATGCCGACGCTCGCGGTCAGGCGAAGATCGGGGTGTCCCTCCACCCTGATGGCGAGTATGCGGTTCCGCACCCGCTCGGCCGCCGCAAGGGCGATCCGTTCGTCCGCACCGGGAAGGCAGATGAGTATCTCCTCCCCTCCGTAACGGCAGCAGATATCCTGGGCACGCAGCACCTCCCTGCAGGCGGAAGCCACGGCGACCAGGGCCGCATCCCCCGCGGGATGCCCGAAGTTGTCGTTCACCAGCTTGAAGTGGTCTATGTCCAGCATCAGCATGGCCAGGCTTTCGTTCTTGGGGCTGTCGAGGGAAAGGCGCACCGCCCGGGCCATGAAGGCCCGGCGGGTGGGCAGCCCGGTGAGCCAGTCCGTGGCGGCCTCCTGCTCGGTCTCCTTGTAGCGCAGGGCGTTGGAGAAGACGATCTCCGCCTGCTCGGCGAAGATCATGGCCCCCGCGAGGTCCTCGACCCCGAAGGCGTCGGGGCATTCGGCATAGAAGTCTATGCACCCGACGACCTGATCCCTTCTGCAGAGGGGCACGGTCATGAGGGAGCGGTAGGGGCCTGTTGCGGGGGTGTAGATGATCGGCGTCCGGGAGCATGCTTCGGAGTCGGCGCTGCCGCGGGGCGGTGCGTCCCCCGGCACGCCGAAGCGGTCGAAACCCATCGTCGCCAGAACGATGGATTCGCCGTCGCCGAGGGAGCGGACCGCGGCGGCATCGTAGGGCACGACGATCATGGCCTGGTTCAGCATGCGCTCCGCCGCCCCCGCGGGGTCGAGCTCCGAGGCGAGGATGACCCCGGCGTTGCGTATCTCCTCCGACCGCAGGTAGCGCCGCTTCAGGGCGTCGCAGCGCCGCTCCCCCTCGGCGATGCGGCCCGAGTACTCGCTGATGTCCACGTCCCAACCCACGTAGAGGCTGGGCACGCCCTCCGCGGTGCGCTCAAGCACCAGGGCCCGGTGGCTGATGGTTCGGTAGGCGCCGTCGGCTCCCCTGATGCGGTACTCCCCCTCCCAGGCGTCGGCGACGCCGGTGATCAGGTTCTCCGTAGAGCAGCGCACGGCGAGGACGTCCTCGGGGTGCACGAAGTCCAGCCATCGGTCCGCGCGCATGTCCTTTTCGGAGTGCCCCAGCTCCTTCCAGAGGGTGTTGGGTATGCAGGCCCCCGTCGAATAGTCCTTGACGAATACGCCGAGGCCCCGCAGGAGGGGGCCTATCCTATCGAAGGAAACCAATTTCTCGAGAAGATGCGCATCCTTCGACCTGGGCGGAGAGTGTTTTTTCTTTTCGATATTCATTATTATTCCCAACGCTAGTATAGTGCGGTTTTTTACTCTGTAAAGACCAAAAAGCATAATATACTGGGTTTGGAGGTGCGTTGTGTCCTACATCGATTCCCTGTTTTCGTTGCGCGGGAGGACCGCCGTCGTGACCGGCGGCGCGGGAGGTCTTCCCAGCGTCATCGCGGCGGCCTACGTCAAGGCCGGCGCTTCGGTATGCGTGTGGGGCCGTGGAACCGGGCATCCCATCGCCGAGGCGGTGGAGAAGATCAGGGCCGCGGTCCGGGAAAGCCTGGGGCCCGAGGCTGCGGGGCCCTCCGTTCTGGCGGGCGTCACGGTGGACGTGGGGGACCGCGCGTCCGTCGAGCGGGCCCTTGCCGAAACTGAGCGCCTGGTGGGAGCTCCCGATATCCTGCTCAACGGGGTGGGCGGGAACCTGGGCAAATCCTCCTTCGTGGACCTGGACGAGGAGAAATTTCTGGAAATCCTTAAGCTCAACCTCATGGCGGGTCTCGTCGTTCCCACCAAAGTTTTTGCCAAGTACTGGATAGAAAAGAAGATAGAAGGTGATGTGATCAACATGACCTCCATGACCTCCTACAAGCCCCTGTCGGGCACCTTCGCCTACGGGGCGGCGAAGGCGGGGACCCTCAACCTTACGGAAGCCCTGGCCAAGGAGCTGGCGCCCCACAAGATCCGGGTGAACGCCATAGCCCCCGGCTTTTTCGTGGGGAACCAGAACCGGGCCCTCCTGATCGACGAGGCCACCGGCGACCTTACGCCCCGGGGCCGGTCCATCATCGCGCGCACCCCCTTCGGCCGCTTCGGGGACCACGAGGAGCTCTGCGGAGTCTCCGTTTTCCTGGCGTCCCGCGCGGCTTCCGGCTTCGTCACCGGGGTATCCATACCCGTGGACGGCGGATATTTGACGGACAACATCTAGGAGAAGGAAATGAAGACCCTGGGACGATTCTCGATAGGCGTGGGAGACCGGTTCGGCAGGGAGGGGGCGGCCCAGATATCCGCCGCCGAGGCCCTGCTGAAGCAGCACGGGGTATCCGTGGACCTGGTGTGGAACAAGAGCAACCGGGAGCACAAGACCATCGGCACCGTGCCTGCGGACCAGCGGGCGGCGGCGGACGGGGCGGTCAAGAGGACGGGGTGGAAGGGATCGTATTTCGTGGACGCCGACCACATCGGCCTCGCCACGGTGGAACCCTTCATAGCCCACTGCGACTTCTTCACCATCGACGTGGCGGACTTCATCGGCAAAAGCGCCGGGGCGGACGAGGTTGCGGCCTTCGTGGAAAAGCGCCGGGGCCTCGTGGGGGCCCACGCCCTGCCGGGCCTGGCCGAACCCCTGGTCCTGTCTTCCGAGCTCCTGCGCTCCACCGCGGAGGCGTACCTCCTGGCGGTCAAGGAAGCAGGCAAGGTATACCGCCTGCTGGCGGAGAGGAAAGGCGCGGGGAGTTTCGTCCCCGAGGTTTCCATGGACGAGACCGAGACGCCCCAGAGTCCCGCGGAGCTCCTGGTGATTTTGGCGGCCCTGGCGGACGAGGGCGTCCCGGTGCAGACCATAGCCCCGAAGTTCTCCGGCCGCTTCAACAAGGGCGTGGACTACGTCGGGTCCGTTCCCGCCTTCCTCGTGGAATTCCGGGAAGACGTGGCGGTGGTCGCCTACGCGGCGAAGAGCTTCGGTCTACCCGCGGGCCTCAAGCTGTCGGTGCACTCGGGGTCGGACAAGTTCGCCCTCTATCCCGGCATCTCGCGCATCCTCAAGGAGACGGGGGCCGGGGTGCACCTGAAGACCGCGGGAACCACCTGGCTCGAAGAGCTCGTGGGGCTGGCGGAGGGCGGGGGCGAGGGGCTGCGCATGGCCGCCGCCATCTACCGCACTGCCCTGCCGCGCTACGATGAGCTGGTGGGCCCCTACGCCACCGTCCTGGACGTGGATCCCAAGAGGCTCCCTTCCCCGGACGCCGTGGACGCATGGTCGGGGGCCGAGTTCGCCGCCGCCCTGCGGCATGTCCAGTCGGAGAAGCGCTTCAGCCCCGATTTCCGCCAGTTCCTCCATGTGGCGTACAAGGTAGCCGCCCAGATGGGCGACGCCTACCTGGAGGCCCTGGAGGCCCACAGGGCGTCGGTGGACCGGAACGTCCGGGAGAATCTTTTGGATAGGCACATGGTGCCCCTGTTCTCGGAGCTCCGCTAGGCATCCATGGAGGCGCGGCATCGCTTCGGCATACGGGTAAAGCTCCTGTCCTTCTATGTCGTCGCGATGCTTGCGGTGGTCGTCCTGGACCTGGCGGTCCAGGCGGTCAGCTACGGGGCGGTCAAGGAATTCGAGGTGCGGCTCTCCCGCTACCACGACGTCCACCGCCTCCGCTTGGGCCTCGCCCTCCACCATGCGCGCCTGGACCGCATGCTCCGGGAGGGCTCGGTGCCGGAGGAGTACCAGCTTGATCAGGACCAGCACGATTTCCACTTCAGCCTCGGCATCCTGGAGGGGGCGGAGAGCGAATCCCTGAACGCCTTCTTCAATCTGCAGGCATCCCGCCGGGGCATCGACGCGTACTTCCTGCGCGTCGCCGCGGCGGCCTCCCGGCGGGCCGCATCCGACCGGGATTGGTACCAGGACATGGCCGCCGCGGGCCGCATCGCCGCCTACGTCGACGAGTACCTGTCCCTGCTGCTCTCCGAGGCCCTGAAGGCCGGAGGGGAGCGCTACCAGGCCCTCATATCCCGCCTGCGCGCGGTGCGCACCCTGACCTTGGGAGGCTTGGCATGCTTCGCCGCCCTCTTCGGCATGGCCGCCTGGGCCTTTTCCGCCTCCGTGGCGGCGCCCATCAGCAGGCTCGCCGCGGCCTCGCAGCGCATCGCCGCGGGGGACCTGGACGTGGAGGAGGTCTCCGCCCCCACGGGGGACGAGGTGGAGGTGCTGGCCCGTTCGTTCAATACCATGAGCCTGAGCATCAAGACCATGGTCCAGGATCTGCGGGGCAAGGCAGACCTTGAACGCAAGCTGCGGGAGGAGGAACGGGAGCTCATGGAAAAGGAGCGGGCCCTGCGGGAGGCCCAGTTCAGCAGCCTGCAGGACCAGATACGGCCCCACTTCCTGTTCAACGCCCTGAACACCATAGCCCGCACGGCCCTCTTCGAAAAGGCCGAAGAAACCGAGCGGCTCGCCCTGGCCCTGGGCCGCCTCTTCCGCTACTCCCTGGGGTCCCCCGAGGTCCTGGTGTCCCTGCGGGACGAGCTCTCCATCGTGGAGGAGTACTTGAAATTCCAAGGCCTGCGCTTCGGCGATCGTCTGCGTTGGACCATCCGGGCCCAGAATTCCGCCCTTGATGCCCCTATACCGCGCTTCACTCTGCAGCCCTTCGTGGAGAACGCCGTGCGCCACGGCATTGAGCCCCTGGAGGCAGGCGGCTCCGTGGAGGTCAAGATCCATAAGAAGGCCGGCAGGCTCTACTTGTCCGTCCAAGACACCGGGATAGGCACGGAGCGTCTGACCGAAGGCATAGGGGTCTCCAACGTGCGCCGCCGCCTGGAGCTGCGCTACGGCGCCGAAGCCCGTTTCGGCATACGAAGCTCCCCGGGTTCCGGCACCCTGGTGCGCATATCCCTACCCGTGGGTGAAGGAGCCG
>CAYUPG010000201.1:0-5545 GCA_964446515.1 uncultured Treponema sp.
AGGATCTTGCACCCTATGGCGATCAGGATGATCCCCCCCGCCAGCTCGGCACGCCGCTCGAACAGATGCCCAAGCCTGCGGCCGAACTCGAAGCCCACAAGGCAGACAAGGAAGGTTACCGCGCCTATGGTCGCGGCGGGCATCCAGATTGCCGTTCCGAGCAGGCTGAAGGACAAGCCCACGGCCAGGGCGTCGACGCTCGTGGCCACCGAAAGAACCAGCAGGTTCTTGAGGCTCCGCACATCCCCTGAGCCCGAGGCGGCGTCCTCGTCGTCGCAGGCTTCGCGGGATGCCGCGACAGATTCGTACAGCATCTTGCAGCCGATGGCCGTCAATAGGGCAAAGGCGACCCAGTGGTCGACGCCGGAAATCCACGAGCGGAACAGCTGCCCCAGCACCCATCCGAGGATGGGCATGGCGGCTTGGAAGAGGCCGAAAAAGAAGGCTCCCCGGACTGCGTGTCGGGGAGCCAACTCCTTGGTGCACATGCCGGAAGAGACGGACACCGCGAAGGCGTCCATGGAAAGCCCGAGGGCGATCAGCAGTGTTTGAAGCATCGCATGAGGCTACCAGTAAGCCGCTCGGCTGTCAATAATTCCTGTCCAAGAGGCGTTTGATTAGGCTCTCCACCTGGTCCCGGGCCTTACCGGCCGGCAAGCGCTCCACTTCCCGCAGAGCCCGGTCCGTGAACCTATGGGCGTGGCGCCGCGCCGCCTCGATGCCTCCGAGCTCTCCCGTGAGCTCCAGTATCCGGGGCACGGAGTCCTCGGAGAAGCCGCGCGGCCACAGGAGCGAAGCAAGGCGGCCGTCGGCGTCCTTTTCCAAGGCGCAGATGAGGGGAAGAGTGCAGAGCCCGGAGCGCAGGTCGTTCCCCGTCGGTTTCCGCACCAGGCCCGGGTCGCCCGCATAGTCCAGAATATCGTCGATGATCTGGAAGGCCATGCCGGCCGAGTATCCGATGCGCCGCAATCGACCGACCACGGCGGGGGCTGCCTTCGCCTCCGAGGCCCCCACCTGGCAGGCCAGGGAAAAGAGGAGAGCCGTCTTGCCCAGGATTTTGCGGAGATAGCGGCGCACCGATACGTCGGCCTTGCAGCGGTCCGCGTCCTGCTCCAGCTCCATGGCGCAGATGACCGAGACGGCCCGGGACAGGAGCACGGCGTTCCGGGTGCTGGTGTATTCGGCGGCGAGCAGGAAACTCCGGGCCAGCAGGTAATCCCCTACCAGGACGGCGTCCTTTCTGCCGTAGCGGACGTGGGCCGCGGGAAGGCCCCTGCGGAGGGGCGAATCGTCGATCACGTCGTCGTGCACCAGGGTCGCCACGTGGAGCATCTCCAGGGCCGCGGCCAGGGCGCAGTGCTTGCGCTTCTGCGGTTTGCCGAACTGCCCGGCCAGCAGGAGCAGACCCGGCCGCAGCAGCTTCCCGTCCCCCCCGAAGAGGGAATCCAGGGCTTCGGAGATGATGGAATTGTCGGAATAGGACGCTTCCCGGATACGGTCGGAAACCCCCGCGAGGGCTTCCGGCATACCCGGGAAGTCGTTCCAGAATGTGGTCATCCGGTCCCTTTACTTGGAGGGGCCGTCCAGATACCAGTGATTCCTGCGGGCGATCTTGGTGCCGTTCCACCACTTCTTGCAGAAGGGGATCACCCAGCAGTCGAGCCCGAAAGCCCGTCCGGCGCCGCCCAGCATGAGGACCGCGGCGAAGATGAACCAGAGCTGGTCCCAAGCGAACATGCCCGAAAGGGTGAAGACGATGCACATGACGATGGACACCGCCGCGGCGAGCCAGGTGAAGAGGCCTCCCATGAGGGCGAGTCCCAGGGCGATCTCGACGGCCACTATCATGAGCTGGAAGAACTGGTAGGGCAGATAGGCCGCCATATTGTCCATGAAGGTGACCCTGAACCAGGTCGCCACCGGCCCGTTGAAGCTGAAGATGGGCTTGGAGAGGTCCCAAATCTTGCCGAAGGCTTTGACGGCGCCGTCCGCGGCCGCTGCCGCGCCGTCCACCCAGGCTTCCGATGCTGCGGCCACCGCGTCGGTTGCGGCTGCCACCGCATCCGCGGCGGGCTCGACCCAAGCTTCGGAGGCCGCGGCCACCGCGTCCGCGGCGGGCTCGACCCAATCTCCGGAGGCGGCGGCCACCGCGTCCGCGGCGGGCTCGACCCAGTCTCCGGAGGCGGCGGCCACCGCGTCGGCGGCAGCCGACGCTTCGGCGGCCTTCGCTATGCCGGCCTGCACCACGCCCTTGCTGAACATCCAGCCGGACTTGGAGCCGGCGCTCCAGGAGAGCCAGCCTTCGCCTATCTTGTTGACCCCCTCCATGACCCACACCAGACCCAGCCAGAGCCTGAGAGGCAGGAGCCAGTAGCCCCGGGTCTTGTAGGCGCCGAATCCGTGGAGTATGGATCTGCCGGAATCCATGTTGAGGAACTCGTGCTTCAGGTATTCCCAGCACTGGTTGACCCCCGCCACGCCGAAGAGGTAGTGGAGGTTGATCAGGTGCTTCATCGCCATGGCGAAGAAGCCGGACATCTTCATGCCGCCCGCGTTGGATACGGCGTACTTGCCCCCCACGGATACCATGAAGCCGTGGTAGTTGGATTTGAATTTCATTGCCGCCGTGCCGTCGATGGCCGCGGCGATGTTGTGGGCCGCCGTCTCGGCGGTCTGCAGGGCCGTCTCGACGATCTGGGGCAGGGGCTTGCCGTTCTCCAGGAACCAGATGTTGTCCCCCACCAGGTACACGTCCTCGTAGTCCACGGAGCGCATCTCGTCGTTCACCAGGATGCGGCCCTTCTTATCGTTGATGTTCTGGTGTTCCTTCTTGAATTGGCAATCCGCCAGTCCGCAGGTGCCCGTGGCGCGCTGGAGTGCGCAGGCCCGGTTTCCGCAGCGGCCCTTGGTCAGGTCCAGCATGCCCGCGAAGTGGCAGCCCTGGACGCCGCAGGTCCACACGAAGGTGTCCGTCTCTATTGAGGAGCCGTCCTTGAGCTTCACGAGGCCTGCCTCGGCCCCTACGATGGGGGTGTTGGTCATGAGCACGGCGCCCTTCTTCCGCATATAGGAATCGACCTTCGCGCGGAGATCCTCCTCGAGGATGGGAAGTATGGTGGGCAGGGCCTCGATGACGATCACCTTCACGTCCTCTTTCTTGACCAGCCACTTGGCGCACATCGCATCGCGCCACTCGATGAGTTCCCCGGCCAGCTCGATGCCCGTAAAGCCTGCACCTGCGACCACGAAGGTGAGCATGCGGCGGCGCAGCTCCGCATCCTGCTCGGCCACGGCCCGCTCGAAGGTTTCCTCGATGTGGGCCCTGATCTTCATGGCGTCCTCGAAGGACCAGAGGGTGAAGCAGTTGTCCTTGACGCCCGGGACGCCGAAGAACTCGGGCTCCGCTCCGGCGCCGATGACCAGGTAATCGTAGGAATATTCCTTGACGGCGGACTTGGCGGTCTTGGCCTTGAAGTCGATGCCGGTGATGGTGTCCAGGACCACGTTCACCTTCGAACCGCCGAATACCTTGGCGAAGGGAACCCGGACCGAGTCGGGTTCGACCCTGTGACCGGCCACCTCGTGCAGCTCGGTCATGAGGGTGTGGTAGGGACGCTTGTCCACCACCGTGATGGCGATGTCGTCCCGCTTCTTGTAGTGTTTGGCGAGCTTCTTGGCCGCTTCGATGCCGCCGTAGCCTCCGCCCAGAATTAGAATTTGTTTTGTATTGCCCATATGAGGTCCGCTCCTTGAGAATTGATGTCGGCGTGCCGCACTAAGAAGCTGCCGCGGCATGGCGTTGTGTGGTATTCATTGTAAATTATATATCAAATATGTCAAGTATTGCGATAGTTATGTATAGATATTATTATATGATATGCGTTCCAGGGGAGCGCCGGGCATGGCGGTCAATTTGAGGACCAATAGGTCCAGGATGAGCTCCTCCGCGGCGGAACCGAAGGACCGCAGCAGTATGTCGCATTCCGCCAGCAGGGCGACGGCCCGGCCCGCCTTTGCCCCGTCGTAGCGGCGGGACGCCTGGGAATAGTCCTTCTGGGCCTTCTTGGACGCCGCCCCGATCTTGCGGAGCTCGAAGTCGTTGAGTCGGCCCTCGGCGGCCAGGCGCAGATAGTCCGCCAGCTTGCGGAAGCTCCAGGTGAGTCCCGCAAGGATGGCCTGGGGGCTCTCCTTGGACGCCAGGAGGGTGCGGAGGGTTTCCAGCGCCCGGCCCGCGTCCCCCTCGGCGATGCGGCTGAAGAGGGTGAAGGCGGACTCTTCCCTGGTGTGGGACAGGCAGCGCTCCACCGCCTCTTCGGTCACCGCCCCCTCCTTATCCAGGAAGAGGACCAAGCGGGAGCATTCCCGGCGCAGGGCGTCGGTATTGTTCTCGACCAGCTCCAGGATGGATTCCACCGCCCCCTGGGAGACGCGGAAGCCCTCCCGCTTGAAGAATGAGGCCACCCACTCGGCCTTCCGGTTCTCGAAGAGTTCCCAGAATATCCGCTTGCCCTCCGACCCGACCGCCCCTTCCAGCCGCTTGTCCACCGACGTCTCGTCGGATATCAGCACGAGCACCGTATCGTCCTGGGGTGAGGCTATGTACTCCGCCAGAAGCTCGACGTCTTCCTTTTTTTTGATGAGCTCGGCGTTCTTGAGCAGCACCATGCGCGCGTCGGAGAAGAGGGACCCATTGCGCAGGAGGGAAACCACCTCGCCCATGGGACTCTCCCCGGCATAGAACGAGTAGGACTCCGGCTCCCCGCCGGATTTCTTGGCCAGCTCCGAGCGGAGGACGGCGACCGCGTCCTGCCGCTCCCCGATTTCGGGGCCCGCGTAGAGGTAGCATCGTCCCTTTGCCATGGCTTACCTAGGTGTAGGACCGGATCAGGCAGGACAGCCTGCCGAGGATGCGGATATCCCTGCAATAGATGGGCGAATAGGCGGGGTTTTCCGGCTGCAGGCGTATGCGGGAGCTCTCCTTGAAGAAGCGCTTCAGGGTCACCGCCTCCTCCACCACCGCCACCACGATCTCGCCGTCCCGGGCGGTTTCCCTCTTTTCAATGATGGCCAGATCGCCGTCGGTGATCCCGGCCCGCACCATGGAATCTCCTTTCACCTTGAGGGCGAAGTATTGCCCCTGCCTGCGCAGCATGGACTGGTGGAGCTTAAGGCTTCCGTCCCAGTTCTCTTCCGCCAGTATGGGCCGTCCCGCCGCGACGGAGCCCAGTATGGGAATCTCGATCAGCTCCTCCCCGGAAGCCGCGGCGAGTTCGTCCTTAACGATCTCTATGGTTCTGGATTTCTTGTCGCCCAGCCTCAGCCGACCCTTCTTTTTTAGGGCACCCAGGTGATCGTAGGCGCCCTTGACCGAAATGGAGAAGTTGTCCGCTATCTCCCGGATGGTGGGAGGATAGGCATGCTTTGTGATGTAGCCCGTGATGAATGACAACACTTCCCGTTGCCGTTCCGTGAGCTCTTTCATCGTCCCGTCCTTATCCCGTATTTGCGCATCTTGGCGTGGAGGTTGCTCGGATACATGCCCATA
>CAYUPG010000202.1:0-5484 GCA_964446515.1 uncultured Treponema sp.
AGCTCCTCCGACCGCACCTCCTGCAGGAGGGCGGCGTATTCGATGCGGGCGCGCAGGAGCTCGAGCTTCAGGTAGCGCTCCCGAATGAAGGACCGGAGGCTGCGCTCCGCTTCGGCCAAGGACGCCTCCGCCTGGACCAGCTCCGCCGCCGCCCGCGCCGCTTCCCCCGCCATGACGGGGTTGCCGAAGAGTTTGCCCGTGGTGCCCAGGCTGAAGGTGAACTGGTAGTCCCCCTGCCCGTACCAGTCCGTTTCGACCAGGGGAAAGCGGGGGCTGCCGTAGGACCATTCCAGGCGGAGGCCCAGGTCCGGTTTGCCCGAGGCCTCCACCGCGGCCAGACGGCTGAGGCTCCGCCGGGCTTCCACCAGGGATTTTCCGTAGGCGAGGTCCAGGTTTTCCCGGGGCAGCTCCGCCAGGGCCCGCTCCAGGCTGCGCTCCGGCGCCGCCGCCGGAGCGGGGCTGGGCTCGAGGGCCCGGGCCTCCTCCGCGTCGAGGCCCGCCAGGGCTGCGAGGTCCGCGGTCAGGCGTTCCTTCTTCTCCGCGGCCATGGCCCGACCTATGTCGATCTCCTTGGCCTTCACCTTGACCGACAGGGCCTCCGAGCGGGTCATGAAGCCGGCCTTCTCGTTCGCCTCCGCCAGGGCCGAGAGCCGCCTGCCTGCCTCGCCCTGCAGGGCCAGGACCCGCTCCGCCTCCGACGCGTAGGCCAGGGCGGAGTAGAGGCCCGCGATGCGGTAGCGCAGCTCGTGCCGTGCCTTCTCCTCCGCGGTCCGGGAGGCGGCCAGGGCTGCGGCGGCGGCATCGATGCCCCGGCGTATCTTTCCCCAGGTGTAGAGGGGCAGCTCCCCGGCGAGGGTGAAGCGGTAGAGGGTGGCCTCCATGCCCTTGTAGATCTTGGTCTCCTCCGGAGGGATGAGGATCGGCCCTTCGGGGAGGAGGGGATTCTCCACCGATCCCAGCTGGCCCCGCTTGACGGTGATGGGACCCAGGGGGTTCCCCAGGTAGGAGGCGGAGCTTTCGGCCGACAGGGTGGGGAACCTCCGCCCCTTGGCGGCCGCCAGGTCTGCGGCGGCCGCCGCGGCGCCTCCCCGGGCGAGGGCCAGGGCGGGGCTGCCGCGCTCGGCGGACTCGAGCAGAAATGCCGGCGCGTTCAGGTCCTCCGCTTCCCGGGGGGCCGAATAGTCCGCCAGGGCTGCGAAGCGGGCGGCGGCGGCCAGCCGGGCTGCGGCGAGATCGAGGGCGCTCCGCTGCTCCGGCTGAGCGGCCGCCGCAGGGCCGAGCAGGCAGAGGAGGGCCGCCGCGGCCGACGCGGCCGATCGGAGTCTTCCGGAGCAGCCGTTCACGGGTTAAGCTCCAGATTCAGGAAGGGGCCGGTGTCCGGCCGCAGCTCGGCAGGAGCGCCCGAGGCGATGGTCTTCTGCGCAGCGCCGACGTAGACCTCCAGGGCGACGGGGACCACCCCCTCTTTCTGATCCGCCGGCAACGCGATGTCGTCGACGGTCCAGTCAACCGTGCCCAGCTCGAAGAAGCCCGCGATCAGGCCCGCCTGGGTTTCCCGCGACCGGGTGAAGGCCCGAAATTCCCGGCCCCCCGCTGCGGGGACCCGAAGGACCACCTCCGCCCCGTCCACCCCGTTCAGCCCCTGGCTTACTCTCCCGGATACCAGGGCGCTGAAGGCGAAGCGCTGGAGCTCCACCGTCCCCGTGTCCGCGGCGACGGCGGCCGCAGCGGCAATATCCGGAGAAAGGAGGTACCAATCCAGGTTGTCCCCGGCCAGGGCATCGCGGCCGTTGCCGTCCAGGTCCCGGTCCCCCGAGACCGCGCCGCCGTTGATCGCCGTAGGGGCAAGCGGATCCTCCGCCCGGCGCTCGACCTCGCCCCATGCCACGATGGCCCGCGTCTTGTTCACGGCGTCCCCGTGTCCCCCCATCTTGCGGAAGCGGATGTCCGCGCTCCAGTATCCGTCCGCCCCTGAAACCGCCGTCGTCGCCGGCGATCGAGGGAAGCGCAGGCTCGCCTCGTCCACCGAGGAGCCCGAATAGGTCCAGGACTCGGGAACGTAGATGCGGACCTGGGCGTTGGCCAAGGGCCTGTCGTTGTTCCAATCCATGACGCGGCCTGCGAGCCTGCCCTCGTTGTAGAGGTTCCGAATGGCCAGGGGCGGAAAGGTGGAGGTGACGTCGGAGACGACGATCAGGGGACTGGGGTTGCGCCACAGCCCGTAGTCGGGATGGTAGACCAGGAGGTACACCTCCTCCTTGTCCGCGGTCTTGCCGAAGGCGGAGTTTGCGGTTTCCCAGACCACCCCGGAGAAGCGGTAGTTGCCCCCCGAGTCGGTGGTGCTGCTCTGGAAATAGCGGTAGGGCCGCTTGCCCGGCGCGTCCGGCAGGGTAGCGGGGTTCCCCTCCACGTAGTCCTGGTAGTCCCTATCCCATTTGGCTTTTTCCGTGTACAGGAAGACCCGGGCGTCCGCCACGGCGACCACGTTCCCCGCATCCCGCTGTTCCGCGTCGATGACCCGCCCGTCCGCCGAGGAGGTGAAAACTATGGAACAGCCTGAGAGTGATAAAGCCGCAGCCAGGGCGATCGCCGCCGGCACGCAGGCCGGCGCCGCGGCGCCGGAAGGGCGCAATTCTGCTCTATTCATCGGGAAGCTCCTCCGCGGCGTTCGGCGCCGCGTTCAAGGGTTTCGTAGAGGACCGGTATCAGCACCAGGGTGATGACGGTGGAGGACAGTAGGCCGCCGAAGATGGCCTGCCCCAGAGGCGCGTAGACCTCCGAGCCGTTGCCCCGGGCCAGGGCCATGGGCAGCACGCCGAAGAGGGTGGTGGCGGCGGTCATGAGGATGGGCCGCAGCCGGTCCGCCGCTCCGGTGATCACCGCATTTCGGAGGCCCAGACCCCGGTCCCGGCGCAGCTGGTTCATGTAGTCCACCATCACGATGGCGTTGTTCACCACCGTGCCCCCCAGGGCGATGAGGGCCAGCATGGCGATGATGGACAGGGCGGAGCCGAAGACGTAGAGCCCCAGGACCACCCCGATGAGGCAGAAGGGGATGGAGGACATGATGATCACCGGCTGCAGGTAGCGCTCGAACTGGATGACCATCACGGCGTAGACCAGGAATATGGAGATCCCCAGCATGAGGGAAAGGCTCGCCAGGGAATCTCCGATCAGGGCGCTGGTGCCCGCGGTGCGGTACTTGACGTTGGGCGGCAGGTCCAGGCCCGCCATGGCGGCGTTCATGCGCCGGGTCACCCCCGATTGGTCTTCCGATCGGAGGTAGCCCCGCACTTCCACGGAAAAGTTGCGGTTCCTCCGGTCGATGCGGGACAGGGTCTCCCGGGACTGGAGCTCCGAGAAGGAGGAGAAGGTGACCATGCGCCCGTCCCTGGTCCGAAGGCTTATGGAGTCCAGGGCGTCCACCCCCAAGCTCCTGTCCGCCGCGTCGGAGCGCAGCCTGACGGCGTAGTCCTCCGCGTCCAGGCGGAGCTTGCCCGCCCCCATGCCGGAAAAGAGGATGCGGCCCGTGATGCCCGCCTCGTAGGGGGTGATGCCGAGGCTCCCCATGTAGGGCTGGCTGAGGTCTATGTACAGCTGCTCGGCGTCGGAGCGTACGGAGAGTTCGGTCTTGAACACCTCGGGATCCCGATCCAGAATGTCCCGGGCCGTCTCCGCAGCCCGGCCCACATCCTCGAGCCGGGTGCCGTAGATCTCCATCTGGAAGCCCTGCCCCCCGGTCCCCAGGGCCAGCAGGGAGTCGAAGCCCCCGTTCAGCACCGTCACGTCGCAGTCGGGGATGGATCGGGAGAGCGCATCCTGCAGGAGGGGCATGATCTCCTGGACGCTGCGCTCCCTATCCTCCGACGGCACCAGGCGTATGCGGCCGAAGGCGCGGTTGGGCGAAGCGGTCACGGTGACGGCGCTCCCGGAACCCACGTAGTACACGGCCGCCTCGATCTCAGGCACCAGGGAGCCCACGAGGGCGTCCAGCTCGTCCGCCTTTGCCGCCGTCCGCTCCAGGGTGTAGCCCAGGGGCGTCTCCATGTGGATTTCGAACTCCCCCGTGTCCGTGGGGGGAAGGAAGCTCACCTTCAGCAGGGAAAGGAGTATCACCGCGGCGGCCAGGAGGGACAGGGCCAGGGCGACGCAGAAGCCCTTGCGCTGGAGGGCCGCGGCCAGGAGCCTGCGGTAGGCGCCCTCAAGGCGCTCGAAGGTCCGGTCTATGCCGGCCTCAAGCCGCCGCAGCGGGGCGGGCCGCCTGAGTTCCCCTTCGTTCTTCAGCAGCAGGGAGGCCAGCCACGGCACCACCATCACCGCCGTGAGGGCGCTCGCCCCCAGGGCGAACACGATGGTGGCCGACAGGTCGTTCATGATGACCCCGATGATGCCCGAGAGGAAGAGCAGGGGGGCGAAGACGCAGATGCTGGTGGTGGTGGATGCCAGCACCGCCCCTCCCAGCTCCCCGGCGCCCTCCCGGGCCGCCGCCGCCCGGTCCCCCGAGGCGACGAACTTCCGGTGGGTGGCCTCCAGGACTACGATGGAGTTGTCCACGATCATGCCGATGGCCACGGTGATTCCGGACAGGGACAGAAGGTTCAGGGAACGACCGGTGGCGAAGAGGCCGAGTATGGCGAAGAGTATGGAAAGGGGTATGGAGAGGGCGATGATGACCGTCGCCCGGAGCTGGTGGAGCACCAGGAGGATGACCGCGATGGTCAGCAGGAGCCCCGTCGCCGCGGCGTTCACCACCGTGCCCAGGGAGCGGAGGGTCGTCTCGCTCTGGTCGCTCACCACCCGGTAGTCCACCCTGCCGCCGCTTTCCGCCCGTATCTCATCCAGGATCCGCTTGGCCTCCTCCACGATGCGGACGGTGTTCCCCTCGTCGCGCTTGAGGATATCCAGCATGACGTAGTCCCGCCCCCCGGATCGGATGCGTATGCCGCGCTCCGCCTCCGCCAGGCCCACGTCCGCCACGTCCCGCAGGTAGATGACCGATCCGTCGGCGTGGCCCACCGCCGTCCTCCCCAGCTCCTCCAGGTTGGAGAAGGCCCCCGCGGAGGTGAAGGAGAGCTCCCGCTCCCGGAACACCGCCTTGCCCGCGGGTATGTTGAGGTTGTTGTAGCGCAGGGCCTCGTAGATCTGCAGGGGGGAGAGCCCCCGGGCCTCCAGGTCCGCGGTGCGGAGCGTCACCCGGGCCTCCTTTTCGGCTCCCCCCACCAGGTTGATGCGGGAAACGCCGGAGATTCTGGCCAGGGCGGGCTCCACCCGCTCCTCCAGGTAGCTCGTCAGGGAGACGAGGTCCATGCCGCTCTCCACCCGGACGGAGAAGATGGGCAGGAAGGCCCCCGCCTCCATGATGTAGATGACCGGTTCTCCGTCTATGCCCTCGGGCAGCTGGTCCGCTATGCCGTTGAGGAGCTCCCGGATCTGGGGCAGCTTTCCCCGCACGTCCACATCCGCGGAGAATGCCATGGAGACCAC
>CAYUPG010000203.1:0-5460 GCA_964446515.1 uncultured Treponema sp.
ATGTTCCGGCGCTATGCCTTCTCCCTCATCGGACACTTCAAGAACGACGTGGCCTTTTTCCTTCCTGGTGGCGACGCGGACCGGCGTGCCGGATCGGACGCTCGCTTGGATTCCATTCTCCGCCAGATTGATCACGATCTGCTGCAGCTTGCGGACATTGCCGGCGATCGGGGGTAATGAGTCCGCAAGGTCGAGAACCAGGCCGGGGCCGTCCGCACCGACCATAGCCGCGCCCGCCTTGACCGCTTCGTTGATATCCGCCGGAGTCAGTTCCTGCTTGCCGCCCCCGATCTCCTTGATGTCGCGTATCAGCGCATCCACCCGACCCGATGCGGCTCGGATGTCCCGCAGCGCCGCCTCTATCGCCGCTTGGCCTTGGATCGATGGAGGCAGTCCCGCGTCCTCCTGCTCGACCAGGAGCTTGCGCAGCTCCGCTTCGATCCGATCGACGCCGAGCCCTATCACATGGTTGGGGTTGTTCAGCTCATGCACCACGCCGACGGTACGGCGTCCGAGGTCGGCCAGCTTTCCCGCAAGGAGCACCTGCCGTCTCAGCTCTTCTTCCGCCGAGTCGAGCCTGCTGCGCAGCAGCTCCATGAAGGATTCCGACGCCTGTACCCCCAACTGTTCGACCGCCGCGATCTTCGGTCGGGTGAAGACGCCGCCGCAGCCCCGATGCTCGGCATAGAGTATGCCGGCGAACGAAGCCGCCCGGCGGATCGGAACGCATAGGACGGCGGGGTCGGCCTGCGGTCCATCCAGCGCAAGGGTCCTTCCGGTATGCAGCGCGTATGCGGAGAAGCGTTCCGGGATTTCCTCGGCCGGCGTCGGTTCCGTGCGGACTTTCGTATCCAGCAGCCGGCTGCGGAGCGCAAGGCCGGGGCCGTCTCTACGGCGTATCAGTACGATCGCGAAATCCGCTCCCGTAATTCTCAAGACGCCTTCCGCCGCTGCCTCTGCTATGCTGTCCTCCGTCCCGGCCGCGCGGATGCGCTTGAGGGCGTCCGCAAAAGCTTCAAGGGCGCGGGCGTCCGTGCTTCCATCCTCCGTATGGGCAATTCCAAGGCTCTCCAGCCATGGATAGTCTTCCTGCAGGCGGCGCACCTTCGCTTCCGCTCCCCATTGCCGGTACAGCTCGCAGGCTTCCTGGAGATGCAGCCGCGCGAGCTCGCTTTTACCGGAACGTTCGCAGCTCAAGGCCAAACGTTCCCGGAAAAGCGCCCGGTCCCTCATGTAGCCGAGTTCATCCGCCCCCCCTACTGCGCGGAAATAGAGCCGCTCCGCTTTCGCGTGATCGCCTTCCTCCGAAGCGAACTCAGCTTCCACCAAGTCGTTCCATGGGCCGTAGGCCTTCGGGGCGGCGGCCGAAAGCCGCCGCAAGCGCAGACGGCACGCCTCGGCGGCGCGGGGTATCCGTACCTTGCCGGAAGCCGTCTTCGCGTGCCGGGAGGCTGCCAGGCTCAGGGGATAAAAGAGCAGGTATAGCCCGATAATGGCTGCCTGATTGCCGACGGCTTCGGCCTTGGGAGCGATCGACTCGCCGAGACGTACCGCGCGTTCGTAGTCGCCGAAGAGATAGGCCAGGAACAGCATGTAGCAACGGTACGACACGGAGCCGCTGGAATCGGCCGCGGCCTCGAGCATAGGTCCCATCGTCCTTTCGTCGAAGCATGGACCGCTGAAATCTACCGGCCCCGGGCCCAGGGAGCGGCCGAGCAGATTGAGCGCAAGCTGCCGGTGGCGCCGTACGGCGGCGATCGACCGGTCCTGCCGAAGCTCCACCAGTATCCGCTCGTATTCCGCAGCCTCACGTTCGGCGGTCGGCAGGTTCGGTCCGTACAGAATGTTGTAGGAACAGTAGACGGTGCAGCACAGTCCGGCGTTGTCGTAATCGCCGTACTTCAGGCCTGCGGAAAATCCCTCCCGGAGGGGAGCGAGGGCCTCAAGGAAGCCGTCGGCCCAGGGCTTTACGAAGAGGTAGGCGACCGCGTTGAGCCGGGCCTGCAGAGAGGCGAGTTTGTTGCGGCGGGCAGACTCCAGGGCGAAATCGGCCAGCAATACTGCTCCCTTGATTCTGCCGGGAGAAAAGGTGATGGAAGACGCGTAGGCGACGAGGGCGAAGGCGGTCCAGGGAGAATCGCCGCAGCGCAGCGTAAGGCGGAGCATCGCCGAGCAGGCCATGGCGTAGACGCTCCTGTCCGCTAAATACACTGCGCTGAAGCCGGTGGACATGATGCGCAGGGCCGCGAGGGATCGCCGGTCGGTGTTCTGCGGACGAGAAAAGCGTTTGAGGCCGAAAATCGCCAGCAGTCCCCGGGTCAGCGACGCGTCAATGCCGAGACCGGCGCCGTCCGAACCTTGCACGAGCTTGAAGCCCAGACGCCGCAGGGTCCGCACATAGAGGTCGACGATTTCGGCCATCTGAAAACGCGCCATGTACGCATTGATGCGGATCTCGGCGAAGGGCAATTCTTCAAAAAGGTTTCGGCATTTTTCCAGCCCGGCGCTTATGAATACCTCCATGCCGCTATGGTCGCCCGAAAGGAACGCGGTCTCCGCCGCCTCCCGATGCAGCGCGAGCATCAGGTCGTAGCGGTCTTCCCAGGCGTCGGATGGAACGCAGGCAAGTGCTGCTAGAATGTATCGGTAGGCCGCAGAGAAGGCTCCGGACTCCTTCGCCTTGCCGGCGGCCGACAGATCGACGGCGGCTATCTGAAAAAGCTCATCCCTATCCGTGGTCAGCGCGGAACCTTCGTTTCCGTGCTCCGCGGCATCGAAGAGCTCGTCGGGGGTCAACGGCTCGGAACGGGAACGAAGCAGGCGACCAAGGCGCAGATGCAGACTCGCCTCCTCCTGAGCCTCCGCCATTCCATGGGCGGCGTGGCGCACGTTGTCGTGGGAGAAGCGGAGCCTTCCGTCCTGGATCGATCGGGAGAAGAATCCCTGTCCGGCTAATGCTTCCGCCGCCTCGACCGCGACCCCTTCGGAGACCCCGAGCGCTTCGGCTATGAGGCCGGGGAGTATTGATCTTCCCGAACATGCCGCCGCTGCAAGGACGCTGCGCTGAAGGGCCGAGACCTTCTTCATCCTTTCCACGAGGAATCTAACCGCATCCGGGGCGACGGGAACCCCGGCGGCTTGGGGTGTCTGATGGTAGCTCCACCGCTCGTCGATATGGTCGAAGCGCAGATGCCGACTCGCCTTAAGCTCCTCAATGATTTGAGTGCAGTAGAAGGGGTTGCCGCCGGTACGGCCGAAGAGGAAACGGCCGAGTTCCGCGACCTCCGCAGGAGCAAGTCCCGGAAGGCGACGTTTCGCCAGGGCGCCAAGGGATCTCGCGCCTAGGGGCGCAAGGTCGAGGCATCCCGAGTTGCCTGCAAAGACCCTAAGCTCGGAGACGGCGTCGGCGTGAGCATCGATACCGGAGATCTCGGTGTCCCTGTACGCGCAGACGACGAGGAGTCCGGGTATTCGAGCCCGGACGAGCCTGATCAGTATTTCCATGCTTGACCGGTCGGCCCACTGCAGGTCGTCGATGAAGAGGACCGCGGGACGACGTGCGGCCGCGCAAAGCTCCATAAGGTCGACCAGCAATCCTTGTATCAAGTTGCGGCGCTCCTTGCTGGAAGCGGTGCTTCCCAAGAAGGGGCCGCCTTTCTTTTCGGCGGCAACGCCGGCGGTGCCGAGCAGCGCCGAAAGCTCGGGAAACGCCGCGATCGCCTCCTGGGGGAGATCGGAAAAGGCCTCCCGGGCCTGTTTCCGGAAAGAATCGGCCTCATCAATAGGCAGCCGCAGGACCTCGTTGCCCAAGCCGGCCATGGCCTGAGAATAGGCCAGGTACGGAATCTGAGAATCCATTTCGAATTTTCCGTACAGCGGTCCTAGGCCGATGCGGTCCGACGCCTGCGAGAGAATGCGGGATACGAGGAAGGTCTTGCCGATTCCGGAGCTTCCGGCAACCATGAGGAAATCCGAGCTTCCCGCCGCCGTCGAATCCAGAGCGTGCAGCAGCCGAGCCTGTTCTTTGTTCCTTCCGGATGGACCATCCGCAGCCGTCGGCTTAACGCGCGTGCTCCGCTTCCCGATTGGATGCTCAAGAATGCCGATGATGGTCCCGGCGCCGGCCGGTCTGCCCGTGGGGTCCGGGTCAAGCAGCCGCGTCACCAGATCGGACAGCGCCGCCGGAACCTTCGGGTTGATCAAGCGCGCCTCCGGAGGCGCCGAATAGTCCCGGGGTCCGGTGCCGGGAACCGACGCCGCCGGGTTTGCAGGAAGGCCTGTGAGCATGCGGTACAAAATCGTCCCGAGGGAGAAGTAATCGCAGGCCGGTCCGACCCTTCCGCTGCGGGAATGGTAAAGCTCCGGCGCCAGATATTCGAGGAACTCGACCGGATAGTCGTCGGGCTCGATAGTCCCATCGGCGGAATACAGTCTTCGGCCATGCCCCAAGCCGGTGAGCCGCAATTCCGTAGCGGCCCCGCGCGCTGCGGCGGAAGAGATAAGTATGTTCTTGGGAGTCAATGCGAGGTGGAGGATGCCGGCGTTGTGCAGTTTGCCCAGGGCCTTCGCTATGGCCGATCCGATGCCGCGGGTTTCCTGAAGATTCAGGGGCCCGGATCCTAGGCTGCTATGGAGGGTGCTGCCTTGACAATGTTCCAGCGCCAGCAGTCCGGGAGCGGAGGGAGCCGGAGCTTCGACCGGGCACAGCACTTCTTCGGGCGCCCCGTTTCCGATCAGCCCGTATTCTGCCGCCGCAAGGCCGGCGTTGCCATAGGTCCGCAGGAGAACGGGTCCCGCCCCGGGGCGTTCGGCGCAGTACAGGAACTCCTGCCCCGCCCGTGAAATCAGGACGGGATCCTTGTAGGCGGACATTCCGTACATATGGCCGCCTTGCATCCCTCACCGTGCCGCTTCGTCCAAGAAATCCGCCAGCATGGCCGCGAGCATATCCGGCTGATCTATCTGCGGGCAATGTCCGGCGTCCGCGGGCCGCTGGATCGCCCCACGCCACAAGGTCGGGATGGACAGGGCTTCGATATAGGAAAGGTTGATGAAGGTGTCGTGCCGGCCGACGGCAACGGCTACCGGTCTGTCCCAGGCGGATAGGAATCCGGCCTCGTCGTGGAGACTGTCCCGTCCCATTGAAGCCCCGAGCTCCAAGCGCGCCCGCGGATCCGTCTCGGCGATGGCCCGCCGGAGTTCCGCCGGGGCGGAAATGCCCGGGGGCATGCAGGATGCAGCGGTGCGCTCTATCTCCGCGGGCGAGAGCTTGTCCCGGAATATCCAATCGCCGGCGGCCGCAAGGTTGAAGGCGGCGGCATAGTCGGGCGGCGTGCCCAAGGGCGGGGTTCCCAGGAGGAAGAGTCCCCGCGCATCAAGTCCGCCGGCAAGAGCCTGCATGGCGATGTGCCCGCCCAGGCTGTGCCCGAATAGGAGCGGGGCGCCGAGTCCAAGCGCTTC
>CAYUPG010000204.1:0-5448 GCA_964446515.1 uncultured Treponema sp.
GTGGTCGTAGATGTCCCGCTCCAGGTCCGCTTCCCGCTCGTAGTCGGCGAATTCCACCGTTCCGTTCCGCAGTATCTTCCACGTCGTCGGATGCTGGGCGTAGAGCTCCGGGATGACGTAGTTCCCCGGGACATCGTCGTTGCCCGAGCAGTAGAGCACCCGGTGCCCCATCCGGTCCCGCAAGACGGAACGCCACTTATCCACCTCGAGGGAGACGCCGTCCGTCCGTCCCAGGCGGTTCTGAAAAAACGCGATGTTGGCCATGTGCTTGCGCTCCGGTTGGACGCGGCGGCCCATCCCGAGAGACGGCCGCCGCGGAAGAGGATTCCTTACTTGATGCCTTTGATGCCCTTGTACCACTGGGTGGCCCGTTCCGTAACGGTCTGTCCGCCCTTGGCGTACCACTCCTTGACGTAGTCGTCCCAGGCGGACATGGGGAGGGCCCCGATGATCATCTTGGACACGTATTCCCGGTACAGCTTTGCGGTCGCAGGAGCATAATCCTCGAAGCCCTTGTAGGTTGCGGGCGGCAGGTTGTAGGCCTCCAGATCCTGTACGCCCGCGGCCTTCACCTTATCTATCATGGCGACCTTCGCCGGTCCGAGGGCGGTGCTGCGCACGACATCGGGAACGTAGGCGGTGTAGCCCAGGAGGAAGCGCAGCTGGGCCGCCGGCAGGGGATTGAGGACCTTGAAGGTATTTCCTTCGCGCACATAGTCCTTTCCTTCTATGCCCAGATCCTTGAAGATCTGGCCTTCCTGGGTGGAGCTGAATTCGAACCACTTCATGATGGCCGCCGGATCCTTGGCGTACTTGGTTATCATGAGGGTCGGTTCCTGGACCACGGGATAGACGTTCTTGTACCGGGGCTTGCCCTCCACCTGGGGAGGCATGGGCATGACGTCCCAGTAGGACAAGCCCGACTCATCCTTGTCCGCCCTGTCCGCCGCGAACTTGGAATAGGAAGCGACCTCGCCCAGGAGGTGGAAGTAGGTTCCCACCTTGTCGGAGCTTATCTTGGCCTGCCAGTCGGCGGACTTCTGAACGGGCATCACGTTGTCCATGAGGCCCTCGGCGTAGAGCTCGCGGATGAAGGCGACGGCATCCTTCATGTCGTCGGACACCTGCTGGGATTCGAAGATGCCCTTGGCGGCGTTCCACTTCCACTGGGGGTGGCCTTCGTACATGACCACGCCGTGCATGACGAAGAGGTCGTCGAACCAGCGCAGCATCTCCCGCCCGGAGACGGGGAACTCGTCGGCGGGGTCTCCGTTGCCGTTGGCGTCCTTGGCCTTGAAGGCCCTGAGCATCGCCACGTACTCCTGCCTGGTCTCCGGCACCTTGTCGATGCCCGCCCGCTTGAGCCAGTCCTTGCGCACCAGACCCGCCCGCAGCCCGGGGATATGGCCGTACTGGGGCAGATAGTAGATCTTGCCCTTCCCCGCGGCGCGGACCATGTCCCACTGCTCCTTGCTGAAGGCGGCTTTTACGGTGGGGGCGTACTTGTCCAGAAGATCGTCCAGGGGTACGGCGATGCCCGAATCGATGAGCTCCTGGGTCAGCTGCATGTCCCAGGGCCTGATGGCCTCGAACTTCTCGCCCGATGCCAGGGCCAGGCGGAGGCTCTGCACGTAGCCGGAGCCTCCCTGCCATTCCCAGGACTCCGTCAGGGGCACCACGCCCAGGCGCTGCTCCACCCACTGGAAGTAGGGGTTCCCCGGCTGGTCCTTGAGCTCCACCTTGCCCCTGCCCGCATCCCACGGACCATAGGCGAAGCGGAAGCGGTAGGGCTCGGCGGAGGGGGCGGCCGCCCCGACGGACGACCCGGCGTCTTTTGAGCCCGCCGCCCAAAGCCCCGCGGTCAGGACAAGGGCGAGCGCCGCCGTCATAGCGCGTTTTCCGGCATGGATATTCATACGTACCTCCTTAGGATTTCAGGGCGCCCGAAAGGGACCCCTTGATGAAATGACGCTGCATGAAGGGATAGACCAGCACGATGGGCGCCGTGGTGAGCATGACCAGGGCGCTCTTCGAGGACTGGCTGTTGGAGAAGATGTTGAGCCCCGCGTCCTGGCCCGCCAGGTCCGCGGCGTCCGCCAGTATGGACCGGACGAACACCTGCAGGGGCATGAGGTCCTGGGTGCGGATGAAGAGCAGGGGGTGCAGGAACATGTTCCAGAACACCACCGCGGTATAGATGCCCACGGTCGCCAGTATGGGCTTGGAGAGGGGCATGGCGATGCGGAAGGCCATCCTGAGGTCCCCGCCCCCGTCGATGCGGCAGGCCTCGAACAGCTCCTCCGGAAGCCCCCGGTAGTAGGAAACCACCAGTATCATGTTGAAGGGCAGCACCGTGTGGGGCAAAAAGAGGGCCCACCACGAATCGATGAGGCCGTAGGAGCGGACCGCGAGAAAGTAGGGAATCATGGGGGGCGCGAATACTATGGCAAACAGCACCAGGGCCATGACGCCCTTGCCCAAGGGAAATTCCTTCCGGGGCCGGGACACGGGAAAGGCGGTCAGGGCGGTGAAGAACACGGACCAGAGGGTGCCGAAGGAGGTGATCAGCAGGTTGTTGAGGAAGGCCCGGGGCAGGGCGCTGAACTCCGGCCGCAGGAAGTAGCGGTAGTTCCCCAGGGTCGCCCGGCGGGGAAAGAGGAGGACCCTTCCGGCCTCCACCTCGTTGGGGTGGCTGAAGGACTTGGCTATCTCGTGAAAGAAGGGCAGCAGCACCGCCGCCGTCGCCGCGGCGAGCAGAAAATACACGATGCCCACTTCCATCGGCGTCGCGCCGAACTTTCCGTAGGCCTTGAAGAAGGCGGAATTCGCCCGCCTGCGCTTGTTGTCCGCCATCAGAACAATCCCCTTCCGGTCGCCCGCTTGGCGATGTAGTTGCCCCCCATGAGGAAGGTCAAGCTTATGGCCGATTTGAACATGCTCACCGCGGTGCTCATGCTGTAGGCGCCGCCCAGCACCCCCACGCGGTACACGTAGGTGTCGAATACGTCCGCCACCGACCAGACCAGGGGATTCGCCAGGGTCCAGATCTGATCGAAGCCGACCTCGAGGAAGTTGCCGGTCCGCAGCAGGAAGACCACCACGATGGTGGGCAGCAGGGACGGCAGGGTGATGCGCGCGAGCTGCTGCAGCCTGCCGGCTCCGTCTATCGCCGCCGACTCGTAGAGCTCCGTGGGGATGGCCGCCAGGGCCGCAAGGTAGATGATCGACTCGTAGCCCGATTCCTTCCAGATGGATGAGATGATGAAGATGGGCCGGAACCACTTTTCCTGGGCCATGAAGAAAATTTCCTTGCCGCCGAAGAGGGCGATGATGCTGTTGACCGCCCCGCCCTGGGGGGAGAGGATATTGATGAACAGCTGGCTCACCACCACCCAGCTCAGGAAGTGCGGGAGGTACAGCGCCGTCTGGCTCAGCTTCTTGAAGGCTCCGGGCCGCAATTCGTTCAGCAGCAGGGCCAGGATCACCGGCGCCGGAAAGGTGAAGATGATCTTGAGGATGCCTATGGTCAGGCTGTTCCGGAATATGCGAGGAAAATCCGAATAGGATAGGAGGGCGCGGAAGTTGTCCAAGCCCACCCACTCGCTCCTGAACAGTCCCTTGAAGATATTGAAGTCCTGGAAGGCTATGACCGCCCCCAGTCCCGGTACTATCTTGAACAGCAGGAAGAAGGCTACCCCGGGCAAAACCATGAGGTACAGCAGGGGATGGTCCCTGAGGGAAGAGGCCGGGGACCGGGGGCTCCTCTGCACTGACCTACCTTTAACTACGTCTGACATGCCTCTACAATATATCAGAAGATGTTATATGTCAAATTATTTTCAATCTGATATATTGCAGATTATCATATACCATGGTAGAGTGAATGGGGGAGTGAGGAATGGAATACCTGTACGAGACTCTTAGGGATACTATCAAGCGGCGCATCCTGGAGGGACTGTATCCCGCGGGCTCCCGCCTGCCCGGCTCCCGGGACTTTTCTGCGGAATTCGACACCACCGCCGTCACGGTCGACCGGGCCCTGGCGCTCCTGGTGGAAGAGGGCCTGGTGAAGCGCATACCCAAGAGCGGAACCTACGTCACCAAGCCGGAGGAGCGGCCGGAGGCGGTGCTCCGGACCGAGCGCGCGGCCCCCGGCCTCGTCGGGGTCGTGGCCTTCGACACCACGGTCTCGGTGTTCTGGAGCGCCGTGGTTAAGGCCATGGAGGACGCCCTGCTGGAATTCGGCTTTCACCAGGTCGTGGGGCACAGCGACGGCCAGGTGGAAAAAGCCCTGCGGTATATAGAAGATTTGACCGCCAAGGGCATAGAGGGCTTCGTCTACATCCCCATCTCGGTCCCCTACTGGACCAGAGACGACTACGAGCGCAACAACGCCGTCGTGGTGGATCACCTGGAAAAGACGGGGCTCCCCTACATCCTCTTCGACCGGGGCCTGGAGTGCCGCAGGACGCCGCTGGTTTCCGCGGAGAACTACCGCTACTCCCGGGAGCTGGTCCGGAGCCTCCTTGACCTGGGCTGCCGCAGGCCCCTCTGCGTGTCCAGCGACTACAGCCTCGCCAGCGGAGAGCGGGAACGGGCCTTCGTCGATGCCTGCGCCGAGCGGGGCATACGGGACGGGGAAGACCTGATCGTGCGGGTGGAGGCGGACCGCATAACCCACGCCAACTACGAACTGCTGGAGTCCATTGCCTTTTCCCGGCCTGACACGGATGCCTTCTTCACCATCAATTCGAGCCTCGGGAACGGCCTGGTGGATCTCCTGGCCCGGCATCCCGAGCACGCGGACACCCCCCTGGCGGGCTTCGAGGACTATGCCATGCGCAACCGGCACCGCTTCTCCCTGGCGGCAAAATCTTCGGTGTACGACATGGGCTACGTGGCGGGGGAGCTTCTGTCCCGCAAGATACGGGAGCCCGAAGCCCTCATCTGGAAGCAGGCCGGCATCGAAATCCGGCTGCCCTGCACTCTGGAGCGGATACATGCCTAAGGAGCCTGCGATGCGCTACGCCGCCGAACTGCCGATTGAAGGAAACTGGGATCTCATCGTCGCGGGGGCCGGTCCGGCCGGCTGCGCCGCGGCCCTTGCCGCAGGGCGGAGGGGCCGCCGGGTGCTGCTGCTGGAGGCGGGAACCCGCCCCGGCGGCATGGGCACCGCGGGCTGCGTCAGCTCCTTCGCCCCCATGTCGGACGGCGAGCGCTGCGTCGCGGGGGGCATCGCCCTGGAGCTGGTGGAAGCCCTGCACGGGCGCGGCGCCCTGGGCCCCCAGGTGACCGAGGAGTACTGGCGCCGGGCGGAGCAGCGCTGGATACCCTTCCGCCCGGAGGAGCTGGTCCTGCTCTACGACGAGCTCCTCGCCGCCGCCGGAGTGGAAGTGCGCTGCGGCTGCAGGGTGGTGGACGCCCTCAGGAGCGATGGACCGGACGGCC
>CAYUPG010000205.1:0-5394 GCA_964446515.1 uncultured Treponema sp.
AAGCGGGAGCGCATCGCCCTCTCCGAGCGCTTCGACCGGGCCCTCCAGCGGCTGCGCCTGACCGGCGCCCCCCTGGAGCTGGCGGCCCAGGTCCGCAGCCCCATCGGCGAATTCACCTCCTGCACCCTGCGGATGGAGCACATACGCTCCGCCGGGGAGCATGAGATCCTGGTCCGGGTCATACCTGAAAAGGCGGATTCCCTGGCCGCGGCCTTCGTGGAGGGAAGGGAGCGCTACGACATCGAGAGCGCCCTCTCGGCCGCGGACGAGGTGTGCCTCCAGGCCTGCGCCCGCCTGCCCCGCTACGTGGGCCAGGAAGACGCGAACTTCCTGCGGGTGTGCCTGCGGGAGATCGTCCTGAACGCCATAGAGCACGGGAACCTGGAGATCAATTTCGAGGAGAAGACCCGGGCGCAGCGGGACCGCAGCTATTTCGAATTCCTCCAGAAGCGGAAGGAAGACCCCAAGTACCGGAGCCGCAGGGTGGTGGTGGAGTACTCGGTCACGTCGGAGCGGGCCCTGTTCCGGGTCACCGACTGCGGCCCGGGCTTCGACCACCGCAAGTTCCTGCGGGCCGCGGCGGCTCCGGGGCCGGAGCTCCTGGAGCACGGCCGAGGCCTCTTCATGACCCTGGCGGCCTTCGATCGGGTGAGCTACAACGAAAAAGGGAACCAGGTAACCCTGGAGAAAAAGTTCGCGAAGGCCTGATGGAGCGCCCCGCGCCGGAAGCGGCGCGGCGGCCGGTCAGGCCGTCGGGACGAGAAGGCGCTCCCTGAGGTAGAGCAGGGACGAGCGCAGCTGTTCTTCCAGCAGGTGGTCCGAGTAATCCCGGCCGAGCTTAGGCCCGCCGATCTCCAGGTACCCCACCACCTCGGACACAGGCCAGTCCTCGGCGCGCCTGTAGGCGGTCTCCACCACGTTGTCCACGTCCACGATGCCCTTGCGGCGCTCCTCGCTTCCGAAGCCGAAGGTGGAGCCGAACCGGGCGTCGGTGTTCTTGAAGTGGAACTCGCACATCCAGGGAATGCCGTGCTCGAAGAGCTCCATGTTTCCGTGGACCACCCGCCCCGACGCGTCGGCCACGCCGTGGGAGACGTCCCCGCAGAGGAAGACAGGCACGGTGGCATCCGGGTGCTCCGCATGGTGGCTCCGCAGGGACCCCATCAGGGCGTCGATCTCGGCGGGCGTGGAGGGCGGTTCCGCCAGACAGCTCATGGGCTCCACCGTAAGTCCCCGCAGGCCGAGTTCCTTCGCCAGGAAGCTCAGTTCCTGCATGTGGCTCCGATAGCGCTCGAGGCCCGCGGGCTTGGAGTCCAGGCGGTCGCGGTAGACGGCACCCGGGTTCGATCCCGCATAGTCCGCCCCCAGCAGGGCGGCAACCTGGATCAGCCGCTCGTACTTGGCACGGGCAAGGGCCTCGAAGCGGTAATCGGCGGCGAAGAAGCCCCCCAGCTCCCGGTGGGCGGTGAACACGCTCCGTATGCGCACCCCATAGGCCGCCGCGGTTTCCCGGAGCTCCAGAAAATAATCGTCCGGCAAGGAATAGAGCTCAAAGAAGCTGCCCAGCTGAAGATTGGGAATATCCAGCTCCCGCATGAGGGAGAACAGCCACGGATAGGAGTACCGATACTCTACGGGATCGCTCTTGACGCCTAGTTGCAGTTCCATACCATCCCCTTACTTCACTCATTATCACCCAATAATCAGTTTTTTTCAATACTTGATGATTGTTTTTGATTGAAATATTTTGAAAATAGGGTATACTACCTGAAAGGATGATGCAAGCATGACTACCCAACGCAGAAGCATACAGATCGCGCCCTCCATCATGTGCGCGGATTTTCTTAACCTGGAACGGGAGCTCAAGACCTTCGAATCGGGCGGAATACCGCTCCTGCACGTGGATATCATGGACGGGCACTATGTCCCGAACTTCACGCTCGGCCCCGACTTCTGCGCGAAGCTGGTCCAGGGCTCCAGCATACCCCTGGACATACACCTCATGATAGAGGACGTGGACGCCTACGTGCCGCTCTTCGCCTCCTTCGGCACGCCCCTGCTCTGCTTCCACCCGGAGGTTTCCTACCACCCCCTCAGGACGATCTCGCTGATACGCGGCCACGGGGCGAAGCCCGGCATCGCCATCGATCCCGCCACGCCCTTGGAGAACCTCAAGTACCTGCTTCCGGAGGTGGACTTCGTCTGCGTCATGACGGTGAATCCCGGCTACGCGGGGCAGAAGCTCATCCCATCGGCGCTGAAGAAGATAGAGGAGCTCCGCCGCCACCTGGACGGCGAAGGGCTCCCGGCCCTGATCGAGGTGGACGGCAACGTGAGCTGGGCGAACATCCCCGCCATGATCGCCGCGGGTGCGGACATACTGGTGGCGGGCACCTCCTCCCTCTTTTCTCCCGAGGCGGGGCGGGAAGAGAACCTGGCCAGGCTGCGCGGCATGGTTTCCGGCTTCCCAGACGAAACCTAACATGGTAGTATTCCGTATGCTCGAACGCGAACGGAAGGAGACCATACTCCGGCTGCTGGACCTGCACACCTTCGTGACCATCCACGACATCGTGGAGGCCACCGGTTCGTCCGAAGCGACCATACGGCGCATGTTCATTGAGATGGAGCAGGAGGGCCTGCTCAGGCGCGTCCGCGGCGGTGTGGAGCAGCTGCGTTCCCGGGAAGGCGCCCCGCAGGGAGAGCCGTCCCTGGACAGCCGCATCTCCGTGAACCGGGAAAAGAAGCGGAGGATCGCCAAGCGCGCGGCCGCCATGGTCAGGGACGGGGACACCATCTTTATAGACGGAGGCTCCACCACCTACCACATGGTCGAGTTTCTTTCCTCCCTGGCGGTGAACGTGGTGACGAACTCCTTCGCCATCGCGGAGCACCTGATCCGCCATTCCCGATGCACCGTCATACTGCCGGAAGGGACGGTCAATCCGAATTCCCTGCTCATCCTGAACAACCTGAGCCCCGACCCCTTCGCCAACTACCACGCGGTCCGGGCCTTCATGGGCATAGAGGGCATCACCGCCGCGGCGATCACCAACTCCGAGCCCCTGCTGATCCAGGTGGAGCGGGCCATGATATCCCACGCCCAGGAGCTGGTCATCCTTGCGGACGGCTCCAAGTTCGGAAAGGTCGGCAGCCTAACCCTCTGCCCCGCCGAAAAGGTCTCCACCATAATCACCACCGCCGACGCCGATCCCGCGGTCGCCGAGGCGCTGCGGGAAAAAGGCGTGCAGCTGGTGGTCGTCTAGCGGCTAAATGGTATAGACGGCAACGACGCCGCCCAGCTTCTCCACCCGCTCCTTGCTTTCGTTCGACGAAGCGCTGATCTCCGAAAGGGACAGGGCGATCTCGTCCGCCCCGCGGCCGATCTCCGCAATGCCCTGGGCCGCCCGCCGCGAAGCTTCGGCGCCGATCTCCACCGAACTTCCTATGGCCTCGGCCTCCGAGCGTACGGCTCCCGCCCGGTCGCGGATGGCCTCGGCGGAGGACTCCACGTCGGAAGCGGCCCTGTAGACTTCAGCGCCCCCCGCCTCCAGCTCCCGTGCGCGCCTGCCGATTTCGTCCAAGGATGCCGCAAGCAGCTCGGACTCCGAACCTATGGCCCGCATGCCCTCGTATTGCCTGCCCGTAGCTTCCCCGGCGCGGGATATCTTCTCGACGATGGATTCCAGGGCCTGTCCGATGGCCTTCGAATTTTCGGCGGTGGATTCGGCCAAACGCCCGATCTCCCCCGCCACCACGGCGAAGCCGGCGCCCTGCGCTCCCGCATGGGCCGATTCGATGGCCGCGTTTATGGACAGTATGTTTGTTCGGTCGGAGATTTCATCGATCATCCCGATGATCTCGTGCACCCGGGACAACTCGGCGAGTATCGCGGTCATGTCCTGCCGGAGCCCCTCCATGGTCTCCTGCCCCGAGCGGACCTGCACGACGAAGCCTTCCGCGGCGGCCTTCCGCTCGGCAACCAAATCAGCCACGGTCTTGATGGAACCGTCCATGCGGCGGGCTGCTTGGACGCTGCGGCCTATGGCATCCATCTGGCTGTCCAGCTCCCGGCTGAGGTCCGCCGTCTGGCCGGTGATGCGCCCCACGGAATCGGCGACGGCGGTCATGCGGCCGGACAGATCCTCCAGGAGCAGATTCAGCGAGGCGATGTTGCCGGAAATCTGGCCGAGGGATGCGGCGGATTCCGTCGTGCCGGCGGCCAGGGCTTCCTTGAGCTCGTCCACCTTCGCCACCGCCCCGAGTATCTCCGCGAAGAAGCCGCGAAGCTCGGAAACCACGGCCTGGATATTGTCCGAGAGCCGGCCCAGCTCGTCCCTGCCCGAGTCTTCGAACTGGACCGTCAGGTCCCGATCCCTCACCTTCCTGAAGGCCTGCTCAAGAATACCTATCCGCGCCCCGAGCCCCTTGCCGAAGAGCGCCATGGCGAACACAAGGATAGCCGCAAGACCGCCTATCGAGCCGTAGGACAACAGGGTGTAGAACCGCGTCTTTGCGGCCGCTTCCCGCTCCAGGGCCGCGATGAGTCCTTCGAGCTCCCCGGATAGGAAGACCGAGGATTTGCGCTCCGCATCCTCGAGCAGATCCGCGGCGGTGCGCAGCTTGGGAAGCACGATGGAGGCCAGTTCCGCCTCCGATTCGAGACTCCGCAGCATGGGACCCAGGCCCCGCTTCCGCGCTTCCCCGAGACCTCCGTAGTCCGCGAGGTAGCGGAGCGCCGCGTCCGCGTTGCGCAGCTCGGAGATCACGGACCGCCGGCCCACGTCCGCGGGCCCCAGGGAGGCGCGCACCGCCCGAGGCAGGTAGCGGAAGGCCCCGTCGGAGAGGAACGCCTCAGATTCCGCGTCGAAGGCGTCCACGGCCCGGGACCAGCGTCCATAGAGCTCGGCCAGGGGAGCGTCGGCATGGAGCAGGGCCGCGGCGGCCGCGGATGCGGCATGGTGGCGGGCGAGCACCCGCTCGCCCCGGAGCCGCAGCTCCCTAAGGCCCGAGACTGTGCGGTCGGTGCGGTACTGCACCGCGAGGCCCGCGAAGAGCCCCGCGGCGACCAGCGCCGCCATGAAGGACAGCTTAGCCCTGATGGTCATGGGAATCCTCAGCAGCTCTTCTTCTTTCCGCTCCGCTTCCGCTCCAGGACCGCGAAGACTATGAGCGCCGCGATGAGCAGAACGCCCAGGGTGAAGTTGAAGATGTTGCCGCTGAAGTTGATCAGCGTATAGCCCTTGCGCAGGACGCCGATGATGAGCACCCCGAGGAAGGTGCCGGCCACGCTGCCGACCCCGCCCATGGTGGAGGTGCCGCCCAGGACCACCGCGGTGATGACCTGGAGATTGAGATCGTTGCCCATGCTGGTCCTGGCCGCGGACAGCCGTC
>CAYUPG010000206.1:0-5331 GCA_964446515.1 uncultured Treponema sp.
GACCTGGACGTCCTTCCGGGATATCTCGGGAAGGTTGATCGTGGGCATGTAGCCGACCTCGGCCTTGCCGATCCCGTCTCCGAAGCTCTTCCAGTGGGCCACGTCGGAGAGGAGCCCCACGAAGAACCCGCCCTTGCCGGCGGCGAACATGTCGATGGAGTCCATGAAGTAGGGGCGGTCCTTTCCGGCGGGATCGAGGTAGCCCTTGGCGACCAGGGTCTTAACGTACTCCGTAGCTGCGATGAAGCCCGGATTGTCGAAGGACGCGTCGGGGGTGCCGATGCGGGCGACCTTGTCGCCGAAGATGTTGGCCACGAAGCAGCGGAGCAGGAAGTCCACCGTGAAGGTCTGCCCGGCGAGCACGGGGGGTATGCCCGCGGCCTGGAGCTTCTCGCAGGCGGCCAGGAATTCGGCGCCGGTCTTGGGCGCCTTTTCGGGGTCGAGCCCGGCCTTCCGGAAGGCGGCCTTATTGTAGTAGATGCCCATGCCCTGCATGGTCATGGGGTAGATCTTCCAGATCTTGCCCGAGGAGTCGGAGCTCTTGGCCACCGAGGCTTCGGTGAACTTGCCCTTGGCGGCGGCGGATTGCTTTGAGAGGTCCACCAGGTAGTCTTGGAAGTCCTGATGCTTGGCCCCCACATGGAAGAGGCCGATGTCCGGACCGCTGCGGGAGGCTGCGGCGGTGCCCATCATCTGATAGTAGTTCTCCTCGGGCTGGGCCACGTGCTTGATCACGATGTCGGGATTGGCCGCCATGAAGGCGTCGTCGATCTTCTTCATGACCGCGCCGGTCCGGGGATCCCCGTACTTGAAGTCCCACACCGTGAGAGTCACCTGCTTGGCGCCTTCGGCGTCCTTGCTCCCGGAGGCGAAGACGGTTCCCTGCGAAAGGGCCAGGGCCGCCAAGGTCCCGGCAATCAGCAACTTGGTACTCTTCATCATAGAACAACTCCTTTTGCGAAAGTTGTCCTATTTTCCCGCCGGCTTACGAATTCTGTATACTCTCAATTCCTGCTCTTTCTCCCGAATCCTGCCTCAGCGCGCCCCCCGCCGCTCCGCCGCCCGCCTCAGGGCGTCGAAATAGGCCTCCGTGCCGATCTCCCGGGTGCTGTAGAACAGCTCGTCGTACCGGAAAAGGGCTTCCTTTATGTAGAGGCCCGGATAGAGCAGCTCGATATCGTAGCCCCCTTCGCCCGTGGCCTCGAGCACCGACGGCAGTACGGGGTAGCGGGCGACGGGATACTCGAGGGTGAGCAGGGGAACCAAGGCGCCCAGCCGTTCAACCAAGGCGGCGGCGGTCGCCGCCTCCAGGTAGGAGGCGATGTACTTGAAAGCGATTTCCCGGTTGGGGCTGGAAGATAAAACCGCGTAGGCGATTCCCGCATCCTGCAGGGCGGTCCGGTGCGGGTACGGGGCGTCCGCCGGGGCGACGGTTCCGAAGAAGCCCAGGTTCTCCGGCCCCAGGGCATCGGAAAATTCCTTCCAATTGGAAATATCGGAGAATAGGCCGTAATAGAGGGCGGCCCCGCCCGAGGCGAACAGGGTTCCGGCGCCCCGTATGTGGTCGCGGTAGGCTCCGGGGCCGTCCAGATAGCCCCGGTCCCGCAGTTCCCGTATGAGGCCCGAGATGCGCCGGAACCGCCCGTCCTCCACGAAGGAGCCGTCGGCGAACAGGCGCTCCGCCTCCTCCCGGGGGAGGTAGGCGGAAAAGAGGCCGCGGCGGAGCCAATCGGTGCCGTGGGGAGGGTTGTTTCCCCAGGCGATGGGAAGTATGCCCGCCGCAGTCAGACGGTCGCAGGCGGCCAACAGGGCATCCCAGGTATCCGGCGCCCGGCGGGGATCCAAGCCCGCCGCCGCGAAAAGGCGCTTGTTGTAGTACCAGCCGAAGCCCTGGCTCGTCAGGGGCAGGGCCCTGAGGGCTCCGTCGCTCCCCCGGCAGGCGTCCAGGGCGGCGGGCCGGATCTCCGCGGCCAGATCCCCAAGATAAGCGTCCAGGGCGACGAAATGGTTTTCCAGCGCGAACAGTTCCGGCCCGGAATGCACCATGGCGATGTCGGGCGCGGCGTTGGCGGCGACCGCCGCGGCCAGCACCAAGTCGTCGTCCACGTCGGAAAGGGCGCGGTGCTCTATACGGACGGAGGGATGACGCGCCTCGAAGGCCCGGTCTATTTCCCGCATCAGGTCGCCCATGGCGGGCTCCCCGTACTTGAAGTCCCATACCCGCAGAACCACCTGCTGGTCCTTCCGCCGCGCCCCGCAGGCCGGGAGAAACACAAGGCCGAGAAAAAAGACCGCCGCGAAGCGATAAATGGTGGTACTATCATTGCCGTGGCGCATGGTAGGAGTATACCCCGTATCGTCGGCGGGGCAAGCGGAAAGCTTCCCGTATCCCTTTTTTTGGCGGCCGCCGTGAGCGTCGTGGCCATAGCCGCGTCGGCGGCGACCGTCTCCGGCATGCTCCGCCTGGTGAACATGGAGCGGGAAGCCCGGCTCATACTGAGCCGCTGGCAGACCATCGACGGGCTGTCCAACGATGCCCTCCTGAAGCGCTCATCCCTGGTGGACGGGGGCTACGCGGACCTGCTCTCCGATTGGGAGAGAAGGACCCTGGAGCTGTCCCTGCGCCTCGCCCGCTTCAACGATCCCGTGCGTTTGGGGCCCTTGGGCAGGGAAGTGGTTTCGGATGTGGGCGGAGCGGTCGCTCTCTGGGTCGCCACGGAAGAGCGCCTGCGGGAAGCCCAGAAAGCTCTGCGGCGCATGATACGCTCGGGTCTTGGAGACCGGGTGATGACCAACGGCTTTTTGCCCACCTTCTTCATGCTGCGCATAGAGGGCCTATTGGAGGAGGCGGAGGTCATCGAGATCCAGGACACGGTCCAAGCGCTGGGGATACTTGACGCCACCACCGAGCAGTTCGACCTCAGGCTCAAGGCGGTGGTCGCCCGGGTATCGCAGGAGGCGGAGCGCCGCATTGCCCGGGCCGCGGGCCTCGCCCTCGCGGGGGTCGCCGGCTTCGCCGTCCTCGCCTACCTGGGCTACTTCTACTTCAGGCGCATGCGGGTCGCCGAGCGCTTCCGCAGAGAAGAGGCGGAACGGCTCCGCCGGGATTACCTGGCGGAATGGTTCGACCCCGATGCCGCCGTGTCCGTGGAAGGGGAGACCCAGGAAGAGGGCCGCAGAAGGGTCGCCGCGGCCCTGCGGAATTTGGGGGAGGAGCTTCCCTTCAGGGATCAGATCGCCCTCCTGGTGGTGCGCTTCGACCGGCCCGCGCCGCCCATGGAGGCGCTGCGGGCCGCGGCGGCGGAAGCGGAGGGTCCGGAACGTCGGGACTTTCCCGTAGGACGGGACTGCCTGGCCCTGCTCCTGGACGCCGAAGCGGGTGAGGAGTCTATTCTGGCCTACGCCGAAGCCCTGCGCGGGAACGCCGGGGCCTCGACCCTCTCCTACGCCCTGTCTCCCATCTTCGGCGCCGAGGAGGACGGCAGGGAGGTGCTGCGCCGGACCTTGGAGGCCTTCGCCTACCGGTACATCCTCGGCCCCGGTGCGGCCATACGCACCGGGAGCGGGACCGAGGCCCCTGCATCCTGCTACGAATATCCCTCGCGCCTTGAGGATGCGGCGGCGAAGCGCGTCTTGGAGGGAGATATCGAGGGAGCCAAAAACGCGGTCGGAGAGCTCATCGACGGAGCGAGAGTCTGCACCCCCGTGATGGCCCGCGCCGCGGTGGCCCGCGTAGCAGCAACCGTCCTTTCCGCCGTGGAGCGGCTGGAGCGGGCGGCGGACATAGTCCTCGATTCCGCCTCCCTCGAGGGCCTATCGCAGTCCGCCGACCTGGACACCCTGGAGGGGGCAAAGCGCAGCATAGGGGAAACCCTGGAGGAGCTGGGGAGGGCCCTGGAACGGCGGGGAAGGGAGAAGACGGCGGACTTGGTCGAGCGGGCAAAGGCCATCGCGGCGGAACATTTCGCCGATCCGAACCTGTCCCTGGACATCTTGGCGGACAGGCTCGCCCTGTCCTCCTCCTACCTGGGAAGGACCTTCCGGAAGCAGGAGGGCTGCTCGGTGGCGGAACACATCAACCGCCTGCGCCTGGAAAGGGCCTACGAATACCTGCAGGTCCTGGACTACACGGTGGAGGGGGTGGCGTCGGAAGTGGGGATCCGCAACCCCGGCAGCTTCTACCGCCTCTTCAAGCAGCGCTACGGGATCACTCCGGCGGAGCACCGCGCCAAGGCTAAGCGCGCCGCCGGGACCGATCCGTCGTAACCCCTTAGGACTTTGACCTGTCCCCGTCCCTGATCTGAACCCGCCGTATCTTCCCGCTGATGGTCTTGGGCAATTCGCCGACGAACTCCACTATGCGGGGATATTTGTACGGCGCCGTCGTCTTCTTGACATGCTCCTGCAGCTCCGCGGCCAGGGCGTCTCCGGCGGCCCAGCCCTTAGAGAGGACTATGGTCGCCTTGACCACCATGCCCCGGTCCGGATCGGGCACGCCGGTGACCGCGCACTCCAGCACCGCCGGGTGCTCCAGGAGGGCGCTCTCCACCTCGAAGGGGCCGATGCGGTACCCCGAGCTCTTGATCACGTCGTCCGCGCGGCCGACGAACCAGAAGTAGCCGTCCTCGTCCTTCCACGCCATGTCCCCGGTGTAGTAGACCCCGTCGTGCCAGACCTTGGCGGTCAGCTCCGGATCCCGGTAGTAGCCGCCGAACATGCCCGGCGGAAGCCGATCGGCGGTGCGGACCACGATCTGGCCTTCCTCGCCCACCTCGCAGGAGCTGCCGTCTTCCCGCACCAAATCGATGTCGTACAGGGGCGAAGGGCGACCCATGGACCCCGGCTTGGGCTCCATCCAGGGATAGGTCGCCAGGGTGACGGTCAGCTCCGTCTGGCCGTAGCCCTCCATGAGCTTGAGGCCCACGGCAGCCTTGAACTGCTCGTACACCTCCGGGTTCAGGGGTTCCCCCGCCACGGAGCAGTGCTCCAGGGCGGAGAAATCGTAGGCCGAGAGATCCTCTTTGATGAAGAAGCGGTAGATGGTGGGGGGCGCGCAGAAGGAGGTGACCCCGTGCCGGCACACCGTCTCCAGCATGTTCTTGGGCACGAAGCGGTCGTAGTCGTAGACGAAGACGGCGCAGCCGCAGAGCCACTGTCCGTAGATCTTGCCCCAGGCGGCCTTGGCCCATCCGGTGTCGGCCACGGTGAGATGGAGCCCCCCCTGCCGCACGGACTGCCAGTATTTTGCCGTCAGGATGTGGCCCAGGGGATAGGCGAAGTCGTGGCGCACCATCTTGGGCATCCCGGTGGTGCCGGAGGTGTAGTACAGGA
>CAYUPG010000207.1:0-5329 GCA_964446515.1 uncultured Treponema sp.
ACCTGTCGGTAACCGGGAACATCACCCTGGCGCCCACGACGGTGAAGAAGGCATCCGCCGCGGACGCCGAGGCCACCGCCCAGCGGCTCCTCAAGAAGGTAGGGCTGTCGGACAAGGCCCATGCCTATCCGGACCAGCTTTCCGGCGGACAGCAGCAGCGGGTGGCCATAGCCCGCGCTTTGGCCATGAACCCCAAGGTCATGCTCTTCGACGAGCCCACCAGCGCCCTTGATCCTGAAATGATCAAGGAAGTGCTGGACGTCATGACGGACCTGGCCCGGGAGGGCATGACCATGCTGGTGGTCTCCCACGAGATGGGCTTCGCCAGGGCCGCGGCGAACCGGGTCATCTTCATGGACCAGGGGCAGATCATCGAATCCGCCCCGCCCGAGGAGTTCTTCACCAATCCGAAAGAAGAGCGCACCAAGCGCTTCCTGGAGCACATCCTGTAAAGACCGGCCGGCCGAGGAGCGATTCTCGGCCGGCTTTTTTCCCTTGACTCCCCGGTCCGCTCCTCAGTATCTTCCGGCCATGAACAGCACACCCTCACCGTCCGTGGTGTCGGAGGCCGCCGTAGCAGGGACCCCCGATCACGCAGCCGGTTCCGGGAGGAGTGCGTCGGAACTTGTTCACCGCGAACCGACCACGCTCTGGAACCGAAATTTCGGCTTGCTCCTTCAGGGGCAATTGATTTCCAGCATCGGCAAACAGGCCTTCGCCCTCACCTGCATGCTCTGGCTCAAGGAGTTGACCGGTTCGGGTTCCCTCATGGGCATGCTCATGACCTGCTCCCTCCTGCCGGCGGTCTTCCTGGGACCCGCGGCGGGGGTCTTCGTGGACCGCCTGGACAGGCGCAAGCTCATCGCCTGGACCGACATAGCCGGGGGCATCCTGGTGGTCGCGGTATGGGCGGCCCTGCTCCTTTCCGGGACGAATCCAGCCGTGGCGGTGGCGGGCCTCTTCGTGGTGGCCACGGCCACGGGGCTCCTGGACGCCTTCTCCCAGCCGGCCATCGCGGCCTCCCTGCCTTCCATCGTGCCCAAGTCGTCCCTGGAGGCGGCGAACGGCCTCAACATGGGGAGCGTGCAGACCGCGGTCTTCCTGTCCCAGGCGGGGGCGGGCATCCTGTACCGCATCCTCGGCGCGCCGCTTCTGGTGCTCCTCAACGGCCTCACCTACCTCTACGCGGGGATCAGCGAGCTCTTCATCGCGATTCCTCCCCTGCGGGCCCGAGCCCATACGCAGGACCACCCCTGGCGGCGCTTCAGGGCGGACTTCGCCGAAGGCCTCTCCTTCGTCTGGGGCAACCGGGGCATGCGCACCATGCTCCTGGTGTTCACTCTTCTCAACTTCTTCGTGGCGCCCATCCTCGTCATCCTGCCCTTCTTCGTCCAGGATCATCTGGGCCTCGGCCCCCAGTGGTACGGCTACGTCATGGCGACCTTCGGCGTCGGCACCCTCTTCGGCTTCGCCGTCATGGGTACGGCGGCGCCCCGGGGCGTGCGGCGGGCCGCCGTCATGGCCGCATCCATCCTCATCCAGTCGGCCCTCATCCTCGTCATGCTCCTGCCCATGCCGGCGGCGGTCCTCCTCGGCCTCATGGCCCTCATCGGCTTCACCGGGGGCATCCAGGGGGTCGCCATAATTTCCCTGCTCCAGGGGGCGGCGCCCTCCCATCTGCAGGGGCGGGTGCAGAGCCTTTCCACCACCATGGCGATGGCCATCATGCCCCTGGGCATGGGGCTCGGGGGCATACTCTTCGACCTTTCGGGACAGAACGTGGTGATCTCCATCGCCATCTACGGGTCGCTCACGGTCCTCACCGCGGTGCTGTCCCTCCTCAGCCGGGACTACCTGGCCTTCCTGGCCTCCGAGCCCTTGACCGAAGAGGCCGGAGAGGTCGAAAAAGAAAAAATCGGCACTTCCGCCTAAATTCCGCTTGACCCCGCCCCTGGGGCGGGGTTTATCCCTCTCCCATGAACGCTGCAACCCTACTCTTAATCGGGCTTCCGACCTTTTCCCCCATACCCGGGGGACACTGCGAAAGCTCGGCCATGACGAACGCCCTGGCGGCCCAAGGCTACCGGGTGACGGAACCCATGATCGCCGGGGGAGGGGCCGCCCTGGCCTTCGCCTTCCAGGAGGGGACCTTTCCCTGGCTCTCCGCCCGGAACGGCGAAATGAGGGAACTCTTCTTCCAGGGGGCGGGCATAGCCTGGGAAAGGCGCCTTCCCGCCGATAGGCACGCCGGCTGGGCCGAGATCTCGAGCCTCCTGGCCGCGGGGACCCCGGTGGTCCTGCGGGTGGACATGCGCTACCTTCCCTACCGCTACGGAGGCAGGTACGGGCCCGCCTACACCTCCTTCGGCTGGCACCTGATCACCCTCTTCGCGGTGAACGATGCGGAGGGCTATGCACTGGTGAGCGACACGGAGTACCGGACCCTCCAGCGAATCTCGCTGCGGGATCTGGAAAAGGCGCGGACATCCCGTACGAGGAAATTCCCGCCCCGGGGGGAGTACTACTGGGCTGAAAAAGCGCCCTCAGGCTACAAGACGGATTGGAGCCGCCTGCTCCGGTCTTCCATAGTGCAGGTCATAGCGAATTACGAGACCGACGCCGCGCCGGGCGCGGACCTTGCAGGCCTTGGGGGCATGGCGCGCTACGGGGAGCGTCTTGCGGCCCTGGAGAGCTACGTGCGCCCCGCCTTCCTGGTGCCCCAAGCACTCGAGTACATGGCGGGGAACATAGAGGACTTCGGCACCGGCGGCGCGGCCTTCCGCATCCTCTACCGGGACTTTCTCGTCCAGGCCGCGGAGGAGACGTCGGGGCCGGATCTTTCGCCTTCCATCACGGCCATCGAACGCTGCATCGCCGCCTGGCGCGGCCTTTCCGCGGAGTTCCGCGCCGCCGCCGCCGCGCACAAGGGCGCGGGCAAGGGTGAACGGACGGCCCGCTATGCCCGCATCCGCGCCGCCGCGGAGGCCCTCTACGCCGAGGAATCCGCGTTTTACCGGGAGCTCAAGAGGGTGTATACTGCACCGTGACCATGCTCACCATCGGAGAATTCTCCACCGTATCCCGCCTCACCGTAAAGGCCCTGCGCATCTACCACGATGCGGGGCTCCTGGTGCCGGAGCGTATAGATGCGGACAACGGCTACCGCTACTACGGCGCGGAAGCCCTCAAGCGGGCGTCGGCGATTCGGACCCTGCGGGATATGGACTTCACCCTCAAGGAGATGGAGGAGATTTTCTCCCGCTGCAGGGAGGAGGGGGACCTTGCATCCTTCCTGGCGCGGAAGCTCGAGGAGACCGAGTCGGAGCTCCGGCGCTACGGTCAGGTGAAGGAAAAGCTCGAACGCCTTTTGGCGGAGGAGGGAGAGATGGGAACCGCGGACAAGGACGCTGTTTTCGAAAGGGAGGAGGGTGAGCGGATCATCTGCTCCATACGCTACAGGGGACGCTACGACGAGATAGGCCGGCACTTCGCCCGGCTCTTCGCCGCCGCGGGCCGCTACGGGGCGCGGCAGCCCATGGCCCTCTACCACGACGGGGACTATAAGGAAGGGGATGCGGACGTTGAGGCGGCGGTGACGGTGACCCGGGCCTTCACGGCGCCCGAGGGCATGGTCTGCAGAGTCTTACAGGGCGGGCGGGCGGTGGTCGCGGTTCACCGGGGCCCCTACGAGACCCTGGGAGAGTCCTACGCCAAGCTCTTCGGCTACTGCCGGGATAAGGGCTATCGGATCAAGGTTCCCACCCGGGAGCTATACCTCAAGGGGCCGGGCATGATACTTCCCCGGAACCCCAAGAAATTCGTCACCGAAATATCGGCACTCATCGAGCGGGACTAGACTACCGTTATACGGTCTCGTCCACCGCCGTGCCCTGATAGCTGGGCAAGGGGGCTTCGTAGGGAACCTGGGGTTCCACATAATCCCTATCGTCGGCGGGAGGAACTTCTTCCTGGGGCGGCGGAACGGTTAAGCCGACGGGCCCGATCGGAGAGCCTACGCTGTCTATGGCCATACTCGTATCCTCCAGTACACAAAATTTAAGCTATTTTACCCCAAAAAGCAAATTGCCCCCTCCAGGAATTGCCGGAGGGGGCAAATACGTTGGACTATCGACCGGCTAGCGCTGGATGCGGGCCGAGCCGCCCGCCGCGAAGGCTTCCACCTGGTCGAGGCCGGCCATGGTGGTGTCCCCGGGGAAGGTGGTCAGCAGGGCGCCGTGGGCCCAGCCCAGGCGCAGGGAGTCCTCGGGCGACCTGCCGGACAGTAGCCCGTAGATGAGCCCCGCGGCGAAGCCGTCGCCCCCGCCGACCCGGTCGTAGACGTCCAGCTCGCAGGTGGGGGACACGTAGCTCTTGCCGTCCAGCCAGAGCACGGCGCCCCAGGAATGGCGGTTGGTGGAGTGCACTTCCCGGAGAGTGGTGGCCACGGCCTTTATGTTGGGGAAGTCCTTGACCACGCTCTCCATCATGCCGAAGAAGGCGGCGGGGTCCAGCTTTCCCTTGGACTCCACGTCCTGGCCCTTGAGGCCCAGGCCCTTCTGGAGGTCCTCCTCGTTGCCCACCAGCACGTCCACGTGCCGCACTATCTCCCGCAAGGTCTCCGCGGCGGCCTCGGGGGCCTTGGCGGGATCCTTGCCCGCGGCGGCGGCGGCCACGGCCCAGAGCTTGGCCCGGTAGTTGAGGTCGAAGGAGACCACGGCTCCCGCCTTCTTGGCGGCCGCCATGGCCTCGATCACGAGCTCGGGGGTGGTGTCCGACAGGGCGGAGAAGATGCCCCCGGAGTGGAACCAGCGCACTCCGGCGCCGAAGATGGCTTTCCAGTCGAAACTGCCGGGCTTTAGATACCCCGCCGCCTCGTTGGACCGGTTGTAGAACACCACGGGGGCCCGGACGCCCTGGCCCCGGTCGCTCCACACGGTGGCCATGTTGGGCCCCCGCACCCCGTCGTGCGGGAAGCGGACGTAGTAGGGGGTCACCCCCGCGGCGCGCACGGCCCGCTCGACCCGGTGGCCGATGGGGTAGTCCACCATGGCGCTGGCTATGGCGGTCCGCTGCTTGAAGCAGAGGGAAAGGTTGGCCGCCACGTTGTATTCCCCTCCAGACACGTGGAGGTCGTACTTGTCCGCCTGGGAGAACGGCACGATGCCCGGGTCCAGCCGGGTGACCAGGGCTCCCAGGGCCAGGAAATCGTGGGCCGCCTTGTCGGCGGGAAGGATCTTCAATTCGCTCATGGTCCTCTCCTTAAACGTTGTAGGTGGAGGCGCTGGTGGTGCCGCCCCGCCCGGTCCAGTTGGTGTGGAAGAACTCGCCA
>CAYUPG010000208.1:0-2364 GCA_964446515.1 uncultured Treponema sp.
ACAACATCAAGAAGGCCAAGATGCTGGTGGAGCAGGAGACCCCCGAGGTCTTCGCCATTCTGGACGAGGTGGTCAAGGAGCATCCCGTGATGCTCAACCGCGCTCCGACTCTTCACCGCCTGGGCATCCAGGCCTTCGAGCCGGTGCTGGTGGAAGGAAAGGCCATCAAGCTGCATCCCCTGGTCTGCCACGCCTTCAACGCGGACTTCGACGGAGACCAGATGGCCGTCCATGTGCCCCTGACCCAGGCGGCGCAGATGGAATGCTGGACCCTCATGCTCTCCGCCAGGAACCTGCTGAACCCGGCCAACGGCAAGACCATCGTGTTCCCCTCCCAGGATATGGTTCTGGGGATCAACTTCCTCACCAAGGCCAAGCCCGAGGGCAAGGGTCAAGGCCGGCGCTTCTCCAATTCGGAGGAGGTGCTCATGGCGGTGGAGTCCAAGGCCCTGGAGTGGGAATCCGTCATCAAGGTGCGGCCCACCAAGCTGCCCGTATGGAGCAAGGTAGGCGTCGAGACGGCTATAGGCGAGGACGGCCTCATCGAGACCACCGCCGGCCGGCTGGTGTTCAACGAGGAGCTTCCCGCCGAGCTTCCCTTCATCAACTACGAGCTCCGGGACAAGGAGCTGAAGGCCCTCATCGAGCACGTCTTCAAGCACCGGGGTCCCTGGATCACCGTGCGCATGCTGGACGCCATCAAGGCCACGGGGTACAAGTACGCCACGGTCTTCGGCGCCACCATCGGCGTGGACGACATCGTGGTTCCCAAAGAAAAGACCGAGATGATCGAAAAGGCCAACAAAGAGGTCGAGTCCATCCAGAAGCAGTACCGCCAGGGCCACATCACCCAGGAAGAGCGGTACAACCGGGTCGTGGAAGTCTGGTCGAAGACGAACGAAGACCTCACCAACATCATGATGAAGACCCTGGAGGCGGACCGCGCCGGGTTCAACTCCGTCTACATGATGGCCAACTCGGGCGCCCGGGGAAGCCGCAACCAGATCCGCCAGCTCGCCGGCATGCGCGGCCTGATGGCCAAACCTTCCGGCGACATCATCGAGCTTCCCATCCGGTCGAACTTCAAGGAAGGCCTCTCGGTCATTGAGTTCTTCATCTCCACCAACGGCGCCCGCAAGGGTCTGGCCGATACGGCACTCAAGACCGCCGACGCCGGCTACCTGACCCGGCGTCTTGTGGACATAGCCCAGGACGTGGTGGTGAACGAGGACGACTGCGGCACCATCAACGGCATTTACCACGCCGCCATCAAGGACGGCGAGGATGTGGTGGAGACCCTGCGGGACCGCATCATCGGTCGCTACACCCTGGAGCGGGTCAAGCATCCCATCACCGGGGAACTCATCGTGGACGTGAACGAGGAGATCACCGAGGAGGTGGCCGACGACATCGACGCCGCCGGGATCGAGGGCGTGCGCATCCGCACGGTCCTCACCTGCGAGGCCAAGCATGGGGTCTGCCGCCGCTGCTACGGCCGGAACCTCGCCACCAACCGTCCGGTGGATATCGGCGAGGCCGTCGGCATCATCGCCGCCCAGTCCATCGGCCAGCCGGGCACCCAGCTCACCATGCGCACCTTCCATATCGGCGGCGCCGCGACCAAGGTGAGCGAGGAAAACCGGACCTTCATGAAATATCCGGTCTACATCCGGGATGTCGCGGGCATGCACGTCGAGATGGAAAACGGCCACTGGCTCTTCACCCGTAAGGGCTACGCGGTGGTGAACAAGGTGATGAAGGAATTCAAGCTCGAGTCCAAGGACGAGCTCCTCGTCGAGGACGGCAAGCGCATCATCCGCGGGGAGCCCCTGATCAAGCGGGGCGGGAAAGAGATCCTTTCCACCGAGATCGCCTACGCCATGGTGGCGGACGGGCGGCTCTGCCTCATAGGGCAGGATCAGAAGATAGAGATACGGAACGGCTCCGAGGTGGTGGTCAAGAAAGGGCAGCTCATCGCGGCCGACGCGACCATCGCGACCTTCGACCCCTTCGCCGACCCCATCATCGCCGAGGCTTCCGGCTACGTCCGCTACGAGGACATAATTCCCGGAACGACCCTGAAAGAGGAGATCGACGAGGAGACGGGGAACATAGAAAAACGGATCACCGAGTTCCAGCTGGAGACCAAGCAGCCCCGGATCTACATCACCGACGAGGCCGGCAACGAGATGGCATCCTACTACCTTCCCGGAGGGGCCTACCTCCTGGTGGACGAGGGCGAGAAGCTCTCCGCAGGAAAGACCATAGCGAAGACCCTGAAGGAATCCGCCAAGGCCATGGACATAACCGGCGGTCTGCCGCGGGTCAGCGAACTCTTCGAGGCGCGCAAGCCCAAGGCGCCCA
>CAYUPG010000208.1:2374-5321 GCA_964446515.1 uncultured Treponema sp.
TTCAAGGGCATCGTCAAGGGAAAGCGGGTCATCCTGGTCCGCGACGCCTTCGGCAAGGAGTATAAGCACCTGGTTCCCATGGCCAAGCGGCTGTTGGTCCGGGACGGCGATACGGTCGAATCCGGCGAACCCCTCTGCGTGGGCGCCGCCAATCCCCACGACATACTCCACATAGAAGGGGAGAATGCCCTCCAGCGCTACCTCATGGACGAGATTCAGCAGGTGTACCGCCTGCAGGGCGTCTCCATCAACGACAAGCACATCGGCGTCATAGTCCGCCAAATGATGCGCAAGGTGGAGATCGTGTCCGTGGGCGACACCAAGTTCATCTACGGCCAGATGGTGGACAAGTACCGCTTCCACGAGGAGAACAGCAGGGTTATTTCCGAGGGCGGCCAGCCCGCGGTGGCCAGGCCCATGTTCCAGGGCATCACCAAGGCGTCCTTGAACATCGATTCCTTCCTCTCCGCCGCCTCCTTCCAGGAGACCACCAGGGTCCTCACCAATGCGGCCATCGCCGGATCGACGGACTATCTGCGGGGCCTCAAGGAGAACATCATCATCGGTCACCCCATCCCCGCGGGCACCGGCATGAAGCGGTACCGGGCGGTGAAGCTCTTCGACGAGGATCAGGGAGACCTGGACCTCTACATGCAGGAGATCTTGGAAAAGCGCAAGCTGGAAAAGGTCGCAGAGCCCATCGAAGAGGATTACGACACGGACGACGGGGAAGAGTGAGTCTGGTTGCGCCTGCGACGTCCCGGGATTCCCGGTGGTCGCGGGCGGAACCCTTGCATAATTGCGGCAGGGACTGTATAGTGTCCTACCGCTCATGGCGAATTTGACGGGGCGTATGCCGCCCTGTCGTAGACATAGGCGTCGGGTGCTGACGACGCGCTGAACAAGGGAGTTTTTAGTTCATGCCTACGATTAACCAATTGGTCCGTTTTGGACGGCAGAAGGTTTCGGTAAAGACGAAATCCCCTGCCCTTCAATCCTGTCCCCAGAAGCGCGGCGTGTGTACCCGCGTTATGACCGTTACCCCGAAAAAGCCGAACTCGGCGCTCCGCAAGGTCGCCCGTGTGCGTCTTTCCCACGGTACCGAAGTGACCGCCTATATCCCCGGCATCGGCCACAACCTGCAGGAGCACTCCGTGGTGCTCGTGCGGGGCGGCCGCGTCAAGGACCTTCCCGGTGTTCGCTACCACATCATCCGCGGCGCCAAGGATACCCTGGGCGTCGAAGACCGCAAGCGCGGCCGTTCCAAGTACGGCGCCAAGCGGCCCAAGGCATAAGGGGGGCGCAGCATGGGACGCAAAAAGAAGACCGTAGACCGGGGAATTCTTCCCGATCCTAAGTACAACAGCGTGATTCTTTCCAAATTCGTCAACCGCATGATGTGGCAGGGTAAGCGGTCCATCGCGCTCCGCATAGTGCATGGCGCCTTGGAGAATATTCAGGCCAAGACCGAAAAGGAGCCCCTCGAGGTGTTCCTTAAGGCCATCGACAACGTGAAGCCCATGGTGGAGGTCAAATCCCGCCGCGTCGGCGGCGCGACCTATCAGGTGCCGATCGAGATCCGAGAGACCCGCCGCGAAGCCCTCGGGATGCGCTGGCTGATCAATGCGGCTCGGGCCCGCTCCGGCCATGAGATGAGCGAGCGGCTGGCTGCCGAGCTTCTGGATGCCTTCAATAATACCGGTACCGCCTTCAAAAAGAAGGAAGATACCCACAAGATGGCCGAGGCCAACAAGGCCTTTGCCCACTATCGCTGGTAGTGGTGAAGTGATGATCCGGACCGGCGCGTAGCGCCTTTGCGCCTTCGCCGGTTCCGGCATCCGTTGTTCTTTGATAGATTTTCGCCCGGATCGATGGTTCCGGGCATGAGTACCGTATCCGCGGGAAGTCGAGGAGGTGGAAGGACCTATACATTCTTTCGATCGTCGAGCCGACCCGGTGCGGGAGTCTCGATGATCCAAACCGATCATCGCGGATCCAAGGGATCCGGCGGCTAGTCCGGCGATGGGAAAGGTGGAACGAGGCGTTTTTTTTGCGACGGGGCGCCCGCCCTTTGCGGCGGCATATCCTGTTCTGCGGAATTTCTTCGTCCGTATCCCCCATGTACATCCCATCTCCTCCGGATTCGCCGCAACTGGGCTTGAAAAGCTTGCCCCGGCGCGCATGCCTTGCGCTGTTTTGCGTAATTAGGTATACTATGCGGACTTGCGTTATACTCGAGTGCCCATATATCACAGGAGGACACGATGGCAAAGGATAAGTTCAACCGAACTAAGATGCACATGAACGTCGGCACGATCGGCCACGTCGATCATGGAAAGACCACGCTCTCCGCGGCGATCACCATGCACTGCGGAAAGAAATTCGGCGATAAGGTCATGAAGTACGACGAGATCGACAATGCGCCGGAAGAGAAGGCCCGCGGTATTACCATCAATACCCGGCACCTTGAGTACCAGTCCGAAAAGCGGCACTATGCCCACATCGACTGCCCCGGCCACGCCGACTACATCAAGAACATGATCACCGGCGCGGCTCAGATGGACGGCGCCATTCTGGTCGTTTCCGCCCCCGATTCCGTCATGCCCCAGACTCGCGAGCACATCATTCTAGCCCGCCAGGTAGGCGTTCCCCACATGATCGTCTTTATGAACAAGGTTGATCTCGTGGATGATCCCGAGCTGCTGGAGCTGGTCGAAGCCGAGGTGCGCGAGGTTCTCTCGGATAACGGTTTTCCCGGAGACGAAATTCCCATCATCAAGGGTTCAGCCTTTAAGGCTATGTCCGAGCCGGATAATCCTGAGTCCACCAAGTGCATCGACGAGCTGCTCGCCGCCATGGATAGCTTCTTCCCCGATCCCGAGCGCGACGCCGACAAGCCCTTCCTGATGCCCATCGAGGACGTCTTTACGATCTCCGGCCGCGGCAC
>CAYUPG010000209.1:0-5319 GCA_964446515.1 uncultured Treponema sp.
GTTCGCCCGCCGCAGGAAGGTGGTGGTCCTGGACCGGGTGGTGCCGAACCCCGCCGTGGAGGACATCATGGCCATGGCCGAACAGGGCCGGGAGCTCAAGCCCGCGGCGGTGCTGGGCATAGGCGGCGGCTCTACCCTGGACTCAGCCAAGGCGGTGGCCTTCCTCCTGGCCAACGGGGGGGACCTGGACGAGTACCTGGGGCCCGAGGCGACGAGGAAGGGAGAAGGCAAGGGCTGCCCCCTGATCCTCGTTCCCACCACCACGGGCACCGGCTCGGAGGTCACCAAGTTCGGCGTCTACACCTCCCGGACCGGCCGCAAGTACACCCTGAATTCCCCCCTGCTCCAGGCGGACGCGGCCCTGCTCTGCGACGAGCTCGTCGCGGCGCTGCCGGCGCCCCTAGTTGCGGCGACGGGCTTCGACGCCCTGACCCACGCCCTGGAGACCCTCTGGAACCGGAACGCCACGGCGATCTCGGACCTACTGGCCGAGGACGCCGCCGCGGCAATACTCGCGGACCTGGAAGCCGCCTGGCGGGAAGCGGCGGCCGGCGGCGGCGGCGCAGGCGGCGCCTCAGGGCCAGGCGGCGCGGCACGGGCCCGGCTGCTCCGGGCGGCCTGCGCGGCGGGGGTCGCCTTCAACCGCACCGGCACCGCGGCCATCCACGCCCTGTCCTTCATCGTCTCGGAGGAGTGGCACGCGAGCCACGGCGAGGCCTGCGCCTTCTTCGCCGAGGAAGTCTACGACGCCAACTGCGCGGACGCCGCGGTGGCCGCTAAGCTCGCCCGCCTGGCCCGCCGGGCCCTTTCCCTGCCCCAGGCCAGGGACGCCGAGGCGCTCGCCGCCCTCCGAGGGCGGCTCGTGGAGCTCAAGGCGCTCATGGGCCTGCCGAGCCGCTTCGCGGACCTCAAGGGCTTCGTCGCCCCCGCGGGGGCTGCCGAGCGGGAAGCGCTGACGGCCCGCTTCGACAAGGCCCAGGGGGACTTCAAGATGAAGAACAACCCCGTCGCGCTGGACGCCCGGACGGTGCGCGCCATGGCGGCGGAGAAGCTGCGGTGAGCATCCTCGCCCTCCTGCTGACCGGCCTCGTGGTCTTCGTCACCCATGCCCTGGAGGCGGTCACGGGCTTCGGCTGCACCGTGCTGGCCCTGCCCTTCGTCACCGCCCTCCTGGGGGTCAAGACGGGGGTGCCCATCCTGGCCTCCATAGCCTGGATCCTGGCCCTCTACATCGTGGTCACCAAGTTCCGGCGCATCGACTTCAAGCAGTTCGGCATCATCGTCTTCTTCGTGGCCCTGGGGATGCCGGCGGGCATGTACGCCTTCCGAGCCCTGGAGCCCGCCCTGCTCAAGAAGGCCCTGGCGGCCTTCATCGTGGCGAGCGCCGCCTGGCAGCTTTGGCGGCGCCTTCGCCGCCCGGCCTGGGCGGCGCGCCGCCCCGTGACGGCGGCGGGCGCGGATTCGGCGGCCTGTCCCGCGGCGCCCCGATCGCCTTTGCCCGCCTCCTTCGCGGGCAGGCTGCCCTACTTCATCCTCCTTATCGCCGGGGGAGTCGTCCACGGGGCCTTCGCCTCGGGGGGGCCCCTGGTGGTCCTCTACGCCTCCAAGGCCCTGCCGGACAAGGGAGCCTTCCGGGCGACCCTCTGCCTGCTCTGGACCACCCTCAACACCGTGCTCCTCGTGGGCTACGCGTTTTCCGGCAACTTCAGCGCACCGGTGCTCGGCGGCGTGGGCGCCATGCTGCCCTTCCTGGCGGCGGGCATCGTGGTGGGAGAGAAGCTCCACGACCGGGCTGACGAAGAGCTCTTCGGCAAGGTGGTATTCTCGGTCCTTCTGGCGACGGGCATCTTCATGCTGATACTATAAAGGGGAAACACCATGACGCGTTCCGACGGCGCGCCCATCCGCATCGACGCGGCGGGGCAGGACATCACAGTCTCCTTCGCGGGCAAGACGGTCTTCTCCCACAGCCCCGGGCGGCCCTTCGCCTGCGCGGGCCGGGGCACGGGAAAGTTCGACATGTACCGGGGCAACTTCCACGTCAGCGAGCATCTCGAGGAGCTCGTGGCCCTGCGGGACGGGCGGGTCCTGGAGAGCTCGGCGGAGGGCTTCCGCCTGGAGTTCTCCCGTTCGGGCGCCTACCGGCTCGGCGTCGCCGGGCGCGTCGCGGAGGGACGGCTGGAGCTGCGGTTCTCCTGCGCCGAGGGGGACGCCAACCGCTGGCGCTTTTCCCTGACCGCGGAGGAGGACGAGAGGGTCTACGGCTGCGGCGAGCAGTTCTCGCACCTCGACCTCCGGGGCAGACCCTTCCCCCTCTGGACGGGGGAGCAGGGTGTCGGCAGGAACAAGAAGTCCTACGTGACTTGGCAGGCCGATGCGGCGGAGGGCGCCGGAGGGGACTACTTCTGGACCTTCTTTCCCCAGACGAGCTACGCCTCCTCCCGCAGGCTCTGGGCCTACCTGGAGACCTCCGCCTATTCGGTCTTCGACTTTTCCCATCCGGACCGGCATGAGCTCTACGCCTGGGCCCTGCCCGAGCGCCTGGTCGTGGGCGCAAAGACCTCCATGCTCGACCTCGTCGCCGACATCTCGGCCTTCTTCGGCCGCCAGGGGGAGCTGCCGGACTGGTGCTACGACGGGGTCGTCCTGGGCATCCAGGGGGGCACGGAGGTCTGCGCGCGGAAGCTCGAAGCCGCCCGGAAGGCGGGCCTGCCCGTCTGCGGCATCTGGGCCCAGGATTGGGAGGGCATACGCATCACGAGCTTCGGCCAGCGCCTGCGTTGGAACTGGGTCTGGGACCGGGAGCGCTATCCCGGCCTGGACGAGCGGCTGCGGCGCTGGGAGGCCGAGGGCGTCCGCTTCATGGGCTACATCAACCCCTACGTCCTCGAGGGGCACAGCCTGTACGCGGCCGCCCTGGAACGGGGCTTCCTGGCCCGGAACGCCTCAGGCGGCCCCTACCTGGTGGACTTCGGGGAGTTCGACGCGGGGATCGTGGACTTCACCAACCCGGCGGCCTTCGACTGGTACAAGGGCGTCATACGGGAAAACCTGATAGATTTCGGCCTGGCGGGCTGGATGGCGGACTTCGGGGAATACCTGCCCACCGACGCGGTGCTCTTCTCCGGGGAAAGCGCCGAAACCGCCCACAACGCCTGGCCCGCCCTCTGGGCCAAGTGCAACCGCGAGGCGGTGGACGAGGCGGGGGCGGCCGACCGGGTGGTCTACTTCATGCGCGCCGGGGGACCCGGCTCCCAACGCTGGTGCCCCCTCATGTGGGCGGGGGACCAGAACGTGGACTGGTCCGAGGACGACGGCCTCCCCTCGGTGATCCCCGCGGCCCTGTCCCTGGCCATGTCCGGCCACGGCCTGCACCACAGCGATATCGGGGGCTACACCACCCTCTTCGGCATGAAGCGGACCAAGGAGCTCTTCATGCGCTGGGCGGAATTCGCCGCCCTGACGGTGCTGATGCGGGGCCACGAGGGAAACCGGCCGGCGGACAATTGGCAGTTCGACTCCGACGCCGAGACCCTCTCCCACCTGGCGCAAATGGGCCGCCTGCACGCAGCCCTCAAGCCCTACCTCAAGGACGCGGTCGCGCAGAACGCCCGCGGCGGCATCCCGGTGATGCGCCCCCTCTTCCTGCACCACGAGGAGGACGCGGCCGCCTGGACCGTCAAGGACCAGTACCTCCTGGGGCGGGACCTCCTGGTCGCGCCGGTCGTACGGGAGGGCGCGCAGGAACGGACCGTGCATCTCCCCCGGGGCGAGTGGATAGGGCTCTGGAGCGCCGAAGCCGTCGCCGTCGACGCCCCGGAGGGCCGGGACCTGCACGTCTCCGCGCCCCTCGGCCGGCCCCCCGCCTTCTACAGGGCCGATTCCCTCTGGAAAGAAACCTTCCGCGCCGCCGCCCGATCGGCCCTGCGGTCGGACGGCGAACACGCATAAGGAGACTACTATGGACGCAGCGCGCCTGGCGAGCTTGAACCCCCAGCTGACCGTATTCTCTTCAGGGGATGCGGCCTTCGCCCCCTACGGACGCCCCTTCGAGCTCCCGGGGATAGCTTCCTTCGCCGCCGCCGCGGAGACCCTCATCCCGGGCGACCTGGAGGCGAACCTCTACGTCGGCTCCCTGCCCGAGCTGGAGGCCCGGCCCGAATGCAGCGGCTTCGCCGAACCCTTCGGCCACGGGCCCTTCCAGGTGGGCTTCTGCGCCGGGCCGAACACGCGCCTCAACGGCATGGAGTACCACAAGTCCCCGGAAATAGTCGTAGCGGTCACGGAACTGGCCCTGCTTTTGGGACTCCCGGAGGATGTGGACGCCTCGGGGGGCTACGACGGCGGCAAGGCGGTCTGCCTCCACATGCCGGCCCGGAGCGCCGTGGAGCTGCACCCCCGGGTGCTCCACTTCGCCCCCTGCCGCCTGTCGGACGCCTGCTTCAAGAGCGTCATCGTACTGCCCCGGGGCACCAACGAGGCCCTGGCGGATGAGGAGCGGGGCGGCGCCGGGGCGGCCGGAGAAAAGCGCCTGCTCTTCATGCGGAACAAGTGGCTCATCGCCCACCCCGAGCGGACGCCCCTGGTCCAGAAGGGAGCCCACGCGGGGATACGGGGGCCCAACGTGGAGCTGCGCTACCGGTAGGGCGCGCCCCCGCCCCTCGGCCTCGCTTGCAAAAAATAGTAACGGCTATTAAATTGTAGCTCATCATGGTATTGGTCGGCCTGGTGGCCCTGGGCGCAGTGGGGAACCTCTTCTTTCTTGCCCTCTCCGCCCTCACCTGGCGCCGGGGCAGGGCCGAGGTCGCAGGAGCGGGCTACTGGTTCTCGGGCTTCGCCACCTTCACCGCGGGGCTCGCCCTGGTCGCACTCCGGCACCGGGTGCCGGACCTCCTCTCCATACTCCTGGCGAACCTGCTCCTTTTAGCGGGCATCGCCGTCAAGATAGTCGGGCTCTACCGCTACCTGGATCTGCCCCGCCTGGGCCTCAAGCGGCTCTTGTCCCTCTACATCCTCTGCACCGGAGCCCTGCTCCTCTATTTCCTCGAGGCGGACCCGAGCGTCCGCGCCAGGATGCTCGTCATCAGCGTATCGGGGGCGGGCCTCGGCTACCTGGGGGCCTACTGCCTCTTCTTCAGGGTGCCCGGGGAGCTCAGGGCGGGCACCGCGGCCGCCGGAGTAGCCTACGCCGTCTTCGCCCTGCTGTTCAGCTACCGCATCAAGCTCGCCCTCGCGTGGAACGACGCGGAGGAATGGATACGCACCACCAACGCCCGGGAGACCGCTGTCATAGGGGCGGCGGTGCTCACCATCGCGGTC
>CAYUPG010000210.1:0-5308 GCA_964446515.1 uncultured Treponema sp.
ACTGGAAGAGGTCCGTGCGGAGCACCGACTTCTGGCCGCCGATGAGGGTGTAGACCGTGATGAAGGCCGCTGCGCCCGCCACCGCCGCGCCGTGGGAAAGGCCGGTAAGGGAAGCGAGCACCCGGGCGACCGCCACGAACTGGGCCGCCGCTATTCCCGTCCACGTAATCAGGACTATGAGGGAGGTGAGGAGCCGGGCCGAAGGGCCTGCAAGAGTATCCGCCAGCTCGGCCATGGTCAGGGCCCTGCTGTCCCTGACTTTCCGCGATAGGAAAATGCCCTGCAGGAAGTGGGCGAAACCGCCGGCGGCCACGAACCAGAAGGCAGGGAAGCCCATGGAGGAGGCGCGCTGCACCGTGCCGATGGTGATGCCGCCGCCTATAGTCGAGGCCAGCATGGATGCCGTCACCAGGTAGCGCCGCTGGTTCCGTCCGGCCACCAGAAAATCCTCCATGCTGTCGTTCTTCTTGAGGCTCGCCGCCGCCAGGGCGATGACGATGATGCCGTAAACGGCGAGGGCTATGCTGACGATCATGGGCGTTCTCCTTGCGCCGGCATTGTAGCGCGGAGGCCTATTCCGGTACAATGGGAAGACAGCTAGGGAGGACCTATGAACGCCATCGTCACCGTCGTGGGCAGCGACAAAGTGGGAATCATCGCCAAGGTAAGCGCCTTCTGCGCCGAGCGGAACATCAATATCGAGGATATCAGCCAGACCATCCTTTCGGGAAACTTCGTCATGATGATGATGGTGGACCTTTCCGGGAGCACCAAGCCCCTTTCGGAGGTGAAGGAAGAGTTGGCCGGATTGGGGGACGCCATGAGCGTCTCCATCAGCGTCATGCACGAGCGCGTATTCAGCGCCATGCACCGCATCTAAGGCAGGCCTGCGGTGCTGTTTACGCCCTTCGAGATCAAAGAGACGGTGGACATGTTCCTCCGGTACAAGCTGGACATCCGGGCCATCACCTTGGGAGTGTCCCTTCTGGACTGCGCGGCGGCCTCGGGAACCGAGACCAGGAGAAGGATCAGGGAAAAACTGCTCCGGGTCGCCGGTCCCCTGGTCAAGGTCGGCCGGGACATCGAGCTCGAATACGGTATTCCCATAATAAACAAGCGAGTTTCCGTCACCCCCATAGCCCTGGTTGCGGGGGCCACGGAGGACAGGGACTACGCCCCCTACGCCCTGGTCCTGGACTCGGTGGCCAAGGAGCTGGGCATAGACTTCGTGGGGGGCTTCTCGGCTCTGGTGCAGAAGGGCTTCTCCGTTGGGGACGAGCGGCTCATCGGCTCCATACCCGAGGCTCTCACGGTCACCGACAGGGTCTGCGCCTCGGTGAACGTCGCCTCCACCAAGAGCGGCATCAATATGGATGCCGTGCGCCGCATGGGTCACGTGATCAAAGACGCCGCGGAGCGCACCGCCGCGAAGGACGGTCTGGCCTGCGCAAAGCTCGTCGTCTTCTGCAATGCTCCGGAGGACAATCCCTTCATGGCCGGCGCCTTCCACGGCCCCGGAGAGGGGGAGGCGACCCTGAACGTGGGGGTATCCGGTCCGGGGGTGGTCAAGGCCGCCCTGGAGAACCATCGGGAAGCGTCCTTCGACGAGATCGCCGACGTGATCAAGAAGACCGCCTTCAAGATCACCCGCATGGGCCAATTGGTGGGGATGGAGGCGGCCCGGCGGCTCAAGGTTCCCTTCGGCATCCTCGACCTCTCCCTGGCCCCGACGCCCGAGGTCGGGGATTCTGTGGCCCGCATTCTCGAGGAGATGGGACTCGAGTCCGCGGGCACCCACGGCACCACCGCGGCCCTGGCCATGCTCACCGACATGGTCAAGAAGGGGGGCGTCATGGCCTCCACCCATGTGGGTGGACTTTCCGGCGCCTTCATTCCCGTTTCCGAGGACGAAGGCATGGTGGCGGCGGTGCGCGCCGGGTCGCTCACCCTGGATAAGCTCGAGGCCATGACCTGCGTCTGTTCCGTGGGCTTGGACATGATAGCCGTGCCCGGCGACACGAGCGCCTCCACCGTATCCGCAATAATCGCCGACGAGATGGCCATCGGGATGGTGAACAACAAGACCACCGCGGTCCGGCTCATCCCCGTGCCGGGCAAGAAGGCGGGAGACTGGGCCGAATTCGGCGGCCTTTTGGGGGGTGCGCCCATAATGGCTGTCCACGGCTTCTCCAGCGAAGCCTTCATAGCCCGGGGCGGACGCATACCCGCGCCCATACACAGCTTCAGGAACTAGGGTGGCGGCCTTGTCTACGCCGGAATCGTCGGGGGCGGCAGGGCCGCTGCGCAGGGACAGGCGGCGCTACTTCGTCGCCGTCGCGGCCATGGGCCTCGCGGGGGCCATGGTGGACTCTTCCTTCAACAACTTCCTGGCGGCCAACTGGGACATCGGGGGGCTGGCCCGGAGCAGTTTGGAGCTGCCCCGGGAGCTTCCCGGCTTCCTGAACGTCTTCGTGGCCGCCGCCCTGGCCTTCCTTCCGGGGCGGCGCATAGGCGCCGTGGCCTTCGCCCTGCAAGCCCTGGGCATCGCCCTGCTTGCCCTTTTTTCTCCGACCTTTTCCCGGATGACGGTCTGGCTCTTCGTCTACAGCCTCGGCCAGCACCTCTTTCTTCCCCTCCAGCAGTCGGTCGGCATGGAGCTCTCCGGTCGGGGGCGGGAAGGCGCCACCTTGGGTCGGGCCAACGCCGTAAAGAACCTTGCCCACTTGGCGGGGGGCGGGGGCGTATTCCTCGCATTCGGCGTCTTCAAGGCGACCTTCACGGCAAACTACCTCCTCACCGCGGCGGTGCTGCTGGTGGGTGCCGCAGCCTTGGCCGGTATGTCCGCTCCGCCGAGAACGCGCAGGGCTCCATCCCTGGTGCTCAAGAGGCGCTACGGCCTCTTCTATCTCTTGTCGGTCCTCTTCGGCACCCGCAAGCAGCTGTTCATCACCTTCGCCCCCTGGGTCATCGTTTCCGTCTACGGCAAGCCGACGTCGGTCATGGCGGCCCTCTTCTTCGCCGGCGGCCTGGCGGGAGTGGTCCTGCAGCCCGTCATAGGGGCGGCGGTGGATAGGTTGGGGGAGCGTTTCATGCTGGGGCTCGAGGCCCTGATACTCATTCCCGTGTGCCTGCTCTACGGCTTCGCCCGGTTCTTCCTGCCCGAGGACATCGCTTTTGCGGTCGTGTGCCTCTGCTACGTGGCGGACTCCCTGCTCCTGTCCTTCGGCATGGCCCGTTCCGTATGGCTCAAGAACACCGCCGAGGCTCCGGAGGACATCGCGCCGACCCTAGCCATGGGCGTCTCCATCGACCATGTGTTCTCGATCGCCGTCGCCCTGGCCGCGGGCCTGCTCTGGGACGCCGCGGGCTTCCAGTGGGTATTCTTGGCCGGCGCGGGGATAGCTGCGGCGAACTTCATCGCTACCCGCTTCGTGCGAGCTCGGGTAAAATTCTAGTATAGGCGAAGGATAGCCTTGCTTCGCCGCCCTTTTTGAGTCATAGTCGATCCGGGCGCGCGGTAATTCGGCGTCCTTAAGGGAGTCCCGCAGATGGGGCATCCATAATTACGGCCTCGGCGTGAGCCGAATCGCCGCGCCGTCGGGCGCCCCAGCGGGCCCTGCGGGCGGCCGGATGGTGCTATGAGAAAATTTCTTTCATTGTTTGCCCTCTACCGGGGGCTTCCAAAAAGCGTGTACACCCTCTTCGTCGCCACGGTGGTCAATGGGGCGGGGATCTTCGTCTTTCCCTTTCTGACCCTCTTCTTAACGAAGAAATTGGGCATGGACGAGCGGCAGGCGGGGAATTTCATGTTCTTCACCTCCATCGCCTACCTGCCGGGGTCCATACTGGGCGGTAAGCTGGCGGATACCTACGGCCGCAAGGTCGTGGCGGTGGGCGCCCAGCTCCTCGCCGCCGCCGCCTTCATACCCTGCGGGTTCCTGGTGCTGGGGACGACCAGGATATCCGGCGGCGCGGCGGCCCTGAGCGCCGCGGGCGTCCTGGTGCCGGCCTTCGTGCTGCTGAACATCATTTTCGACGGCTTCGCCGATCCAGCCCGACAGGCCATCCATACGGACATAACCACCCCTGAAAATCGCCAAGCCGCATTCTCCCTCAACTACTTGGGCCACAATTTGGGCTTCGCCCTGGGGCCTCTCATCGCGGGTTTCCTCTTCAACCGGGCTCCCGAGTGGCTCTTCTGGGGCAACGCCATAGCCGCCTCGGCGGCGGTGATCCTGGTCGCCTTCCTCGTGCCGGAGACCAAACCCACGAAGGAAGCCATAGCCGCGAGCCTCCATACCGATTCCGCCGAACGGGCGCACGAAGGGAGCCTCTGGTCGGCCGTAGCGGCCAGACCCTCCCTCGTCGTATTCGTCTTCCTCACCGCCTGGTTCGGCCTGGTGTATGCCCAGCACCGCTTCGCCATTCCGCTGCAGACCGAGGCCCTCTTCGGCCTCCGGGGCGCCGCGCTGTACGGCTCCCTGATGACCGCCAACGCGGTCCTCGTCCTCATCTTCACGGCGCCCCTGATCGCCTTCACCAAGCGCTTCAGGCCCATCGTGAACGTGGCCGCCGCGGGCTTCCTCTTCGCCGCCGGCTTCGGGATGCTCGCTTTCGCGCGCTCCCCGGCGCTCTTTTTCGTTTCCACCTTCATCTGGACTATGGGGGAAATCATCAACGCCACGAATGCCGAGGTGTACGTCGCGAACCACACTCCCATGTCCCACCGGGGACGCTTCAATTCCATACTTCCCTTCATAGGCGGGTTCGGCTGGGCGATATCGACCCCCATCGGCGGAAACATCATCCACCATGCGGGCATCCCCGCTCTTTGGATAGTCATGTTCGCGGTCGCGGTCCTGGCGTCCGTCGGGCTTTTGGTCTTGGACCGCAGGGAGATTCCTGGAAGGGTGGGCGTCGAAGATGCAGTGTAAAGCAATGATGTATTCTGCAATTGGAGCGGAATTTTGCGGAATATCAAATTGTGAAGTTTCTTCGAGGATTTTGTTAGAAATCAATTGACATGCCGAGGTGCGTTGTGGTACTTTCACCCTCGCCGCCGAACAGGTGGCCGACGGGAGCGAAAGCGACGGTCGCAGAGGCGAAGAAGTTGCCGGGCGCGGGTCGCGCGGTAATGGAAGTGCCGGGATGTTTGGAAATATAGGGAAGGGAAGCAAACGAAGCCGAGGATCGGCATAGCCGATCCTTAAAAACGCAGAAGCGGAAGCTTCTGCACGGACCGAGAAATCGGTTCGAGCGTACAAAGTATGGTCGGGAGCTCTACTGATATCTTTCAGCCTTCGGGCTG
>CAYUPG010000211.1:0-1125 GCA_964446515.1 uncultured Treponema sp.
GTAGGTGTCGGCGTTCAGCTCGGCGCTCACGTCGCCGGACGAGACAGTCACCTTCTCGCCGTCCTTTAGGTTGGAAAGGCTAATGATCGGCCTGATCAGGGCCTTGGCGATTCGTAGATCCAGCACGTTGGCCGCGCGCATCCACGCCCGCGCCCTCTGCATGTAGTACGCGTCATCCTTGGTTTGCGGCATTGCTTCCTCTCTTCGTCCTGCAAATAGCCCGGATGTGGGTATCGGAGTACCCGTATCGGATCGAAAGTTCTCGATAGGTTGCGCCTTCGCGGAACTCCTTGCGGATCATTCGGTGCCGCTCCGCCGTGATGACGCTCTTCGGGATGTACAAGGCGGTACCGGCAAACGACTCGGCTACCCGCAGTGCGGTTTCGGTTCCGAGGAGTTCCTTTAAAAGCTCGAAGGCTGTATTCCTATCATCCATTCATTCGTCCTTAAATAGCTCTTCTTGTCGCGCCTGGGCGAGGATGTCCCGCGCCTCGAACAGGCAGGCCTCGGCCTCGCGGAGGCTGGCGCGCTGGGCGTCGGCGCGAACACGGAGCGCGCCGATCTCTCCCTTGAGCCAGGCGGCCAGTTCAAGGGCGCGGCCACAGGTCGTTTCCTCGATCAAGACCATCTGGCGCACCTGCGGGGGGGGTAAAACGGGACCGCCTCATTTGGCGAGCCTCCCGCCGGTCACCGGGTCGTAGCCCTCGGCGAGCATCATCTTCTCCAGCGCGAGGATCACCTTCCGCGCGAGGCCGGGATTCAGGAAGCGCGGGGAATCGACGTGCGCGATCCTGCGGATGAAGGCCCGCAGGGCGGCCTCGTCCTTGTTGCGAGCGCAGGTCTTCCACATGACTTCGATCTTGGCCCGCTGGCCCGGTTTGCAGGCCCATTCGTCCGTCCACCGGGGGCGGGAATTGGTCTTCCCTTCCTTTTTCCAGCTCTGGAAGCCCAGCTTCTCGAAGGCGTCCATGACGGCGCTGAACTGGTCTTCCCACTCCAACTCCCTGGCGCTTTCGATGCCCGCCGCGCCGGAAAGCAAGGCCCGGTAGGATTCCTCGTCCAGACCGCACTTTTCCTTGGCGATGTGGATCAGACTCATCTTGCTCCGTTTGTTCGTGATCATGA
>CAYUPG010000211.1:1225-5278 GCA_964446515.1 uncultured Treponema sp.
TCAGTCCTCACGCTCGGCCCCGTCCGGTTTCGGCATGGGGCGCGAGCCCACGTAGACCAACGCCCAGGCGAAGAACAGCGCGACCGCATAGAGGCCGATGCCGCCCACAATAAGGAGCGCCGTCATTCGGCGGCCTTCCCGGCGCGCTTCTTCCGCTCGGCCAGCTCGTCCACGACGAACGGACCGAAGGCGCATACCGCGAGGGCGACCGTGACGGCCGCCACGAACAGGATCCCGAACACGGTTCCGACTATCTGCATCGCGCTTCTCCCTTGGCTGCTCATCAGGCCCGAGGCGCCGCCCCCGGACGACGGACGGGGCCGCACGCGCGGCCCGCCGTTTCGCTTCGATTCAAGACCTCCTAGGCGATCTGCTCCTTGAGGAGTTCCTTGTTGACCTCCTCCTTGTCCGCCTCGCAGAAGAAGTCGTCCTTGATCTTCCGGACGGCGTCCACCTGGGCGAGCTGCTCGTCCTCCATGTTCGCCATGGCCTCCTTGTCCGGCTCTTCCTTGACGCGGATGTACTGGATCAGGTTCAGCTTCCGGAGCAGCTCCACCGTGGTCTTGCGGACGGTGATGGACGTGCTCTTGCGGTAGCCGAAGACGCCGAAGGTCAGCTCCACCGTCTTCTTGTCCTTGAACAGGTCGCCCTTGTTGTACTCGGCGAAGGCGCCGAGCAGGGCGGAGAGGTCGGTGATCCGCTTGCGGATCGGCTCCCCGGCCTTGACGGCGTCGCTCTTGATCTCGGCCATCTGCTTGTGGGCCTCGGCGTCGATGGCCTCAAGCTCCCGCTCCAGGATCCCGATTTCCTTCAGGACGAGGTTCGCGTCCTCCAGCGTGTCAATCTTCCCTACCTTCGGTTTCAGTCGCGCCATGATTTCCTCCTTGCGCTCGTTCGTTATGTTCGCGGGCGGTTATGGACAGAACCGCGTCCGCTTGGTACCTTGTCCGTGCTTGATGTTTTCAGCGGCCGGGGCCTGCCAGGGATTCCCGGCCGCGTCGTTTTCGGCCGAAGGCGTCCGGGAGGAAAGCTCCCGGATCGCCTGCTTGGCCTTGCGGCGGTTCATGCGCCGCTCCATCCTGGGCGCGCCCACGGTTCAAGATCGCTTGATCCGGAGCGAGCGCGCGAAGTCGCCGAGGGCGAGCCCCATCCGGATGAGCGTCGAGCTTCCCCAGCGCTCTCCGGCTTCCTTGACGGCGATGGCCGCCCGGTAGATCATTCCCTGCATCGTTCCCCTCCCTATCGCATCAACAGTTCACCGGCGGCCGCGACCACGTCGGAGTCGGGCACGTCGAGCCGGTTCAATCCCATGACCTGGTGCACCCGGCCGATGAGCTTCGTAAGGGTGCGCACCGAGCCGCCCGCGACGTTCACGAAGGCGTCAACGGTGTCCTTGCTCAGGTCCTTCCAGACACCGCCGAGGATCTTCGTCGCGTCAGTCCGCTTCATGCGGCCCACCTTGAGGAGAACGCCGACGCGGCTGGCGAGCTGCTCGTGGTCGTTGCGGAGGTTGCGGAGCTTGTACTCAAGGCGCGGGAGCCCGGCGAGCACGATGCCGGTGCGGGCCTTGTCGTTGATGATCCGGCGCACCAGCTCCAGGGAGCTGTCGGAAAGGTAGTCGGCCTCGTCGATGATAAGGACCGCGTCCCGCTCCCGCAGGGCTTCCACGATGCGGCCGATCACGACCGTCATGCCGCCCTTCACGTCCACGCCCAGGGCGCGGGCGATCTCGGTCACCAGTACGTTCTTGGTGAAGCTCGGGTCAACCTCGATCAGGAAGGCCGAGTGGCTTTCCGCCTCATAGCGCCGGAGTGCCGTGGTCTTGCCGGTGCCCGCGTCGCCAACGATCACGGCGATGTCCGCGTCGTCCTGGGCGATGGTCGCGGCCTTGCGCACCTGGTCCATGACGGAGGTCTCGGCTGTGGGGATGTCCACCTTCTCAAGGCGGCGCGCCTCGCGCTTGAGCCACGCCTCGATCTTCTCCTCCAGGGTCTTCACGTTGCCGTTGTAGCTCCGGCTCTTGTAGGCGCTGATGACGCCCGAGGAGTAGCCTAGGGCCTGCGCGGCCTTGCTCTGGCTGATGCGCTTCTTCTCGTCCGGCGTTCCCACCAGCTCGAAGAACCGGGCGTACAGCTCCTCGTTGTACTCGGTCTCCTTCTTTTCCATACTCGTTCGCTCCTTGTGCCGTCGTTCTAAACCGCCCCCACGGGGCGGGGATTGCCGTGTCTAGTCCGGGTCCGTGGGGAGCCGGAGCCGCCGCTTCTCGGGCCGGTCTTGGTGCAGCTGGAGGACGCCGCCGCGCGGGAGGCGGCCCTTCTCGTCGGGCATGGCCACGTCGCCGTTGACCACCTGGAGGATCTGGCCCTCGGGGTAGGCGGGGGCGGCAGCCAGGGCCTCGTCGGCCAGGAGCTGGTCGGGCCGCTTCCTGATCTTGCGGACGGTCTCGCGGATCTCCGCGTCCTGCTTGATGAGCTTCCGCTGCTCCTTGGTGACCTGCTTGGCGCGCCGGACGTTCTCTTCGGGGACGCCCATGTCGCGCAGGATGTCGTTGTAGGCGTAGTAGAGGAACGTGCGCTCCGGGAGCTTCCAGACGCTCACCTTGCCCACGTCATCGAGGCCGCGCCGGACTTCCACCTGGTCGCCGGTGTGCTGGATCATCTCGGGGGTGAAGTACTCCACGCCGTCGATGGTGACGCCGTTGCGCTGGATGGTTCGCTTCTCGCGCCGGGTCATCACGTAGAGCCGGAAGGGCTCGGGCATGACGCGGCGGACGGTCAGATTCTCCTGGAAGACGCGGAGCGGGCTCTTGCCATCCATGCCGTCGCCGGAGTGCTGCCACTGGGCGTTGTACCAGGCGACGAAGGATGCGAACTCCCGGCGCACGTCATCCAGGGTGAGGGTGACGGGCACCTTGTCCCGGCCGTCGATCCGGCCCCAGTAGAGCTTGGCCTCGTCCGGGCGGGTGGCGGTGTTGGAGCCCACGTAGGTCTCCATCCGCTTACTAAACAGCTCGATCACGGTGCCGAAGAAGCGCTCGATAGGCTTACTCTGGCCGCGATAGGGCTGGGTGAAATGCAGGTTGAAGCCGCAGTCGTGGTAGACGCCCTCGGCCAGGGAGAGGAAATCCTCGTCGGGCTTCGTGCGGCGCTCCTTCCAGGTGGTACCGGCGAGCCACATGCACTTGAAGTCCTTGCCGTTGTCGATCAGGAGGTTCTCGAAGGGGCCGTAGTCCCGGAGGGTCGGATCGAGGGCGCGGAGGATGGTGAGGCTCGACGGGATCACGTCGATGTGCCAGCCGGTCACGAGGCGGCTCCGCATGTCGATGAAGGCGGTGAGCCAGGGGCGGAAGATGCGGCCTTCATGCTGAACCATGAAGTCGAACATGTGGTGGTCGGAGACGCCCCATTCCATGGAGCGGAACAGGGAGTAGTCGCGGGAGATATAGGGGTCGAAGCGGTCGTGGTACTTCTTCTCGCCTTCGCGGTAGAAGGCCTTGACCGACGCGGGGATTTCCTCTTTCAGGTAGCGATAGATGATCCAGTAGCTCACGTCGTGGCCGATGAACTGCGGGAGGTCGCGCTCGACGGTGCGGCAGCTCGGGCGGCTTTCGTCCAGGTACAGGGCGCGGATGTATTCCTTCTCGTCTTCGGACAGGGTGGCGCCGTTGCCGCCGCGCCGGACGGCGTACTGCGGGGCAAGGCCCGCCAGTCCGTGCTTCTCGTAGCTGGCCAGCCAGCGGTAGAAGCTCTGGAAGGTCGATATGTCGCCGTGGGAGCCGAGCTTCTCCCGGAGGTCCGGGACGGCCACGCCCGCGTTGTAGGCTTTCACGAAGTCCTGCACGGTGAGGCCGGAGGCCGACCAGGCCTTGATGACCTGCATGCGGAGGGCGGCGACTTGGAGGCGGGCTTCCGGCGTTTCCTCCAGGGGCTTCACGTCTTTGGTCTTGGTGGCGCGGCCGGAGTAGCGCGGTATGGCGATCTTCTTTTCGGCTTTAGAAGCGGGTTTAAGCTGCTCCCGAAGGTCTTCTAGGGAGGTTTGCAAGCTGGCGGCGTA
>CAYUPG010000212.1:0-4982 GCA_964446515.1 uncultured Treponema sp.
GCCCACGTAGTAGGTCTTGCCGGCCGATTGTACGCCGATCATGCCGTTGATCAGGGCCAGGCGGCCGTCGACCTTGACGGTCTCCAGGTCCTGGGTCTGAGGGGCGACGCCCTGGGCACGGGGACCGAAGGCTTGGGCGGAGAGGGATCCGGCGGCGACGAGGCCGGCGGCGACGATGATAAGGATGCGTTTCATGGCATGCTCCTTAGACTGTGGTCTCGGTGAACGAGCACCGTGCGGCGGCCTTCGTCCCCTGGGGCCCGACGGCGCGACCGCTGCCGGTCAACGACCGACACCTGTAATATTGCAAGTAGCATGCCAAATCTTGTTTTTTATGCATATTTATTAAAAATATTACTATCTTATTATCATACATATACATACAACCACTCAAGCACTGCGGTCCCGCGGGCGGTCAAGCGTGCCCCTAAAAAAAACGCCCGCGGCCGGGAAAAATATTCCCATCCGCGGGTAAAATTTGCGTTTGCGATGCCGCTATGAGCCGAAGCGGCTCCGCTCCGCCCACAGGCCCAGGGCAGGATTGGGGACGTAGAAGATGCGCTCCCCGTCGGCCGTCCCGTTCCAGCCCAGGCCGAGCTTCTTGAGGTCGTAGCGCTCGAGGGCCTCGTCCAGGCTTCCCCACTCGTAGCCGACGGACTCTATCTCGGACCGGGAGACTCCCGGCCCGGGGCAGTAGCGGACCGTAAAGCGGCCTTCGCTGGAGCCGTGGATCAGGTGGGCCGCGGCGCTCAGGGCACCCGCCAGTTCGGCATCCCCCTCCACCTTGCGCCGGATCTCCTCGCTCGGCCTATAGCCGTGCTTGCGGATCAGGGCGTCTATGCCCAGGTCTTCGCCGAAGCGCTCAAGGCCGGGCGCCAGGATGAGGAGCTCCCCTCCGTCCGCCATGGCCATGCGGGTCCGATACACCGCCTTGTTGCCCAACCAGGTGGTGCGGAACTCCTCCGGTTCAAGGTACACCACCGCCTTGCGTATGGGTTCTTCAAGCAGGTCCACGTTCACGAGCCGGGCCAGGGCCGCGGCGCGCTCGAAGCACTCCCTGCCGAAGCCCACGTAGAGGCCCCGCACCGCCAGGGAGCCCCGCGCCTTTCCCGACCGGGCGGCCTCGGCGTCGGTCCGAGCGCCCACCACCGTCAGGGCCCAGAGCACCGGGGGCAGGGCGGCGCCGAAGCGGCGGTAGCCCTCGTCGAACATTGCCCGCACGGGGGTATCGATCCGGCCCATCATGCGCTCCATGCCGTAGGCGGCGCCGGTGAAGTGGCTCTTGTCTATGGCCTCCTTGCCGCCCGTGCCGACGAAGAGGTTCTTGAGGTGATTGGCCATGCCGATGACCTCGTGGGGCACCACCTGGCCCAGGGAGACCACCAGGGAGCAGCCTTCGTCCCGTACGGCCTTGTTCACCTGCACCGGCCAATCGTAGCGCACCGCCCCCTCGGAGACCCGCTCCACGAAGTCCGCCTCCAGACGGCCCAGCTCCACCACGGCGTTGCGCCAGTCGTGCGGCCGGAACCGGTCAAGGGGCGTGCCGGGGAACATACGGCGGAGCTCCGCCTCGGTCATGGCCATGTGGGTGCCCAGGGCGGGCATCACGAAGCCCAGGCGGTCGCCCTCCCGGCGGGCCATGAGGTCCCGGGCGGCGATGTCGGTCAGAAAGCCCGCCTTGGAGTGAAAGCGCGTTCCATCCGGGGGCAGGAGGGCCGCAGGGCCCGATCCGGCCGCCTCCAGGGCCCGCGCGAGGGCTTCGGAGAAGAGGCCCTCCAGCTCATCGTCCGAAAGATCGGCCTCCGGGCCGCCGACGGCGACGAAGATCTTTTCGTCCGATCTCATCACGCTTCCTTGGCCTTCTTGACCCCCAGGGCCGCCCCCATGGCCTCGCTGTTGACCATGAGTATGGGCTGGTGGGTGGCCTCCAGGGTATCGCGCCACAGGCTGCCCTCGGGGTCCACGTGGCTCCGCTGGGACACGGCGACCTTGGTGGGCAGGTGGACGAACTCGTTGTTCACAAGGCCTATGAGCACCTTGGTCTTGCCGGCCATGGCGGCGTGGGCGGCGGCGTTCCCCAGGCGTTCGCAGTAGATGGAGTCGATGGGCGCCGCGGGGGAAGAGCGTATGGTGTAGCTGGGGTCTATGTACTTGAGGTTGATCTCGATCTTCTTGGCCTCGAAGTGGGCCTGGATCTTGTCCCGGAGGTAGATGCCCACGTCCGCCAGCTTGAGGTTGCCCGAGGCGTCCGTCTTGGCCTCCTTGACCAGCTGATCCTGGAGGGCGCCCTCGGCCACGACGATGACCGCGTGGTGCCGCTTCTCCAGGCGCTTCTCTAGATGGGCCATGAGACCGTTGGGACCCTCGAGGTCGAAGGGAACCTCGGGGATGAGGACGAAGTTCACCTCGTGGCTGGCCAGGGCGGTGTGGGCGGCGATGAAGCCGGACTCCCGGCCCATGAGCTTGACCAGGCCTATTCCGTTGATCTGGGAGTGGGCCTCCATGTGGGCCGCCGTGACGGACTCCACGGCCTTGGTCACCGCCGTATCGAAGCCGAAGGATTTCTGGATGAAGGAGAAGTCGTTGTCCACCGTCTTGGGAATGCCCACGGTGGCTATCTTGAGGCCCCGGCGCTGAATCTCGTTGGCGATGTCCAGGGAACCCCGCTGGGTGCCGTCCCCTCCGATGGTGAAGAGCATGTTCAGGTTGAGCCGCTCCATGGCGTCCACGATCTCCGACACCTGCTTGCCCCCGCCCCGGGCGGTGCCCAGGATGGTGCCGCCTATCTTGTGGATGTCGTCCACCATGTCCGGGTCCAGTCGCTTGATGTCGTACTTGTACTCCGAAAGGAAGCCCTTGTAGCCGTAGCGTATGCCGGAGATGCGGTGGACGCCGTAGCGGTACCAGAGGCAGCGCACGATGGCCCTGATGACGTCGTTGAGTCCCGGACAGAGGCCGCCGCAGGTGACGATGCCGGCGTGGACGTGCTGGGGATTGAAGTAGATGTGCTCCCGGGGTCCGGCTTTCTCGAAGACCTGGCTGCGCTCCACCGAATCCTGGGCGCCCACCGCGACGTCCACCTTGTACCGGACGTACTCGTCGTCCGCCACGTAGTTGGCGATGAAGTCCCCCGAAACCTTGGAAAGGCTGATGGGAGATTCTATGGTGCGCTTCCCCAAATCTTCTATGGAGAAATCGAAGGTTTCGCTCATGGGCTGCCTCCTGGGTAATTCCCGTTAAGTATAATCCGCGGAGCGCCGGCCTTTCAATGGACGGGCAAAGGATGTATACTCCCTCCCCATGGATGAGACGGAGGCGCGCCTCGAGCGCATAGAAGTGAAGCTCGCCTACCTTGAGGATTTCCTGGACCGCCTTCAGGCGGAGGTGGTGGAGCGGAACACCCTTCTCGACCGCCTAGCGGCGGAGCAGGGGGCGGTGCGGGAGAAGATCACCGCCATGGCCCAGGAGCTGGAGGAAATCCCCGACCGCCGACCGCCCCATTATTGAACAGGTTATACTTTATTGTTATACTAATCTATATAGGAGATTCCCATGCTCGAAGAGAAAGTCCGCGCCGCCCTGGAGAACGTACGGCCCTCCCTGCAGGCGGACGGCGGCGATGTTGAGTTCGTTTCGGTTTCGGAGGACGGCACCGTTTCGGTCAAGCTGACCGGCGCCTGCGGCTCCTGCCCCATGGCCCAGATGACCTTGAAGATGGGCATCGAAAAATACCTCAAGAAAGAGATCCCCGAAGTCGTCTCGGTGGTGGGCGTCTAAGGGATACCCCGTGCCCGCCAAGAGCCCCTCCCGCAGGGACTTCCTGCCCGTATCCCGCCGGGACCTGGAAGACAGGGGCTGGGATGCCTGCGATTTCGTCTTCGTATCCGGGGATGCCTACGTGGACCATCCGTCCTTCGCCGCGGCCATGGTCGGCCGCTTCCTGGAGGCGGAGGGCTACCGCGTGGGCATCATAGCCCAGCCGGATTGGCGGGATCCGGCTTCCTACCTTGCCCTGGGCCGCCCCCGGCTCGCCTTCCTGGCGGGTTCCGGGAACATGGATTCCATGGTGGCCCACTACACCTCCGCAAAGAAGCCCCGGTCCGACGACGCCTACACCCCCGGCGGCAAGGCGGGGGCCCGCCCCGACCGCGCCCTGCTGAAGTACGTGGAGGGCATACGGAGCGCCGCCAAGGAAGTTCCGGTGATCATCGGGGGCATCGAGGCGAGCCTCCGGCGCCTGGCCCACTACGACTACTGGTCCGATACGGTGCGCCGGTCCATACTCCTGGACTCCAAGGCGGACCTTCTGGTCTACGGCATGGGCGAGACGCCCCTGCGCATTCTGGCCCGTCGTCTTGCCGCGGGCGAGGCGGTACGGGACATCCGGGACGTTCCGGGCACCTGCGTCCGCATCCACGGGGAGCCGACCCTGCCTCCTGGTTCCTATCTCCGGCTCCCGGACTACGATGCGGTCAAGGGCGCCGACGACGGGTCCCTGCGCTCCTACGCCGAGCACTTCATGCTCCAGAAGCGGAACGCCGATCCCCTTACGGGGCGCATCCTGGCGGAACGCACGGACGAGCGCTGGGTCCTGCAGCATCCACCCGCGCCGCCCCTGGAAGGGGCCGAGCTGGACCGCCTGTACGAGCTGCCCTTCACCCGCCGCGCCCACCCGGACTACGACGGCGCAGGGGGCGTTCCGGCCCTCCGGGAAGTGGCCTTTTCCCTGACGTCCAACCGGGGCTGCTACGGCGGCTGCTCCTTCTGCGCCATCACCTTCCACCAGGGCCGGGTGGTGCGCGGCAGGAGCAGGGAGAGCCTTTTGCGGGAGGCCCGGGGCTTGACGGCCTCGCCCGACTTCAAGGGCTACATCCACGACGTGGGAGGCCCCACGGCGAACTTCTCAGGCCCCCCCTGCGCCAAGCAGAAGAAGGGCGGCGCCTGTCAGGACAAGGAGTGCCTGTCCCCGGCGCCCTGCCCCG
>CAYUPG010000212.1:4992-5277 GCA_964446515.1 uncultured Treponema sp.
TACCTGGAAACCCTCCGCGCCCTCCGGAGGCTCCCGGGCGTCAAGAAGGTGTTCGTCCGCTCGGGCATACGCTTCGACTACCTGCTCCTGGACCGGGAGGGGGGCGACGCCTTCCTCAGAGAACTCTGCGCCCACCACGTCTCGGGCCAGCTCAAGGTGGCGCCGGAGCATGTGTCCGAACGGGTGCTCGCCGCCATGGGAAAGTCCGGCAACTCGGTCTACCAGGAGTTCCGGCTCCGCTTCGACGAGGCGAACCGTGCACTGGGCCTCAAGCAGTACCTCATC
>CAYUPG010000213.1:0-5275 GCA_964446515.1 uncultured Treponema sp.
AGAGTATCCTGAATCCCTGGGTGTCGATGTCCCCCCAGTAGAAGAGCCTCCGCTCGGAGAGCGCGGCAACGGCCCCGAGGGAGGCGGCGGCGAAGCCCGAACCGAAGATCGCCGCGCAGCCGCGGAGCGAAGGAAGGGAGAGAAAGGCGTCGGCGTTGGAAAAGTTCGCCTTGTTTTCAAAGACGATAAGCGTCTCGATCTCGGGAAAGAGAATTCGGTCAAGGGTCGAAAGGGGGACGGACAGGTCGGCGACGCCCGAGAGGCGCCGTTCCGCGACGGTGCGGTCGAGCATGGCTACCCGCACCAGGGGCTCGATCTTCCTGAAGCCGTAGCGGAGCTCGAATGCGCTTTCCTTCCGTTCGATCCATTCATCGCCTAGGGTATGATCGAGGAGTTCCCTTAGAATTGTCTTGTGCCGCTCTATGAATTTCGTATCCTCCACGGCGGGCACTTCCCGGGCAAAGATATTCGGCCGGGGATTCTTTTGAAGCCACTGGACCACGGCGATAAGCCGATCCCAGTCCCCGGCGTGCTCGACCACGCGGAGGGGCTTTTTCGCCGCCCACGGGCGAAGAGCCGGAAGGGTATTCCAAAGCTTCTCGGCGTCGGCGACGAAACGGGAGGCTTCCTCGGTCTTGCGAAGATAGGCCAGAAGGGAATCGGCGTCGGGAAAATAGACGCGGACGGGGAAGCGCTGGATTCCCGCAAGCCGGTCTGCACGCTCCTCCCACTCGATGCGGTACGAACGCTGCCCGGACTCAGCCGAGCCGTCCCGCAGGGCCCGCAGTTCTTCACGCAGTTCGCTCCAGCGTCCGGACGCCTCTCCGCTGCGCACCTTGCCGAAGCGGATATCGACGGGGAAAAAAGCCTCCCCGTCGGCGCCCGATGCAAGGAGCGCTAGGTACTCCTCGTAGCGCCGCAGGGCCTGGGTCCTGATGCCCGCCTGGTCGATCACCGCCGCACTTCCATCTCGGTACGGTAGGCCTCGATCGTCAGGTTGCGCACCTCCGACGACTTCCCTTCGGGATTCGCGATGAAGTGTATCGACGACACGTATTCCTCGATCACGCCGATCTTCTGGAGCGGGGTCACCAGGAGCAGCTGCAGGTCGAGCTCCCGGAAGAGCTTGAGGCCGTAGTTGGTGCTTTCCTCAGATCCGCGCCCGAAGGCCTCGTCGATGACCACCAGGCGGAAGCCGCCGGATTGCCGCTTGCGGCCCAAACCATACTGGTAAGCCAGCGCGGAGGCCAGGATCGTGTAGGCGAGCTTCTCCTTCTGTCCGCCGGACTTGCCCGAAGAACTGGAGTAGAACTCCTTCTCCGTGCCGTCCTCGTCCCAGCGTTCGCTGGCCGTGAATGCGAACCAGGATCGCACGTCGGTCACGTGGTCGGTCCAGTTGCGGTCGACCGTTTCCCCGCCGGCGAAACGGTCGAGGATTTTCTTGACCTGGATGAATTTGTCTTCCCCGTAGAGCTCGTCGTCCAGGGTATTCTCCAGACAGCGGCGCAGATCCGCGCGGAACTCCGCGACATCCTGATCCTCCCGACGCTGGACCGAAAGGGATATGTAGGTGCCGCTGTTGTATTGGATCGACCGCAGGGACTTGTTGATCGCCTCGATCGCATCCTTGATCGCCTCGGCGTCGCTTTCCAGCTCGCTCTGGAAGAGGGCGATGTCCTGCAGCGTGTTTTCCCTAAGGAGAGCGCGGAAGCGGTGCTCGTAGGCAGGAAGGTCGTCCCGCTCGATGCGCGCGAGGGTCTCAAGGAAGTCGGGGATGAACTCCAATCCGGCGGCCAAATCGTTCGACCGATCGGGAAATTCTCCCAAGAACTGCGTCATGCGCCTGACCAGGGAGGTCCTGAGGTCGCTGTCCTTGCGCTCCACCGTAGCGCGCCGGGACGTGAGTCTCTGACGCACCCCTTCCTGCCAGCCGGACCGCAGTTCCCGGAGCGATGGAGTCTCCTGTCCCGCGAAGGCGCGGAGCCCTTCGAAGACCGGCGCCAGGGTCTCGGCGCCCATCGCCGCGAGGTTTCGCCCCTTCTCGCCGATATCTTCCCTCAGCGCATCGAGGGCGTTCTGAAAACCGCCTGACTTGGTGAGCAGTTCCCGCTGCGCAGCTTCCCAATGCGCTACTTGCGCGTTCGCCGCGGCGAAGGCTTCCCGGAGCTTCGCCAGCTGATCGGAGGAACGCTCCAGCTCGTCCCGCTCGGCGCGGAGGCTCTGGTAGCGTTTCACCAGGCTTTCCCAGTCGATCTCCTCGAAGGAAGCGAAGGCTACCAGGTCCCGGGCGGCGTCCCGCTCCTTGCCCAAGGCCTCTACCGCCCTGTCGCAGGCGGCCAGCTCCCTGTCGCAGACGGCCAGTGCGGCTTTCTTCTCCGCGTGGTCCCGTTCCAGGAGGCTTACCTTTTCCGCGTTCGACCAACCGAGCACGTAGTTGCGGGGGTCCGCGACCCGGCGCCGATCATCCTTCTCGTGGCGGGTCCTGCCGCTCTTCACCAAGCCTTCCCGGGTCACCGCGTCGCTTTCCCGGTAGAAGTCCTCCATCGATTCGCAGCGCTCGTAGGCCGCCCTCCGGGTAAGCTCCGATTCAAGCCAGGGACGGAAGGGCGATTCCGCCTTAGTCTCCACCGCCCGCGCGAGGCTCCGCTCTCCGACGCGGTCGGGAGCGGGCGGCTTTTCCGGCACGCGGTAGAACACCAGACGCCGGTCGCCCAGGTCCCGTTCCCGGACATAGGCGCCGACCTTGCGGTACAGGTGCTCGGGCACCAGGAGGCTGAGGGCGAAGGGCCGCAGTACCCGCTCGACGGCCCCTTCCCATGCGCGCTCGCTCTCCTTCACCCGCAGGAGTTCCCCCGCGAAGGGCAGCTCCTCCGCCTCCGCTCCGACAGCCTGGGCGACGGCGGCCCGGAGCTCCAGCTCCCGGAAAGGTATGGAGGTGGTCCGCTTGCGCAGGGATTCAAGCTCAGCCTCCAGTTCCGCCTTCCGCTCCCGCGCCCCCTGCCGGGCGACGACCTGCTCATCCCGTTCGCGCTGCCTCGCCTCCGATTCCCGTTCCGCCCTTGCCAGCGCCTTGACCGCACGGTCCCGGTTGGCGGTGAAGACGGCGGCGTCCGACGGCTCATCCAGCTTCAGTTCCTCCGCGAGAACCCCGTAGGCGCCGGCCCGCTCGCGCCGCTTGTCCCGCTCTTCGCCGACGCGAGCGAGCTCGACGTCCAGCTCCGCGATGCGCCGCCCCGTTTCGGAATTGTCGATCGCCGATCGTATGCGGGCGGCGTTCTCCCGCTCCGCCTTGAGCTCCCCGTCGCAGCGCGCGAGCTCCGCCGCCGCTGTCTCCAGGTCCCGCTCCAGCCGCTCGGCCTCGGCGCGCAGCAGCGGCAGTTCCAGGGAGATCGCCCAATAGGGCAGGCCGTCCAGCATGGCGGAAAGCTCTTCCAGGGAGGCGCTCAGGGTGGCGTGCTCCGCCGCCTCCACACCGAGAGGCAGGAGGGCTTCGCGCTGCAGCCGGGCCCGGGCTATCGAATCATGGGCGGAACGCAAGTTGTCGTAGTTGCGGAGCAAGCCCTCGACGCTATCCTTCGCCTTCGTCCGTTCCAGCATATGGCTGCGGATGAAGTCGTCCAGATCCCCTATCGTCTTCATAGATATGGTCTGGTTGAAGAGATCGACGGCCTTCTCGGAGATGCCCAGGGAGGAACGGAAGGCCGCCGAATAGTCGCTGAAGCTGTCGAAGGTCTCCGCCGCCGATCTGGCCCTGAGCTTCTTCTTGAAGGCCGCGCCGTCTCCGTCGAAGTCGCGGAAATCCTCCAATACCGAAAGCGGTTTCCCGGACACGGCGTAGACGCGTTGGATCTCTCCGTTCTTGAGCCAGCGCAACTGGGCCAGGGACACCAGGCGGGAATCGGCTTCCTCCTTGAAGACAGCCAGGATGACCGAATAGCAGTCGGCGGCGCGCAGGTTGACCGGCTTGGCGTAGGAAGAATCCCCCTCTCGGGAGCTCATATATTCGCCCAGAAGGTAGCTCTTGTCGGTCCGCTCCCGCCGTTCCGCCCCCGCGGCCTTGTTGTACGTTATGCGCTGGGGCGGAACCAGGAGCGTCGTGAGCGCGTCGACCCAGGTCGACTTTCCCGAGCCGATGTCTCCGGTGATGAGGGCGTTCTCCCCGCCGATCGGGAAGGTCCACACCCTTCGGCCGAAGGTTCCCCAGTTGTACAGCTCCACTCGGTCGAGACGGAAACCGCTCCGCCCCTCGGAGAGGGAGAATTCAAGCGTCCTGTCGTTCGGCATAGCTCGCCAGTTTCTCCTTGATCTCCGCGATCTTCGCGGCGTCGATCTTATATTTGAGGAGCTTGGTCACTTCCAGCTCCTCCCCCTTGTCGCCGAGTCTGCGCAGGAAGCCGTAGCGTACCAGATTGTTGATCTGGGCATCCACGGATTCCGCCTGTTTGGCCTCGTTCGTCCTGACCGGAAGGAACGGCCCGATGAGGCCGCGGATCTTTTCCTTGTCCAGCACCAGGCGCGACTGGTCGCCCCCGGAGGATTCGAAGCGGTAGAGCTCTTCGGCCAGGAGCACGCAGAGGAGGGACGCGACGTAGGGCAGCTCGCGTCGGACGGTGAGTTCCGGCAGGGCTTCCGCCTCCTCCGATCCTTCCCCTTCGCGCCGGCGGCGCAGGAAGGCGAGGCCGTCGTGCTCCGCCACGACCAGCTCCAGGCCGAGCTGCGCGAAGTAATCCTCCACCGCGGTGCGGTAGCGCAGCACGAGATCCCAGATCTTTCCCGAAGAGGCGTAGACCGGCCCCTGCAGTAGCCGTATCAGCGCCGGTGCGTTAGGCGGGGGAGTCTTCATTCCGATCCCTCCTTGAGATAGACGATGTCGGGCGCACCGACGCGGTACGCGGTGCCGCGTCGGCGGTTCTCCGCCCGCAGCTCCTTCCGCTCATCGTCGGCTATCAGGGCGGCCCCCGGCACGCAGGCTTCGGCCAAGTAGCCCAGGAGCTCCGCGGTCCCTTCGCCGACGGGGTATAGCTCCACGATTTGGGACAGGGAGACCTGGGGCCGGGTCAGGAGCGCCTGGATGATGTTCGCTCGGACTGCGTCCCGGTCAATCTCGTCCTGGACGAAGAGCGCCGCCGCATCCGCGTCCGACTCTCCGCGCTCCTGCGGAACGGAAGCGATCCGGACCGGTTCTTCCGGCTCGAAGAGCGGCCGCTCCATCACCAGATCTATATCCGGGTCCCCCTCTATCTCGATGAAGTCCCGGTCCGTAGGGGGAGCGTCC
>CAYUPG010000214.1:0-5247 GCA_964446515.1 uncultured Treponema sp.
ACCCTCGGAGGCCCGGGCGGCGGAGAAGCGGCAGACCGCCACGCACTGGCAGCAGCCGACGCAGAGCTCGTGGTCTATGACCGCCTTCTTTTCTCCGTCCAGGACCACCGCGCCGTGGGCGCAGTTCTGGACGCAGACGCCGCAGCCGGTGCATTCGCTCCTATGGATGACGGGGTGGGAAACCTCGTGGAGGAATTTCTTGCCCGACCGGCTCGCGCAGCCCATGCCCAGGTTCTTGAGGGCGCCGCCGAAGCCCGTGAGCTCGTGGCCCTTGAAGTGGTTCACCGATATGACGGCCCCGGTCTGGGCGACCGCGGCGCCTATGCGGGCGGCGGCGCAGTGCTTTCCCCCCTCCACGGGCAGGTCCACGTAGTCCTCCCCCAGGAGGCCGTCGGCGATGATGATGTCGCAGCCCGTGGCGTCCCGGGAGAAGCCGTTTTCGAAGGCGGCGCGGAGGTGGTCGTAGGCGTTGTGCCGCCGCCCGGAATAGAGGGTGTTCGCGTCGGTCAGGAAGGGCTTGCCTCCCACTTCGCGCACCAGGGCGGAGATGACGGAGACGAAGGTGGGCCGGACGTAGGCCATGTTGCCCGGCTCGCCGAAGTGCAGCTTGAGGGCGGCGTACTTGTCCCGCAAATCCAGGTCGGCCATGCCGGCCTTCTTGAGCAGGCGCTCCAGCTTCTTGAGCAGGGTGAGGGTCGGAGTAGTGCGCAGATCGGTCCAGAAGACGGACGCTTCGGCCATGGAGTTCCTCCCGGAGTGCTTGTTTGGAGTGTCCGTCCAGGGTACACCCCCAAGGCGCCCGCAGGCAAGCGCGGGTGGGCGAAATCGTATGGATTTGACAGTCCCGGATCGACGCATATACTTGCTAAATATGGCGTTGCCAGCACAGCAATTTCTATCTAAAGGAAGGGACGTATGGCGGGAAAGTTTGAAGTGTACAAAGACAAAGCCGGAAAGTTCAGATTTAGACTGAAAGCCGGCAACGGAGAGGTGATCGCCAACAGCGAATCCTACGAGTCCAAGGCTAGCTGCATGAACGGAATAGAGTCCGTGCGCAAGAACTCGTCCGATGCGCCGGTCGTCGAGGTGGAGAAGTAAGCGGTTCCTGAGTAAAGCGGCCGGGGGGGGGGGAGCGGGTGAACGCCGAGCCCGATGTTTCGGCCGCAGCGGCGCGGGCCCGGAGGGACCGCGCAGGGGATGCCGCGGCGCGGGCGAGGATGCACCCGCGCGGGGGGAGCCGCGGCGCCGGCGGTTCCGCAGAGCAGATGCCCTCCCGCGCCGTCCGGCGCGGGGTCTGCGGACTGCCGGTGCTCCCCCTCCTTGACCTCCGGACGAACCGGGTATAGCCTGCGTCCATGATCGACGAAAAGCGCGCGCGCGCCTACGAGCGCCTCTACGACCAGCTGCTGCCCCTGATCCGGGGAAAGTCTCCCAACCTCGTCGCGGGTATGGCCACCGTGGCCGCCCTGCTCCACGCCAAGCTGAGGCACCACTTTTGGACGGGCTTCTACTTCGTCGCCGCCGAGGACGAGCTGCACGTGGGGCCCTACCAGGGCTCGGTGGCCTGCCAGGTCCTGAAGGGCCGGGGGGTCTGCCTGGCCTGCGCGCGCTCGGGGGAGGCGGTGGTGGTGAGCGACGTGGAGGCCTTTCCGGGGCACATCGCCTGCGATTCCCGTTCCCGGAGCGAGATCGTGGTGCCCCTGAAGGCGGACGGGCGGGTGATCGCCGTGCTGGACATCGATTCGGAAAAGCTCGCTCAGTTCGACCAGGACGACGTGGCGCCCCTGGCGCGCATCGTCGGCCTCCTGGAGGAGCTGGCCTAGGAATACGGGTGGGCGGCGAGGGCCCGCAGGGCTGCTTTCCGCTCGGAGGTCAGCCGGTGCCCCGCGTTGATCCTCAGGTGGCCGCGGAAGCGGGGACCTGCGGAGAAGAGTTCCCCCGGCGCGGCGACGAGGCCCCGTCGGGCGGCGCCCTCGAAGAGAGATGTGGCGTCGGTCCCCGGCGGAAAGGCTATCCAGAGGAGGCAGCCGCCGGAGGGCCTGCGGAGCGACGAGCCGGGGGGAAGCAGGTCCTCCAGATAGGCGATGTGGTCGTCGATGCGCCGCTCCAGGGCGCTTCTGAGGGCCGCCAGATGGCGGCGGTGGGCCGCGGAGGCGATGAAGTCCGAGAGGGCGAATTGGGCGGGCCGCGAGGATTCAAAGGATGCGCGCAGCTTCTCTTCCGTCAGGCGGCCCGAGTGGGCCGCGGAGACGGCGAAGCCCGTCCTGAGCCCGGGGGCGATGCTCTTGGAGTAGGAAGACACCAGCACCAGGTCCTCGTAGTCCGAGAAGGCGCTCAGGTTCTTGGGACGTTCCGGACCGAAGTGGAGATCCCCGTAGACGTCGTCCTGTATGAGGATGAAGCGGTGCCGCTCCGCGAGGGCCGCCAGGCGGGCCTTGGCGTGGTCGTCCATGGTGGTCCCGGTGGGGTTCTGGACGTTGGGCTGGACCACCGCGGCTCGGATAGGGCGCTCATCGAGCAGGCTCTCCAGGATATCCAAGTCGATGCCGCCGTGCCCCACGGGGACTTCGAGGATCTCCACCCCCAGGGGAGCGAGCTGGCGGAAGTAGTTGAAGTAGGTGGGGGATTCCAGGACCACAGTGTCCCCGGGATGCAGGAAGGCCCTGAAGACTAAGGCGAGGGCCTCGGTGGCCCCGTTGGTCACCACGATGTCCTCCGCGGCTGCGGGACCCGAGGAGGGCTCCAGGGCCAAGGCGATGCGGCGCCGGAACTCGCGGTCCCCCGCGGGGTCGGCGTACTCCACCCAGCTGCGCTTGAGCCTTCCCAGGGACTGGGAGAGCCGGTCAACCGGGAGCAGATCCGCGCCGGGGGAGGCCACGGCGAAGAGGGAGTCCCTGCGCAGGAGGCGCTCGAAGATGAGGTCGAGCCGCTCTCCCGCCTCCCGGGCCTCCGAGACGAAGTGCTCCGGCAGTGGCGGGGCTTCTGTTCCCGCTTCGAGGCTTGCGGCGCGGCGGCGCACGGTGAAGCCGCCGCGCTCCCTGGCCCGTATCCAGCCCTCGTCGGCGAGCCGCCCGTAGGCCCCCACCACGGTGTTGACCGAGCAGCCGGATGCGGCGGCTTCCGCCCGTATGGAGGGCAGCCGTTCGCCGGGAGCCAGGGTTCCCCCGGCGATGAGGGCGCGGTAGCGGCCGTAGACGGTTTCTCGCTTGGTCATGGCTCCATTCTACTGTACCCATATAAACTCCGCAATCTGTTTCTGTACCCATGCGCCCCGGCGTGCTAGGGTGCGGTCGGAGGTCTCCATGGGCAGCGGCAAAAAGTACGGTCTCTTCGCTCTGGTATGCGCAATCTTCGGCACGACGTTCCTGGCCATACGGCTGGGCTTGGAGGCGGGGGCTTCCCCGCTGTTCTACGCGTCCCTGCGCTTCCTTTCCGCGGGCATCCTCATGACGGCGGGTCTCTTCGCGGCGGGGCGCCTGAGCCTGCGGGGCGCCCGGCGTCTGGCGGCCCGGTCGGTCGTCCTTTCCCTGTTCCTGACCGTGGGGACCTTCGGCCTGATGTTCCTGGCACAGACCCGGGTGGATTCGGGGCTCATGGCGCGACTGGACGCCGTGGGGCCCCTCTTTACGGCCCTCTTCGCCGCTCTTTTGCTGGGGAAGCGCCTCTCCGCGGTCCACGCCGCGGCCTTCGCCCTGGGCACCGCGGGAACCTTCCTCATGGCCGGGCCGTCGGCGGCCGCGAGCCTGCCCCACCTGGCGGCCGCCGCGGGAAGCGTGGTCCTCTACGCCGCGGGGAACGCCCTGTATCCCCGGCTCTTCTCCCGGGAGGAGGACCCCGTGGCGGTGAGCGCCCTGCAGACCCTGGCGGGGGGCCTCGTCCTCTTCGTCCTGGCGCTCCTTTTTGAGGAGCCTGCCTTTCCCGCCGCGGCCCTGGGCCCCCTGCTCTGGCTCATCCTGGCGGGTTCCGTGGTGGCCCATACGGCGACCCTGATCCTGGTGCGGGAGGCGGGTCCGGTCTTCGCCTCCGCCTGGCTCTACGTGGCTCCCGCGGTGGCCACGGTCGCGGGCTTCCTGGTGCTGGACGAGCGGGTGAGCCTTGCGGGTCTGGCTGGGACCGGTCTGGCCCTTGCGGGGGTCTTCGCCATGGACAGGGCCGAGGGCGCGGTGCAGCCTTCGGCGCGGCGGCGCGGGAAGGCGGCGCGCAGCACCGCTTCCTGAAGGGCCGCCCTCCGGCTATACTGCGGCCATGGTGTACGACCTCATCGTCGCCGGTGCGGGGCCCGCGGGCTTCTTCGCGGCCCTTTCGGCGGCTTCCCGGGGCGCATCGGTGCTTCTGCTCGAGCGCATGGAATCCCCGGGTCGTAAGCTCCTGGCCTCGGGCTCCGGGCAGTGCAACCTGACCCACGGCGGCCCGATTTCCGATTTCCTCGATCATTACGGCACGCCTGCGGCGGCCCGCTTCCTGCGCCCCTCCCTCTACGGCTTTTCCAACGCCGACCTTGCGGCCTTCTTCGAGGAGCGGGGCGTACCCCTTGAGGAGACCGAGGCGGGCAAGGTTTTTCCCGCCTCCCGCTCCGCCCGGGACCTGCTGCGCGTCCTGCGGGAAGAGCTTCGAAGCGCGGGCGTTCGCTTGGTCACCTCTTCGCGCCTGGTCGGCATTAGACGGGCGGCCGGGGAGGGCGCGGGCTTCGAGCTTGCGGTGGAGCGGGGCGGGGCGGGCGCGGCGCCGGAAGCGTCGGACCTTTCGGCGGCGGAGCCCCTGGGCTGCCGCGCCCTGGTGCTGGCCACCGGGGGCTCGTCCTACCCGGGTACGGGCTCCACCGGGGACGGCTGCCGCCTCGCCGCTGCCCTGGGCCACGGCATAGCGGAGCCGGCCCCGGCCCTGACGCCCTTCTATGTGCCTTCCGCCGCCTTTGCGCCCTTCGCGGATTGCGCGGGCGTCGCCCTCAGGGACTGCGCCGTGGCTCTGTTCCGCTCGGGCAAGAAGGTCGCCTCCGGCCTGGGGGACGTCCTGTTCACCCACCGGGGCCTCTCGGGCCCGGGCATCCTGGACCTTTCCCGCCATGCGGCGCCGGGGGACGAGGTCCGCCTTGCCCCGGTCGCGGGCTTTCAGGATGCGGAGGCCGCGGACCGCAGCCTGCTCGGGGAGCTTGAGGAGCACGGGGCCCGGTCGGCGCTGCGGGTGCTCCAGGGCTACGGCCTGCCTGAGTCCCTCTGCAGGGCCCTGCTCGCCGCCGCGGGGGCGGAG
>CAYUPG010000215.1:0-5172 GCA_964446515.1 uncultured Treponema sp.
TGGCCCAGGATATGCGGTGGCTCATTTCGGGCATCAAGATAGCCGATCAGCTCGAGCGGGTCGGAGACCACGCGGTGCACCTGGCGAAGGCGGCCATCAAGCTGGAAAAGGAACCCTACATAGAGCCCCTGGACTCCCTTGAGAAGATGGCGGCCCTGGGCTGCGACATGATACAGGGCGCGATGGACGCCTACGCGGCCCTGGACACGGAAAAGGCGCGGGAGACCGCGGCCCTGGACGACCGGATCGACAAGCTCCACAAGGGACTGGTATCCGATCTGCTGACCTACCTGCGCAAGAATCCCGAAAAGGCCCAGCAGGGAACCAAGATCATCCAGACCTCCGGCTTCCTGGAGCGCCTGGGGGACCACGTGACCAACATCTGCGAAACGATCATCTATTGCGTAGAGGGCAGGCGCGTGGAGCTCAACGAGTAGGCGGCGGGCGTGGCCAAGGCAACCATACTGGTCGTGGAAGACGACGGGGACATACAGGAGCTCATCGCCTACAACCTCGGCAAGGAAGGCTACACGGTGGTGGTCGCCGCGAGCGGAGAGCGGGCGCTGGAGCTTCTGGGAACGACGAATCCCGACCTCGTGCTCCTGGACATCATGCTGCCGGGCATAGACGGCATGGACGTGCTGCGGGAGCTGAAGCGGGACGGAAAGACGGCGGGCATCCCGGTCATCATGGCCACCGCCAAGAGCGAAGATGCGGACATAGTGAGCGGCCTGGAGCTGGGGGCGGACGACTACATCGCCAAGCCCTTCAGCCCCAAGGTGCTCATCGCCCGCATCCGGGCTCTCCTTCGCCGCAACGCCGAGAAGGGCAGCTACCGGGCCGCCAAGGAAGAGATTCTCGAGGTCGGGGGGCTGCGGCTGGACGGGGCGCGGCACCGGGCAAGCGCGGACGGGGCGGACCTGGAACTTTCGGCCACGGAGTTCGCCATCCTGGAATTCCTGATGCGCAATCCCGGGTGGGTGTTCTCCCGGACCCAGATCATCGATGCCGTCAAGGGCAAGGATTACCCCGTCACCGAGCGCTCGGTGGACGTGCAGATACTGGGCCTCCGGAAGAAGCTGGGCGCATCCGGAGATCTTATAGCCACGGTCCGCGGAGTCGGGTACCGCTTTCAGGAGACGGGCCGGGCATGAGAAAGCGCAGCCTCTTCGGCCAGATATATCCCTCCTACGTGGGCGTCATCGCTCTCTGCGTGGCCGCTCTCTCCCTCATGGGCACCCGGGCCATGCGCAACTTCGTGTACGGCTCCACGGAGGCTACCCTGTCGGACCTGGCTGTGGTGGCGGAACGCATCTTCTTCCCGGAGGACGGGAGGATTCCGGCGGCTCCCGAGGACTGGGACAGACTGATCGAAGCCTACTTCAACGACCGGCCCTTCCGCCTTACGGTGATGGATGCGGACGGACGGGTCCTGGCGGACTCCAAGGCCGCCGCCGCGGATCTGGAGAACCACGGGGCCAGACCGGAGGTGATGGCCGCCCTCTCCCGGGGCAGGGGAACGGCGGTCCGGAAATCCGAATCCGTAGGGGTCGAGCTCTACTACCTCGCCCGGCCGGTCTACCGGGAAGGCAAGAGCATAGCGGTCATACGGGCCTCCATGCCCATCACGGTGCTCAAGGAGCGGCTTCTGGAGCTCTACGGAAGCGTAGCCCTGGGAGCGGCCCTCATCTTGGCCGCGGCAGCCCTGATAGCCCTGGCGGTGGTCCGCCGCATCGGCAAGCCCATACGGCTTCTGGTGGGCACCGCGGAACTCTTCGCCGAGGGGCAGCTGAACCAGAGTTCCCACATCTCCGCCCCCGAGGAGCTCCGCATACTGGGCGACACCATGAACGCCATGGCGGCGGAGCTTCGCCTCAAGATGGATGAATCCGAGCGCAGGCGGCGGGAAGCCGAGGCCATCCTGGCGGGACTCAACGAGGGCGTCATCGTCCTTGACCGCAACCTGACGGTCAAGGAGGCGAACGCAGCGGCCCTTGCCATCTTCGGCATCGGCGAGGGGGGAACGGTGGTGGGCCGATCGCTCCTCGAAGCCTTCAGGGCGACGGAGCTCGGCCGCTACGCCCGGAGCGCCCTGGAAGGGGCAGGCGCCGTGGAGGGGACCATCACCCTCTGGTCCCAGGGACAACGCACCCTCCAGGTGTACGGGGCCGTCATAGCCGGCGGTCAGGGCTGCCTTCTGGTGGTCCACGATATGACCCGCCTCATGCAGCTTGAGCGGGTGCGCAGGGACTTCGTGGCCAACGTCTCCCACGAGCTCAAGACGCCCATCACCTCGATTAAAGGATTCGTGGAGACCCTGCAGGACGGCGCCCTCGATGATCCCGAGCGAGCGCAGCGCTATCTGGGCATAGTGGCCAAGCATGCCGACCGCCTTGAGCGCATCATAGAGGACCTCCTGGCCCTGGCCCGTCTTGAGCAGCAGGACGAAACCGCGCTGGAGACTCAGGATGCCCTCCTGGGGGATATGCTGAGGGATGCCTGCGCCCTCTGCGAAGGCGCGGCGGCGGAAAAAAACATCTCCGTCCGCATGGATTGCCCGCCGGAACTCCGATGCCGGGCGAATCCCTCCATCCTGGAGCAGGCCTTCGTGAATCTTCTGGACAATGCGGTCAAGTATTCGGACCGGGGAAAAACCGTCCAGATCCGGGCGATCGGAACGGAATCGGGCGCCGAGATACGGTTCATAGACGAAGGGCGGGGCATACCTGCGGCCGACCTGCCGCGCATATTCGAGCGCTTCTACCGGGTGGACAAGGCCCGCAGCCGGGACGTCGGAGGTACGGGCCTGGGCTTATCCATCGTCAAGCACGTGGTGTCCCTCCACGGCGGCACGGTCTCCGTGGAAAGCCGGGAAGGGCTGGGCTCGACCTTCATAGTTCGCCTCCCTTGACCTTTTCCCTTCCCGCCATATCATAGGAAGCCATGACGGACGCGCAAGAACTCAATCCCGCCCTTGCGGCCGACCTGCAGGCCAAGGGCGTGGATATCCGACGGACCCTTAAAATCATCGCCATGCTGGAGGAAGCGGAATCCGGCACCGGGCCGAAGGGCCGCCCCGAATCATTCGCTCTGCCGAGGGCCGAGGGGGGAGCCGACGGACGCATCACCGACCTGGAGTCCTTCTCCGGACTCTCGATCCCCCGCCGGGAAGCGGAGGAGCGGCTCGAAGACCTCGGCATGGGGGACTTCCTGAAGGCCCACGGCGAAAGGAGAGGCGCGGACTGCTTCTTCGGTCCCCAAGCCTTACGGCGCCTGGGGGTGCTCCTGTACCCCAAGGTGGCCTACGGCGTGCTCAACGGCGGCTCCGCCACGAGCTACGCCGACGTCAAGAAGAACCGCTCTCTCTCTCCTGCGGCCTTCGACGCCCTCCGTGACGACTTCGAGGGCCTTTCCGAGCGCATCGCCGCGTGTCCCAAGGGCATCACGCCGGCCTACCTGGAGGCCGACGGGTCCGAGGGACCGTCCTTCCTCCTGCTCAAGATGCGCTCCCTCCTCATCCAAGCTCTGGAATACCGCCTGACGACGGGAGACCGGGAGACGCCGGTGCTTCCCTTCTTCCAGATGACCAGCGCCGGAACCGACGGCCCCCTGGCTGCAGCCTACGCCCGGTACCGGGAGGATCCCCTGCTGGCGGACCTTATCCGCCGTACGGGCGTGGACCCCACGCGGCCGCTGAGCGAGGTTCAAGGGCTCCTGGCCGCCCTGACCCCCGCTTCCGAGGGCCTGCCCCGCCGCATCTTCGACCGGGCCTACGGCGCGGAGAACCGCGCCCTCCCCCTTCCGGGGGGACACGGAGAGAACTTCCGGGTCCTAGCCCCGGTGTACCGAGAGCTCCTCGCTCGGGGAGTGCGCTACGCCTACCTCGGGAACGTGGACAATTCCGGATACACCGTGGATCCCGCGGCCGTGGCGGTCGCCGCCCTTTCCGGCGCCCAGGGGGCCTTCGAATTCTCCTGGCGGACGGCGGTGGACGTGAAGGGGGGCATACTGGCGGAGAACGGACGCGGCCGGCTCACCGTGGCCGAGCTGGGCCAGGCCCTGGACTACTCGGTCCTCGAACGCCACGAGGCGGAGGGCGGCAGGGTGCTGTTCAACTGCGCCACGGGGCTCTTCGACCTGCGCTACCTGACGGAGCACCTGGAGGAGGTCGTAGACGGCCTTCCCATACGGGTGTCCGAACAGGACAAGGACGCGGGCCGCTACGCCCAGGCGGAGCAGACCACCTGGGAGATCCTGGGACTCCTCTCGAAGCCCGCGGTGCTTGGGGTCTCCAAGGAGCGGCGCTTCATCGCCGCGAAGCTCCTCATGGAAACCCTCCTGGCGGGGCCTTCGGGCCTCAGGGCCGCGGAGGCGGAGGGAATCCCCCGGGAACTGGCGGAGACCTCCGCGCGCCTGCGCCGGGGCCTGGGGAACCTGCTTGAAGGAACCTACGGGTTTTCCGCCCCCGACGCGTCGGGAAAGCGCCGGCCCCTTAGCCTTAAGGAACTGTCGGAGCGCTGAGGCCGGTCCGGCGCGGCGGGGCGGAAGAGGCGCGCACCACCAGCTCCGCGGGGAGCACGGCGGAGGCCGGAGCGCGGCCCTGGATGAGGTCTATGATGGCCCGGGCGGCGTAGGATCCCTTGCGCATCCCCGGCTGCCTGACGGTAGTCAGGGGCGGGTCCAGGATCGCCGCGAAGGGGACGTCGTCCATCCCCGTCACCGTCAGGTCCCGGGGTATGGAGATGGAAAGGGCCTTGCAGGCCTGGTAGCAGCCGAAGGCGGCGGAGTCTCCCATGCAGACTACGGCGGTGGGGGCATCCTTCGAGAGCAGGGGCAGAAGGTTTTCAGCCGCCGCCTCCAGGGTCATCTCCGTGGGCACGACCCGGATGCGGGGATCCCGAAGGGACAGGCCGCGACGCTTGAGGGCGTGATCGAAGCCCGCCAAGCGCCGGGCGGCGGTCCGGGAGGAGTGCTCCTCCGCCACTCCCGGGCCGTCGGACTTGAGGCTCATGACCATTATGTCCCGGTGCCCCAGGGAAAGCACGTGCTCCATGACCGCCTCCCCGGCCGCCGTGTCGTCTATGCCCACGTTGACGATGCCGAGGTCGGCGTCCCCGTCGATGGTCACGAAGGGCACGTGCCGCTGGCGGATGAGGTCGGCTATCTCGGGCG
>CAYUPG010000216.1:0-5113 GCA_964446515.1 uncultured Treponema sp.
CGGTGAAGATGAGCACCAGGGTTATGAAGACCAGGATGAGCTCCATCATGTATTTCTTGGAGAACCTGGACAGGTCGAACTGTTTTCGGGCCATCGTTATTCGCCTCCCATGCACAGCGAGTAGAGTTGTTCAATAGTCACGTTTTCCGGACGCACCTCGGCGACGAAGCGTCCGAGCCGCATGATGATGATGCGGTGGCAGACCTCCAGGAGCTCCTCCAGCTCGGAGGAGACGACGATGGAGGATATGCCCCGGCGGGACTGGTCCCAGATGATCTGGAATATCTGCTGCTTCGCGTTCACGTCGATGCCCCGGGACGGTTCGTCCAGGATGATCACCTTGGGCTCCGCGTTCAGCCACTTGCCCACCACCACCTTCTGCTGGTTGCCCCCGGAGAGGCTCGTCATGGGCAGATCCATGCCGGAGGTCTTGATCTGCAGGGCCGACACCTGCCGGTCCGCGTACTCCGCCTCCAGCTTCAGGTCCACGAAGCCGCCGGGAGACACCCTGTCGAGGCAGGCGTGGCAGAGGTTGTCCCGGATGGACAGGATCTGCACCAGCCCCTGTGACTTCCGGTCCTCGGGAGTGAAGGCCAGGCCCCGGCGCCGCATGCCCCGGGGGGTGGGATGCCCGATGGCCTCGCCGTCCAGGCGTATGGACCCGGACTCCGCCTGGTCGGCCCCGAAGATGGCCCGCAGCAGCTCGGTGCGGCCGGAACCCAGCATGCCGGCTATGCCCAGGATCTCCCCCCTCTTGAGGGAGAAGGACACGTCCCGGAACCAGGGGTCCCGGGTAAGGCCCTGCACGTCCAGAACCGTCTCGTCGGAGACCGCCAGGTCCGCGGGCCGCTGGCGTATCTCCACGTCCCCGAACATGAGGTTCAGGATATCCTTGGGCTGGGCGTCCGCCATGTCCACCGTGCCGGTATGCACCCCGTCCCGGAGGACCGTGCTGGTGTCGGCGATCTCCCAGAGCTCCTGGAGCCGGTGGGTGATGTAGATGACGATGACGTCCTTCTTCTTGAGTTCCCGTATGAGCTTGAACAGTATCCGTATCTCGTGCTGCGCCAAGGCCGAGGTGGGCTCGTCCAGGAGTATGACCTTGGGCCTGCAGCTCATGGCCTTGACTATCTCCACCACCTGGCACTGCCAGACGCTCAGGTTTACCACCGGCTCCCTAAGGGGCAGGTCTATGCCCATCTCGTCCAAGAGGGCCTGGGCCTTGGCGTAGGTCTTCTTCCAATCCACGAAGCCGCGGCGGTACTCGTAGCGGCCGATCAGGATATTCTCCGCCACGGTGAGGCCCGGGATGAGGCTCATCTCCTGGTAGACCGTGGCTATGCCCTGGGCGAAGGCGTCCGAGGGATTCTCGAAGGCCATGGGGACGCCGTCGATGTCGAGGGTTCCCCCATCGGGCAGGTAGGCGCCGTTGATTATCTTTACGAGGGTCGATTTTCCGGATCCGTTCTTGCCGATGAGGGCGTTGACCTTCCCGCTCTCGAAGGAAAGGGACACGCCGTCCAAGGCTCGGGTTCCGGGAAACACCTTGGTGATGTTTCGGACATTCAGGACACTCATTCCATCCCCGTCGGTATGCGCAGATTTATAAAGGAAGGTTCCCCGGAACCGCGTTTCCGCACCGAGGAACCTTCCGCACCCTAAGTCAGTATACTACGAGTTGCGCTCAGCTGCCCGACTTGGACTTCAGGTCCGCCAGGAAGGCGTCCAGGCCCGCCGCGTTCTTGCGCTCCAGGAGGATGCCGGGAACGATGATGGTCTTGCCCTTGGTGGCGCTGTAGTCCTCGCCCTTGATGGCCTTGGCCAGGCTCTCCATGGTCTTGACGCCGATGTTGTAGGGATCCTGGGCTATGGCTGCCTGGAGCACGTTGGCGGGGTCCTTCAAGAGCTGGACCATCTGCTCGCTGCCGTCGAAGCCGAATACGAAGATCTTGCCTTCCTTGCCGGCGTTCTTGACCGCCATGGTGGCGCCGATGGTGCCGCCCTCGTTGGCGGAGAAGATCAGGTTGAGCTTGTCACCCTGGGCGGTGATGATGTCGCCGCCCACGGTGATGGCCTTATCCTGGAGCCAGGCATCCTGGTCGGCGATGACCGTCACGCCGGGAAGCTTGGTGACCTGATCGAGGAAGCCCTTGACCCGGGCGCCGGACTGCTCCGGGAGCAGGGACTTGAACTGCAGGATGGCGATGTTCGCCTTGCCGCCCAGCTTCTCGTTGATGAAGGCCGCCGCGGCGGTGCCGCAGGACTTGCCCAGATCGTAGTTGTCGGAGGTGAAGGCGCCGGTCATGTAGGGGGCGTCGGTCAGGGTGAAGTTGGAGATGCCGATCATGAGGCCGCGCTTGGCCGCGTCGGCGATGACCTTCATGGATGCTCCCTCGCTGATGGGGGAGATGGCCACGCCCTTGTAGCCCTGGGTCACGTAGGTGTTGAGGAATTCGGCTTCCTTGGCGGCGTCGCCGTTGGTGTTGCCGGGGTAGAACTCGAAGCCCGCCTTGACGGCGGCATCCTTGTAGCCCAGCTGGAGCAGCTTCATGAACTGGTCCTCCTGGAACACCACGCCGGCGACCTTGGGCTTTCCGCCGTCTTTCTGGGCGGCGGCGAACAGCTGGGAAGTGAGGGTCAGGGCGAACAACGCCGCGACCGCGATTGCCAGAGTCTTCTTCATCTTGTAACCTCCGTTTATATGCTCCGCCCTAGGGGCGGAAGATCACCTGAATTCCGCCGCCGCCTCGTAGATGGCCAGTATCTTCTCGGGGGGCACGTTGGCCTGGATGTTGTGCACCTGGGTGAACACGTAGCCCCCGCCGGCGGAGAAGATCTCGATGTTCCGCCGGGCCTCGTCCACGATGTCCTGGACGCTGCCGGAGACGACGGTCTGCTGCATGTTCACGCCCCCGCCCCAGAAGGCGAGGTCCGCCCCGTACTCCCGCTTCAGGAAGGCCGGCTCCATGCCCCGGGCGGATATCTGGACCGGGTTGAGCGCCTGCACGCCCGCGTCGATGAGGTCCGGGAGGAGCTCGGCGATGGCGCCGCAGCTGTGGAAGAATACCTTGAGCTCGGGCCACGTATCCCGTACATGGCGGAAGAGCTTGGCGTGGTAGGGCTTGATCATGGCGCGGTACATGTCGACGGATATCTGGGGGGCTACCTGGGTGCCCAGGTCGTCCCCGAACTGAACCAGGTCGATGTGCTCCGCCATGGCCGGAATCAGGGCATCCAGCTGGGCGATGTAGTTCTCCGCCAGTCTGCCGAAATAGTAGTGCATGAGCTCCGGCTCCAGGGCCAGGTTCATATAGAAGGTTTCGTAGCCGAAGTCCAGCTGCCCCGCCTCCAGGATGTTCCCTCCGAAGGCGAAGAGGAGGGCCTTGTCGCTCCGCCGCCGCTTCTCTCCCGCCTGGACGGCCAGGAAGGAGGCCTCTTCCGCCGAGGGTCCCTCCAGGGGCACGGCATCTATGTCCGCGCGGGTCCGGACCTCGGCGTAGGGGTGGACCACCTGGTCGAAGTACAGGCTTCCCTCGGGCATGGTGGCGATCACCGTTCCGCCTGAGACTACATCCAGGCCGCCCCGCTCGTTAGGAACGGGAGAAAACCCCTTGGGGACCAGGCAGGACGAACCGTCCGGCAGCTTCCCCTCCTTCCATTCCAGTATGTCGATGCCGAAGGCCGGCTTAAGGCGATGAACCTGCAGGACGTCCCCGTGGAAGCGGTCCACCATGGAAACCGAAGGTTCCGCCAGCTGCTGGAAGACGTCGTACATGCGGGTTTCTTCGTCCCCTAGGCCTAAGTGGGCCAGGAGCTTGTTGTAGGCGATGGCCTGTATGCCCGTGGACCGCATGCCGCCGAAGTCTATGGGCAGGACATCCGGACTGCGGTGCTCCAGGGCGCACCTGATTCGTTCCCGTGAGTTCATGGGAGTACTCTAGCATCACTATTTAATCTCGTCAAATTTAATTTTGTATTTTCATCATTATTAACTAGTTAATTTCAATTTAATTGAATTTAACTTAACTAAGAATACCATTGTGTAGTATAGTGGAGTCCATGATGCGCCCAACTTTGAAGAGCATCGCCGAAGCCTGCGGAGTATCCACCGCCACCGTGTCCATGGTCCTGGCCGGAAAGGGGTCCATATCGGCGGAGATGACCGGCCTGATCAAGCGGACCGCGGAGGAGCTGGGCTACAAACGGAAGGAATCCCGGAAGGACCGGGGCCCCTCCTTCAAGTACGTCTGCATCATCCAGTGGGAGGACGCCCCCTACCTCTGGCATTTTTCCCAGCCCTTCGTGCTGCAGCTGGAGCGCATCCTGGTGTCCGAGGGCTTCAGGCCCATCGTCATCCACAAGCTGCCGGAATTGAACGACCTTGCCCTGTACAACGAGATCAAGACCGCCCGGGCCGGGGCGGTCTTTTCGGTGCACTACGTGAATCCGGTTCTCTTCGACCAGCTTGAGGAGGACGGGGTGCCGGTGATCCTGGTGAACAACAGCAACTTCCAGGACCGCTACTGGTCGGTCCTGACCGACGACATCCAGGGGGCCTACGAGGGGGCCAAGCATCTGCTCGATCTGGGCCACCGGCGCATAGCCTACGGGGAGTACAAGCGCTCGGACACCACCTCCGTGGTGCGGGACCGCTACTTCGGCTTCAAGCGCGCCCTGGACGACGGGAACATACCCTTTCCGGAAGAGCGCCACATCACCGTTGACCTTTCGGCGCCGGATGCCCAAGCGATCCTGTCGAAGCTGCTCCGCCGCCTCATCCTGGACCGGCCGGACCCCGTGACTGCCCTCTTCCTCCACGACGACTACTTCGGCGCCATAGTGCACAAGGCCCTGCTGGATCTGGGCCTGCGCATCCCGGAGGACGTCTCCGTGCTCTGCCCCGGGGACGTCATGGACTACGGAGAGCCCTTCTTCCCCCGCCTGACGACCATGCAGATAGACCGACCCCTGATGATCAGCATCTCCTGGGATCTCCTGCTGAACCGCCTGATCACCGAAACGGGCAAGCCCAAGGTGATCAAGACGAAGATGCACCTGATCGACCGGGGTTCCTGCGCCGCCCCCAGGGATATTCTGCCTTAATCCCGCGCCC
>CAYUPG010000217.1:0-4950 GCA_964446515.1 uncultured Treponema sp.
AACGCCCCGTACGAAGTCCAGAAGTTCTGGGTGGACGGGGAGCGCTTCGTTACCCTCAAGGCCGAGATGTACGCCAAGAGCGGCAAGCTGCTCAAGGAGAGCCGCGCCCTTGGGGTGGAGCGCTTCGACTCCCGCTGGTTCGTCACGGAGCTGCGGATGGAGGACAAGCTCCGCAAGGGCGGCGGGACCCGCTTCGCGATGCGGGAGCTCCAGTTCGACGCGGAGCTGCCTGCGGACCAGTTCAACCTGCGCCGCCTGGGGAGGTAGCCGTGGACCGCGCCGCGACCTATCTGCTCGCCGTCTTCGGCGCATTCGCAGTTTTTTCCGCGGGCGCCCAGGAGGAACGGGGCCTGCGGCTCTTCGGCCGCTTCACCGCCGACGCGGCCCTCGCGGCGGCGGAGGATCGGGACCCGTCCTACTCAGGCTACTCCGCCCTGCGCCTCGACCTGCGGGGCGGTGACGGGGAGTCCGCCAAGCTTGAAGGTTCCGGGGACCTCCGGCTGCTCTACGGCGACGCCGCCGCCGCCCTGCGGAAGTCGGCCGAGGATGCCGGGACGCTCTCCCTTCCGGCGGGAACGGTCCTGCCCTATCCTGAGCTCAAAAAGCTCTTCGTCTCCGTGTACCTGGAGGGGGCGGACCTTTCCCTGGGCCGCATGATCGTCAACTACGGCCGGGGAACGGTGTTTTCCCCGGCGGACCTCTTCGCCGCCGTGGACACCGCGGACCTGGCCCTGGGCCGCCGGGGCACCGACGCCGTCCGCCTTCTTCTTCCCCTGGGCCCGCTGTCCGGGGCGGACTTCGTCGCCTCCCTGGCCCCGGAGGCGCGGGACGGCACGGCGGGCGGCCGCTTCTACGGGAACCTGGGTGGCTGGGACTTCGGCGCCGCGGCCTTCTACGACGGAGGCGGCCTCGCGGCGGCTGCCTCGGGCGGCGCGGGGGACCCGCCCGCGGCGGCGGCCTTCTCCCTGGATCTCAAGGGCGATGCGCTCCTGGGAGTGTCCGCCGAGGCGAGCGCCCGGCTGCCCTGGAAGGACGGCGCGGTGGATGCGGGCGGGGCCTCCTACGCGGCCATGCTGGGGGTCGACTATTCCCTGGGAGGCGCCTGGTTCCTGGATCTGGAGTACCTCGCCGTTTTCGGCCCCGGCGAGGCGTCGGGCGTCTTTCGGGGCGCCCGGAATCTCTTCGCTTCCCTCTCGTGGAAAGCCGACGAGCTCACTGCCGCCGACGCCAGGGTCGTTCTGAACCTGGAGGAGGGCGCCTGGCTGGGCATAGCCACCCTCTCGCGCTCCATCGCCGGCCGTACCATGGCGACCCTCTACGGCCGCTTCGGCGAGGGGGACCTGACCGGATCGGGAGCGTCGGCGCCGGCCTTCTATGCCGCCGGCTGCCTGCTGACTGTGAGCTTCTGATTCTGCCGCCTTCAGGTGGATTGGAATGGGGGGGCGCCGAGCTCCGCCCAGAGGGGCGGGGGAATGATGTTGGAGCGGTAAATGTGCTTCCGCATCATTCTCGTCGCCTCTTCCGCGTTTCGGCGGGCTATGGTATCCACCACATCCCTATGGGAGTAGTCTGATATGACCTGCTCCTGCCGCTGGTATTGACGCTCCGACCGGAACAAAATATCGAAGAGATGTATTTTCTGCAGCGCGTCTATGAGGATATGACTCTTCGTCTGGGTGACCAACTCAAGATGGAAGGCATAGTGCAGGTCGTCGAATTCCGTACCCTCGTGGGTCTTTCCGACCATGCGGTCGAGGGTGAGGGCTTTTTCCGCAAGCGCCTTCAGCTCGTCGAGCCCGATGGTGTAGCACAACACCCGCACCGCTTGGGTCTCTACGGCCTCCCGCATCAGGTAATAATCCGCTATCCGCTCCTCGCTGATCTCTATGACCCTGGACCCGTAGTAGGGATGGCTTTCCACTAGGCCTTCGCCTTCAAGCCTGTTCAGGGCGTCGATCACCGGAATGATGCTGACGCCGCAATAATCCGCCATGGCCCGCTTGCTCAATTTTTCGCCGTAGGTGAATTTTCCCTCGACGATCCCCTGCTTGATGAGCCTGTAGGCGATGTCTGAAGCTCGCTCATTCGCAACCATAGTGCCTTCCGGTTATCCGGGGTTAGGATTCGTATCCCCAACCCCGGCAAGAATATCCCGATTGCCGTCGGCTAATCAAGCTGATCCCATTTCTCGATACCGATCTCCGCCGGCAGGACTGCGAGGGTCAGGACGGCGAAGGTCAGCACCCTTACGCCGGGCTCAAGATGCCCACCGAAAGAGACCTGCTGATCGCTGAAGGTGATATGGGCATGTACCCTGCCGTCGAGCACATATCCCTGCATGTTGCTGATGTCTACGGCCCGTTCGCCCTGGGGAAACGCTTCCTTCGGCGGATAGTCGGTAGAGGCGACAACGTGGAACCGATAGGAAACCGCAGAGCCTATTGCGCTTATGATGACGGCATTCCTGATGCTCTTTTCGGCTACGAATTTCCTGAGAGTCTCAAGCAAATCCTCGCCGTGCTCTATGCGGCAGACGAAGAATTCTTCGCCGGCATGAATTTGTGCATACTTCATCGGGCCCTCATGCAAGGGATGCGTCGTAGGAGCGGCCGGCGGCATCGTAATGCTGCTTCCTGTTCTTCTTATCGCTCTCATGCTCCTCATGGGCGAAGCGGGCCACGTCCAAGGCGATTTCCTGGGGAACGACGATAATCCCATCCCCGTCGGCTACAACCATGTCCCCGCTGCGGACTTGAACGCCTCCGACGGCTATGGGCGCATCCATGCTGTCGAAGGCCAAGCGCGCCTGAACCATGGTCTGGGCTATGCTTTCGGACCAGCAGGGTATTTTCTGCAGAATGACTTCGTCCGTATCCCGTATTCCTCCGTTCGTCACCAGGCCCCGCATCCCCGCATTGAAGCAGGCGAGGGAATTCTCGCTTCCGATCAGTCCCACGCGCAGTCCCGACTGGTCGACTACGACGAAGTCCCCATCCCGGATGGTCTTGGTCCACGGATAGGGGCAAACGGATTCATAGTAGTAGGGCGTGAACTGGTCCCGATAGTGCCGGGGGTCCCGGTAGTCCATCCCGCCCCTATAAGGAAGATAGCGCAGGGTTTTCGCAATGCCGAAGGCTGTCGTGCGGAATAGCGGCCGCAGTTCCTCTGCCATCGTTCCAAAGAAATGATAGCCCATGGCATCCATACCGTCTCGCACGTCGCAGACCCGCAGTCCTTCGTATGCCTTCAGCAGCGCATCCCTATTGGTCTCAGTATTCATAGTAGCCTCCGTAGATGTTATAACATAGTGCTATAAAAACCGCAATAGAGTGTTATTAAAATATATTAACTTGTTATATTTTTTTAAATAATAAAGACTTATGATATTTTATATCTGTTATAAAATTTCTTGCCAATTTTAGATAGTATGCTACTGTCTTGTATGTCCACCCTCGGTGGCCGGAATATTTTCCTAAGGAGCTAATATGGGCAAGTTACGTTGGCTATCGCTGATGGCATTCGTTATGGTCTTCGCCGCGATCCAAAACCTCTCCGCGGGCGGAACTCAGGCAGTGACGCCGAATGCGACGGGCGGGTCGCAATCCCAGACGATTGAGCTGAGATTCTCATGGTGGGGCGGACAGGCTCGGAACGATATCTACAACCAGATCGCCGACCGCTTCGAAGCGGACAATCCGGGGATTAAAATTGTCCGTGAGCCCATCTCCTGGAACGACTACTGGACGAAGATTCCCACCCAGGTGGCCGCCGGCGCCGCTCCCGACATAATGCAGATGCATGCCCGCTATGTGCGCCTGTTCTCCGATCGGAATGCCCTGCTCAAGTTGGACGATCTGGTGAATAAAGGAGCAATAGATCTGTCTAAATTCAGCAGTCCGGCCGTACGGTCGGGCGTCGTCAACGGCGTCAACGTCATGGTGAGCATCGGCGTTACGACGACCGGCATCGTCTACAATAGCGCCCTTTTGAAAAGGCTTGGCCTGGACCTGCCTTCGGACTCTTGGAACTGGGACCAGTACGAGGCCTTCCTCGTGCGCATCGCAAGGGCGGGGTCTGGGATATATGCCTGCTCGGACGACTCCCTGTCGCTGCCGACGAACACCACCCCGTTCACCATGTTCATGCGCTCCAGGGGAAAGGACTTCTACACCGATCAAGGAAAGATAGGATTTGCTCCCCAGGACCTTTTCGACTGGCTGAGCATGTGGGATAGGCTCAGGAAGGCGGGAGCCATCATGGACGCCCGGCTGACCGCGGAGGAGGCTACTAAGACCTTCGAGCAGCAGGCCTTCGTTGCAGGCAAGCAAGTCTTCATCTTTCTCCCGGCGAATCGTCTCCGCATCTACCAGGATCTCATGAAGGACCAGCCCCTACATTTGCTCCGCGCTCCCGCAACCAAGGGCAAGGGAGGAGAGTTCTTCGAAGGCGCTCACATAGCCGTTAATGCCAAGACGAAGCACCCCGAGGCGGCGGCAAAGTTCATCAATTACTTCGTGAACACCAAGCGGTCTCTGGAACTGTACAAGGCGGAGAATGGTTTCCCCGCCTCCAGCGAGATGAGCGAGTACGTGTACACGCTGCTGGATCCGTCCAATCAGGAGGCTGCAAAGTTCTTGAGCCGCATAGGGGAGGATTCGACGATAAGCCCCTACATCGTGCCGCCCAACAACAATGTGGAGATCATACGGCTTCTGGATTCGGAATCCCAAGCGGTCGCCTTCGGGGCAAAGTCGGTGCAGCAGGCGGTGGATGCCTTCTTTAAAGCCCTTGATACGCTGTAGGCTTGCTTAGCAACCGAAGGTCTGATAAGGAGAGTAGGTATGGGAAGGCGCGCGCAAAAGCGCATCAGGCGGAATAACCGCGATGCGGTAGTTTTTTTAATGCCGTGGTTTTTCGGACTGCTGCTTTTGGGCGTGGTTCCCATACTCT
>CAYUPG010000218.1:0-4920 GCA_964446515.1 uncultured Treponema sp.
GAGCTTGAGGCGTACCGGCGCTTTTTGGGAGGCGCCGAGGAACGGACCTTCGAGGGCTCCCTCTCGGTGGAGGGCGTCTCCGGGGTCTGCCTGGACCTGGAGCTCGCCGTGGAGGCCGCAGGCGCCGAGACCGTGTCCCTCCACCTCTTCGAGGGAGGAGGCTGCGGCTTCGCGCTCCGCTACGAGGCGGCCTCGGGCACGCTGACGGCGGACCGGTCCCGGTCCCCCCGGCCGGTGCGCTCCCTGTCCCGGAGGGAGGACGGCTGTTCGGTCCGCCGGACCCTGCTGGATGCCCCGGCCGCCCTCCTGCGCCTGCGGGTGGTCATCGACGTCTCCACGGTGGAGGTGTTCGCCGGGGAGGGGGAGGCCGTCCTCAGCTGCCTCTACTATCCCGGCGCCGGAGCGGAGGGCGTACGCCTCGAGGCTTCGGGGGGAGCCGCCCGGCTTGCGTACCTGCGGGCCTGGGAGCTCCTCCCCAGGGACTCGGGAGGACCTAGGCCATGAAGCGAGTACTTTTGTGCCTGCTGCTCTGCGCCGCCGTCTTTGACGGCGCCTCCCTCGACGGCGCTGCGGGGGCGGAGGTGCGGAAATCCTTCCTGATCATCAATTCCTACCACCCCGGCTTCGAATGGTCCGACGGACTCGTGCGGGGCATAAGCGGGGCTCTTAAGGCCGCCCTGGACCGTCCGGCGGTCCACATCGAGTACATGGACACCAAGCGCTACTACGACGGTCCCGAGGGCTTCCACACCGCGGCCCTGGCGGACAGCTATCGGCGGAAGTACCGCTCGGCGCGCTTCGACCTGATCTTCGTCACCGACGATGCGGCCTACCGCTTTTTTCTGCGCTGGGGGGCGGAGCTCTTCCCCGGCCTGCCCATGGTCTTCTGCGGGGTGAACGATTTCAAGAGCGCCGACCTGAACCTTTCCTGCACCGGCGTGGTGGAGCTGACCGAATACGCCCCCTCCATAGACCTCGGCCGCGCCCTGCGCCCCGAGGCCAAGCGCCTGGGCGTGGTGACCGACGCATCCTTCAACGGGATCTCGAACCGGAAGAAGTTCGAAGACCTCGCGGCGGCCTATGCCGGGGTGCTTGAGTTCGTCTTCTTCCGCCGGGACAGCCTGGACGCCCTGCTGGAGGACGTGCGGGCCTTCGACGCAGGGGGACTCATCTATTTCGTCGATTTCTACCTGGACGAGGGGGGACGGTCCTACGACTACGACCTCTCCGTGCCGGCGGTCGTCCAGGCGGCATCCTGCCCGGTGCTCTACCACGCGGACATGTACCTGCCCCTGGGCGTTCTCGGGGGCGTGATGAACCGCTCGGAGGAGCACGGCGCCCTGGCTGCCGAGCTTGCCCTGCGCATCCTGTCGGGGGAAGATCCGGGCAATATCCCGCCGGTGAACCGTTCCCTGGCGCGGCCGCTGGTGCGGTACCCCGTCCTGAAGCGCTTCGGCATCAGCCCCGCGCGCGTCCCCGCGGGCACGGTGGTGGTGGATAAGCCCGTGGGCTTCATACGGCGCAACCTGCTGGTCCTGTCCGTCTCCGCCGCGGTGGTGGCGGTCCTCCTCTCCATCATCGCCGCCCTCCTGCGGGCCATCGGACGCCGCAAGGCCATGGAGGCCCTGCTGCGGGCCTCCAAGGAATCGATACGGAAGACCCTGGGCGAGCGGGAGGTGCTGCTGCAGGAGATACACCACCGGGTCAAGAACAACCTCCAGATAGTGTCCAGCCTCCTCAGGCTCCAGAGCTCCTACTCCGATGATCCCCGGCTCGAGTCCGCCCTGAACGAGAGCATCGAGCGCCTTTCCGCCATGGCTGCGGTCCACGAGCTCCTGTACCAGTCCCCCAACTATTCGGACATACCCTTCCGGGAGTACGCCGCCTCCCTGGCGGATTCCGTTCGGTCCACCTTCTCCCTGGGAGACGGCGGCTTCCAGGTCGAGCTGCCCCGGGAGGACCTTCACATCGGGCTGGACGTCGCCGTTCCCCTGGGCCTGATCCTGAACGAGCTGTTCACCAACTCGGTGAAGTACGGCTGGGGGGACAGGCCTGCCCTTCGGGCGGCCGTAGATTTCCGCCGGGAGGGCGACGGCTTCCTGTTCTCCTACCGCGACGACGGTCCGGGCTACCCCGTGGACTTCGACCTCGCTCGGGACGGCGGCCTGGGCCTCACCCTCATCCGCGCCCTGTCCGACCAGCTCCGGGGCGCGGCGGTCTTCCGCCCCGGGCCCGGCGCCGCCTTCGAGCTGCGGACGGGGGCGGCCGGGAAAGTCCTTGTGCAAAATTAACCGTATCTTCATCGTCCATTAACGGAACGGCCCCATCATGGACACCCGTGAATCCCCTATCGGCCTTTTGGCTCGCCGTGCTCACCAAGATACGCTTCGCCTTTCAGCCGGTGGTGAACATACATTCCGGGGCGGTCTACGGCTTCGAAGCCCTTCTGCGGGGCTGGGACGATGCGGGGTTCCTGTCCATCCACGACCTTTTCGATACGGCATACAGGGAAGGGGTGCTCTATGCCCTGGACTACCACCTGCGTGAGAAGGTGCTTGGCCTGTTCAAGGAGCTTCCCTGCCGGGGCACCGTCAAGCTCTTCTACAACCTGGACAACCGCTTGACGGAGATGCCGGACTATACCCCCGGCAACACCATGCTCCTTCTGGAGCGCATGGGGCTGGAGCCCTCCTCCATCGTGTTCGAGGTCTCCGAGCGCCACCAGTTCTCCAACTACGGCGCCGCGGGGGTCGTGCTGGAGCGCTATAAATCCCAGAATTTCCGCATCGCCGTGGACGACTTCGGGGCGGGGTATTCGGGACTGCAGCTCCTGTACTTCGCCGTTCCCGATCTCCTTAAGATAGACCGCTTCTTCATCGCCGACATGGACCGGGACCGCCGAAAGCGCCTGTTCGCCGAAAGCATCGTCAGCCTGGCCCACCTGATGGGTCTCCACGTGGTTGCCGAGGGCGTAGAGACGGAGGAGGAATTCTACGCCTGCAGGCAGATAGGCTGCGACCTCGTGCAGGGGTACCTGATAGCCCGCCCCACGGAGGCCCTGGGAACGCTCTCCGACAGGTACCGCCTGGTGGGCAAGCTGGTGCGCTCGGACAAGCGGCACGACGCCAAGGGAAGGAAGACGCGGATCAAGGCCCTGATTTCCAGGGTGGACGCGGTAGTCCCCATCACTGCGGGTATGCCCATTATGGATATCCTGGACCGCTTCCGGGAGGATCCCTCCGCGGCAACCATCCCGGTGCCGGACGAGAAGGGGGAGTGCACCGGCGTCCTCCACGAGCGGGACTTCCGGCCCTATGTGTATTCGCCCTTCGGCATATCCCTGCTCAAGCACGAGAGCGCGGGGGATCCCTACGCGGGCCTCCTTTCCCCCATTCCGGTCACGGACGTGAGCGCGGACATAAAGACCATACAGAACATCTTCCTCGCCGCCCCGTCTTCGGAGGGGGTGGTTGTCTACGAGGACGGAAAGTACCTCGGCTTCCTCGGCGCCAAGTCCATCCTCGCTTCCGTTTCCGAGCGCGATCTCTCCGACGCCCGGGACCAGAATCCGCTGACGAAATTGGCGGGGAACGCCCGGCTCGAGGAGTACCTTTCCGAACTTTGGAATTCCCGGTCCGCCGATGCCCTGCTCTGCTACTTCGACTTCAACGACTTCAAGCCCTTCAACGACCACTACGGCTTCCGCAGGGGCGACCGGGTGATACTCCTCTTCGCCGACATACTGCGGGACTACGCGTCCCGCTGCGGCTGGTTCATCGCCCACATCGGGGGGGACGACTTCTTCGCGGGCATCTCCCTCAAGGAGCGCTCCGGCGTCGATCCCGCCGCCGTAGAAGCTCTCCTGCGGGAGCTCTGCTCCCGCTTCGCCGCAGGCGTGACGGCCTTCTACGATGCCGCGGAAAGCCGGCAGGGCTTCATAGAAGCCTTGGACCGGGACGAGCGGCCGCGGCGCTTTCCGCTCATGGCCGTCAGCGTCGGCGTGCTGCGCTACAGATCGGGGCAGGGCCGAGGGAGGCTCGGCTGCGAGGATACGGGCGAAACCGCCCCCTCCGTGGAGCCGGGTCTGCCCTCCGAACGGCTGGCGGAGATCCTGGCCGGACTCAAGAAGCGGGCCAAGCAGTCCGGGGGCTACGCCTACCAGGAGCTGTAGGACTACGCGTCCTTGAGGGCTTCGGAGATCCGCAGGAAATCGTCCAGGTTGAGGAAAAAAGCGTCCACCAGGGCGGGGTCGAAGATCGTCTCCCTACCTGCCCGAACGTACTCCAGGATGCGGGGCAGCTCCCAGGGCTGCTTGTAGGGCCGGGCCACCGCCAGGGCGTCGTAGACGTCGCAGAGGCACACGATGCGGCCGGGAAGGGAGATGTCCTCGCCCCGCTTCCCCTCCGGGTAGCCCGAGCCGTCCCAACGCTCGTGGTGCTCCCAGGCGATGCCGGCGGCCATCTTGATCAGGGGCCGCTCGGATTTTCCCAGCAGCCGGTAGCCGACCACCGTATGGTTGCGGATCAGGGTCAGCTCCTGGGCGCTCAGGGATGAGGTCTTGTTGAGGATGTCGTCGGGGACGGAAATCTTGCCTATGTCGTGCATGGGCGCCGCCTCGCCGATCATCCGGGCCGTATCGGGATCCACCCCCACCGCTGCGGCGAGGAGCCGGGCGTATTCCCCTACCCGGGCGACGTGGAGGGCCGTCTCCTTGGACCGGAATTCCACCACCTCCGAAAGGGTGATCATGATCTCGTGCTGGGTGGAGCCGAGCTCCCGATTTATGGCCCGAAGCTCCCGTTCCGCCCGGCTCCTCCGCTCCACCTCATCCGCCAGGGCCCGGTTCTTTTCTTCCAGCTCCCGGGCGGCGGCCCGCAGGGAGAGCTCCAGCTTGCCGTGGACCATCACCATCTCCGCCAC
>CAYUPG010000219.1:0-4913 GCA_964446515.1 uncultured Treponema sp.
GGCCAAGGCCTAATCCAGGATAAGGAGAACCAACGACATGGATGAACTCTTCGAGAAGATGAAGAAGCTGATCGCCGACAAGCTGGAGATCGACGAGGGGAAGATTTCCCTGGATGCGTCCTTCCGCCAGGACCTCGGCGCCGACAGCCTGGACACCTACGAGCTGGTGTACGCCATCGAAGAGGAGATGGGCATTTCCATCCCCGACGAGAAGGCCAACGAGTTCGAGACCGTCCGCGACGCGTACGAATACATCAAATCCCAGCAGAAGTAAGTCCGTGGCCTCTCATGGGGAGGCGGCGGCGTCCTCCGTCCCGGACATCGACGCCCGGCGGAGGAAGGAACTTGCGGCATTTCAGAAAGCCGCCGGATTGCGGTTCAGGAGCCTTGAGCTTCTGAACCTTTCTTTCGTCCACCGCTCGGCATCCAACGAAAACATCCACAAGGCGAACAACGAACGCTTGGAATTCCTCGGGGACGCCGTCCTCGGCGCCGCGGTCGCCGGCATCCTCTACGAGGTCCTGGCAGACCGGCCCGAGGGGGATCTGGCGAAGATCAAATCCGTGGTGGTCTCGGAGGACAGCCTTTCCGGCATAGCCAGGGAACTACAGATAGATTCCCTCCTCGTCCTGGGGAAGGGCGAAGAGCTCTCCGGCGGAAGGGGCAAGAAGGCCATACTGGCGGATGCCATGGAAGCCCTCATCGGCGCCTATTACCTGGATTCGGGCTTCAAGAGCGCCTTCGACTTCGTCCGCCGCTTCATGGAGCGGGAAATCGACCGGGTGCTCCAAGACAGGCACCGGCGGGACTACAAGACCCTGCTCCAGGAACTCAGCCAGAAGCTCTACCGCTCCTACCCGTCCTACCGCCTGCTGAAGCGCTCGGGGCCCGACCACGAGCGCCTGTTCTGGATGGAGGTGGTGGTCGAGGGTGTCGCCTACGGACCGGGAACGGGGCGCAACAAGAAGGACGCGGAGCAGACGGCCGCCAAGGCCGCCTACGAAGCCCTGGGCGGCGAGGGCGGCCTCTAGATTCCAGGCCCTCCGTAGCGCTCGTTGAGCCTACGGGCAATCGTGAGCAGCGTCTCCCGTTCATTGGAATCGGGGTCTTCCAGCACAGTCTCGAACAGCTCCTTGAGTATCGTTCCCATCCGCGGTCCCCGGGGCACCCCCAGGGCGGCCAAATCTTCGCCCCCCACGGCCAGGTCCTTGATGGAAAGGGCCCGTCCCCGCTCAAGGACGGCTTCGACCCGTTCGGAGATATCCAGATTGAAGGAAGCCGGCGGCTCCGCGCCGGAAGTTCCCCAGGCGTCAGCCCTCCGCAGGGCGTAAAGATCCGCCAGATTGCCCTCCCCGACCCGCACCACGAAGCGGCGCACCGCCGCGTCGCTCCAGGAAGGCTCGTAGTGGAACATGTGCACCCCCACCAAGTGGGCCGTCCCTTCGATCACCGCCGTGGGGTAGCGGAGCCGGGACAGGATCTCCCGGGCGATGCGGGCGCCTTCCTCCTCGTGGCGGTGGAAGGTCCACACCCCCGACTCGTCCATGCGCCGGACCAGGGGCTTTCCGAGGTCGTGCAGCAGGGCCGCCAGGCGCACCAGGGGCCGATCAGCGGGCGCGGCGTCGCAGGAGAGAAGGGAATGGTCCAGCACGTCGTAGCGGTGGAAACCCTTCTGGTCCACCCCCCGGCAGCGGGCGAGCTCCGGCAGAAAGAGCTCAAGAAGGCCGGTATCTTCCATGAGGCGGAAGGCGACGGAGGGCAGCCGGCTGGCGAGTATCCTGTCAAGCTCGTCCCTGACCCGCTCGGCGGAAACCTTTGCCGCCACGGGCAGGGCGGGACGTATGGCCGCCTGGGTTGCCCCATCCATGAGGAAGCCCAGCTGGGCGGCGAAGCGCACGCCCCGGAGAGGACGCAGGCCGTCCTCCGAGAAGCGCTCGGCGGGGTCTCCCACGCAGCGTATGATGCGGCCCCGTATGTCCGCCTCTCCGCCGTAGGGGTCCACGACCGCGAGGGAGGGGAGGGAGAGGGCCACGGCGTTCATGGTGAAGTCCCGGCGGGACAGGTCCTCCTCTATCGTCGCGGCGTAGCTCACCCGGTCGGGTCTGCGGCCGTCGGCGTAGCCCGCCTCGGTGCGGAAGGTGGTGGTCTCCACGGAGAGGCCCTTGTAGCGTATGGTCACCGTGCCGTGCTTTATCCCCGTGGGGATGACCCGGCGGAACAGGCGCATCACCTCCTCGGGCGGAGCGTCGGTGGCCAAGTCCCAATCCTTGGCGGCGACCCCCCGCAGGAGATCCCTGACGGCGCCTCCCACCAGGTAGGCCTGCCGGCCGCTGCGTTCAAAGATCTCCGCGATTTCCCGCACCAGGGGATGCACCCATAGATTGCCCATAGGCGGCTACTATAGTACAATCCGGCCATCAGGGCAAAGGGGAGGGCGGCATGCGGGGGGCGGCATTCATAGGCGGAGAGGGACCGGATCCGCGTCGGGTCGCGGACCTTATCGGCCGTCCCGACCTGGTGGTCGCCGCGGATTCGGGGCTCATCGCGGCGGAGGCGGCGGGCTTCGAACCCCATTGGATAGTGGGGGACATGGACTCCCTGGCCGACCTGTCCCGGTTGGAGCGCTACCCGGCGGAGCGCATCCGCTCCTACCCCGCGGACAAGGACTATACGGACACGGAACTGGCCCTGGAGCTGCTCAGGAACGAGGGATGCGGAGAAGTCTGCCTGATCGGCGGGGGCGGCGGCAGGACCGACCACCTGCTGGCCCTGGCGGCCCTCTTCGAGCGGGAGCGCTCTCCGGACCGCTGGCTCACGGCCGCGGAGGATCTGCGGCTCCTCGCGGCGCCGGCTATCCTGGACATACCCGTCCCGGCCGGCGGCGCCGACGGGCCCATTTCGGTCTTTCCTCTAGGCACCGGTCCCTGGCGCATACTCAGCGCCGGCCTCCTCTGGCCCCTGGACGATCTGCCCTGGCGCCGCGGCTTCTTCGGGCTCAGCAACCGGGCCTCCGCCGGACGCATACGGCTGGAGGCGGAATCGGGACGTTTCCTGGTGGTTCTGCCGCAGGCTGCGCCGCGGTGAATGATCGATCCGGAACGGTCCGGTGCGCCGAATACAGGGCTCAGGACAGGGCGGCGAAGGCCCCGGCGAGCCTGTCCCGGGTCTCCAGGGGGTTTTCCACCAGCACCCGCTTCCCCGCCAGGATTTCCGCAATGCCGATCTCCCGGGCGTAGCGGGGTATGACGTGCACGTGCAGGTGGTCTATGGAGGCCCCGGCGGTAAGCCCCATGTTGCAGCCGATGTTGTAACCCGCCGGGTGGTACTCCCGATCCAGGACCTCCAGGGCCCTGTCCACCGTCCGGTCCAGGGCCGCCCGCTCCTCCGCCGAGAGTTCCCGCAGATCCGTGACGTGCCGCTGGGGAAAGACGAGCAGGTGCCCGGGATTGTAGGGATAGAGGTTGAGGCAAACGGACATCCCCTCTCCGCGGTGCACCGTCAGATCCACCACCTGAGAACTCCCGTCCCGGACGAGGCACAGTATGCACCCCTCGGGCCGTTCGCCCCGGAGGTAGATCATCTTTTCGAAATTGAAGAAGTACTCCATTCTTAGCGCTTCCCCGCCTCTATGGCCAGGTACTCCAGCAGCACGGGATACTTGGTGAGCAGTTCGCCGTAGCGGCTCAGCTCGTCCAGCCGCTTTCGCAGAGCGACGTTCTTTTCCCCGGCCTCCGCGGCCTCGGCGGTCCACAGGACGCGCTGCCCCGCCAGATACTCCTGGTACAGGGCCTTCGCCGCCCCGTAGAGGGCGAGGTCGGGGAAGCGAACCCTGCGGAGGGAGAAGGAGTGCACCGCGACTTCGGGGAAGGCCCGCTCCAGATCCGCCAGGAGGCGCGGGTGGACCGAAGCTCCGAGGAGGAGCTCCGCGTCGGCGGGATCCTCCGCATAGGTCCGCAGGCGCCGGGCGGCGAAGGCGGCCATGTCCTCGGCCGCCGCGCTCTGCCAGGCGTCCAGGGCGTCCTGGTCCAGGATGTTCTTATCCGCCGCCAGGCGGGGCAGGGCCTCGCCCCTGACGGAGAAGCTGAAACCGCCCTGCATCTCGTAGCTGAAATCCCCCGCTGCGCCGATGAGCTCGGCGTACAGGTCCGCGGAGGGGAGGGTTCCTGAGACTTCAAGGCTTTTTTCGACGGTCTTGGGCACGAAGGTGATGACGACGGCGTTGGTCGGAAGCAGGCGCTCCCAGGCCCAGCGGAACTCCCCGTTCCGGAGCACCGCGGCATCCACGCCGCCGGTCTTGGACCGCATGACCCCGTAGGCGCCGGGGGGCACGGCGTACTGAACCCATCCTACGAAAAATACGGCCCCGCCGATGATCAGTATACTGCTCAAGAAGAAGAGCGTCGACTTCCTCATACCACCATCCTACAGTATTATATTGATACTATGATAACCGTAAGGACGCCCATCCTTCCAGTCCCGGGGACCGGTACCGTATGAAGTTCATTAGACCGGATCAGCGGCCCCTGGTGGGGCTCCTGGTCAAGCGGGGCACCCTCTTCCTGGCCCTGATCTGCGCTCTGGCCGTTTTTTTGTACGCCGTCGGCACCATGCAGGGCTTCATGGATTCCACCCAGCTCTTCCTCCTGCGCCTGGCCTCCTTCTGCGCCCTCTTCCTCATCCCCCTGTGCATCCTCGGGGCCGCGATGGACATCCCCGCGGCCTTCAGGCGGCCGGCCGCGCTGCGCTACCTCGGCGGCGCCTTCGCCTACATCCTGCTCGGCGCGGCATCCGCCGCCCTCGCGGCCGCCGTCTCCTTCATCCTGATCCTGGTGGGGGGAAGGACCGGACCTTGACCCTGCGGCCCCGGCAATGCTATCCAGTGGCATGGCCGAAGAACAAAGACTCCATGCCCT
>CAYUPG010000220.1:0-4912 GCA_964446515.1 uncultured Treponema sp.
GGAGCGCCTGGAGGACCTGCCCCTCCTCTGCGCCGCCCTCCTGGAACGGATATCCGAGCGGCTCGGCTTCCCGGGGGTGCGCATTTCCGCGGATGCCCTGGACCTGCTTGCGGCCCTGCCCTTTCCGGGAAACATCCGGGAACTGGAGAACATCCTTGAGCGGGGAGCCATCTACGCCCGGGACGGGATCATCCTGCCGGGGGATATCGATGTCCGCCTTCCCGAAGGTCCAAGGGCGGAATCCGCCGGCACGCTGCGCGGGGGGGAACGCGTAGAGCCTGCGCCCGCATCCCTCGAGGACGCCGAGCGGGCGGCCATTCTTGCCGCCCTGGAGCGCAGCGGCGGGAACCGCACCCGCGCCGCCGCGGAGCTCGGCATCAGCAGACGGTCCCTCCTCTACAAGATCAAGGACTACGGCCTGCGCTGATGCGGCCCGCCCGCGATGGACTTTCGCTCCCGTTTGCGGTACAAACGTAGGTATGCTGGAGATCTTAAAAAACCTCCCCTTCCTCCGGCGCCTGCGCCGCCCCGACCGGGACAGGGATGCCCTGGCGGAGGAGAAATGGACCGCGGATTTTTCCAACAGCCGCAAACGCCGCTTTCCCGACGAGGACGCCGAGGCCTACGAGGGTCGGTCGGAACGGAATTCCTATCTATTGAAGCTGCGCAGGGGACGCTGCATCGCCTGGGTGGAGGATCCCTACTACCGCTACGCCGACACGGTGCTGGAGGCGGAGCTGCGCCTCTGCGGCAGTCCGGTCTACGGCGCCGCGGGCCTCCAGTTCCGGCGCTCCGACGACGGGAGCTACTATTCCGTCCTGGTCTCGGACCGGGGCTACTTCCGCCTGGACGCGGTGTTCAACGGGAGCCCCCTGCCCCTGGTGGGCTGGACCGAGGTTCCCGGGGGCTGGGCGGCGGGCCAGCTCCTGCGCCTGCGGGTGATCGCCCTGGGGGACCGCATCACCGTGGTGCTCAACGACCGCTGGGCCGCGGAGGTCCAGGACGGGACCCTGGCCTCGGGACGCGTAGCCCTCGCGGCGGCGTCCTACGAGGACGGCAGCGGCTTCGCCGTCCGCTTCGAGCGATTCTCGGTGGAGTCCCGGCCGGTGGAGGTGGAGGCGGCCCATCTGCGCTGGAACACCCTGATCAAGGTGGACGGCGAGGGGCGGCGGCGCCTGGCGGAGACCTTCCTGGCCATGGGCCAGCCCCTCTCCGCCCTGGTCCAGCTGAAGCGTGCCTGGAAGGGGGCTGGAGCCCTCCGGTCCCAGTCGGAGCTGCTCCTGGCGGCCCGCTGCGCCCTGGCCCTGTCGCTGCTTGAGGAGGCGGAGGAATACCTCGACCGCTGCGTGGAGGTCGATCCGGAGTCCGAGGCGGGACGGGATGCCATGGCCGAGAAGGCCCGGCAGCTCTACCTGGCGGGCCGCTACGCGGACCTGCGCTCCCACGCCGAGGACGCCCTGCGCTTCTTTCCCGAGGACCCCGTGCTCCACACCCTTTTGGGCCACGCCTACGCCAACCTGGGCGCCCCGGAGCGGGCGGCGGCCTCCTACGGGCGGGCCCTGGAGCTGGACGGGGAAAACGGGCTCGTCGCCTGGAACGCCGCCCAGGCGCGGGAGCGCATGGGGGACCGCTCGGGCGCCGTGGACCTGTACCTGAAGGCGGCCCGCTCCTTCCTCCGATCGGAGAACTATTCGGACCTGGGCCTGACCATACCCCGCATCCTGGAGCTCGCCCCGGAGGATCCTGAAGGCCGCGCCTTGGCCGGCAAGCGGGCCTTCGCGGCGGAGCAGTGGGCCGAGGCGGAAAAGGAGCTGGCCGCGGCGGAGCGGCTGCGGGGGGAAGGACCCGAGGACGCGGCGGTGCCCTACCTGCGGGCCCTGCTGCTCATACGGCGCGGCAGGCGGGCCGCGGCCCTGCCCCTGCTGGAGCGGGCGGCGACCCTGGAGCCGGACTACGGGCCCTTCCGCTTCCGCCTGGCGGAATGCCGCTTCCTCTTGAAGGGGGACGGCCGCGACCCGGTCCTGGATTCCGACCTGGAGGCCGCCCTGCGGCTCTGCGGGGGGGACGGGTGGACCGAGAACCTGGCGGCCCAGGTCGCCCTGGCGGCGGGGGACCTGGAGAGCGCGGCGGCCTACCTGGAAAAGGCGGCGGCGGTGCTGGACGGGGAGGCGGTGGTCCTGGCGAACCGGGCCGAGCTGGCCTACCTGCGGGGCAGGGGCGACGAGGCCCTGGCCCTGCTGGACGCAGGCGCCGCAGCCGCTTCCGCCGACGACAAGGGCGGGAGGCTTGCGGGCAGGCGGGGGGCCATACTCTACCGGATGGGAAGGGTCGAGGAGGCGGAGGAAGCCTTTCGGAAGGCGGCGGCCGCCGCCCCGGAGGAGACGGACCACCTGCGCAGCCGGGCGTCCTGCCTGATAGACCTGGGATGCTACGGCGAGGCGGACGAGCTCTTGGCCCGGATCTTCGAGGCGGAGCCCTCCCCCGCGGTCCTGGAGCTCATCTCCTACGTGGCGGCCAAGAAGGGCGAATATCCCCGGGCCGAGGCGGCCTGCCGCCTGGCCCTGGAAGCGGAGCCCAAGAACGTGTCCATCCTTTCATCCCTGGCCTGGCTCTACCTGACCATGGGCCGCTGGAAGGGGGCGGAGGACGCGGTTTCCCGCCTGGAGGCCGCCGCGGCGGAGTCCGGCGACGCCGCCGCGGCGGAGGGCGCCTCGGAGCTACGCAGGCGCCTGACGGACGCCCTGACCAAGGAGCTGCCCTGCGCCGCCTGCGGCAGGACCTGGCGCGTCCTCAAGGCGCCCCCCGCCATGGGCGCACTGCGCCTGGTGGCGGAGCCGCCCGACGAGCTGCCCGCGGGGACCTGCCAGAAGTGCGGCAGGACCTACTGCATAGGCTGCGGCAAGAACGCGCTGGACGACGCGGGCCGCTTCCTCTGCCCGGTCTGCGGAGAACGGCTCAAGCTCCTGGACGACGGCCTCAAGAAGCTGCTGGCCGACTGGGCGGCCGGGGCCGGGACCGCGGGCGACTGACGCGCCGCTCCCCGGCTACGGACCTCAGCCTAGGGACGCGTAGAACTCCGCCATCACCGCGAAGGCAGGCTTCTTGGTCGTCCGGTCGGAGTCTATGAGGCCCTTGCGGTTGAAGTACTCCTGATAGCGGTTGAGCCTGCGGGGACAGCGGAAGTCGTAGAGTATCCACGGGGTCGTTCCCTTGATGTAGGGGCAGGCGCGGATGACCTCCACCTGCTTCTCGTAGAGGCGCTTCTGCTTGTCCTCGGTGAAGAGCTCGTCCACGCTCCCCCGCTGGCCCGAGCGGGCCCCGCCGCCGAATTCGCAGACCACCACGGGCTTGTCCGGATCGGAGTTCTCCAGGATCCGGGGCAGCTTGCCGAAGTCCGGATCGTACCAGCCGTAGTACTCGTTGACTCCGATGATGTCCAGATGCTCCGCCAGGCGGTCCTCGATGGCCAGCTTCTCGTGGTTGATCAGGCAGGCGGCGGAGATGGGGCGGGTCCCGTCCAGCTCCCGGGCCTTATCCGCCAGGCGGGACATGAAGGAGAGCCGGGCGTCGGAATCGGCGTTCTCGTTGCCCACGGACCAGATGGCCACGGAAGCCCTGTTCCGGTCCCGCAGCACGAGCTCGGACAGCTGGTTCTCCGCGTCCGCGTAGGTGGCGGGATTGTCGAAGGCTATTGCCCAGTAGACCGGCACCTCCGCCCAGAGGAGCACGCCCTCCTCGTCGGCGATGCGGGCGAAGCGCCCGTCGTGGGGATAGTGGGCCAGGCGCAGGTAGTTGCCGTTGAGCTCCTTGAGGTGGGCGATGGTCCGGCGTATCGTCGCCTCGTCGGTGGTCTTGCCCTTCAGGATGTGGTCCTCGTGGACGCAGATGCCCTTGAGGAAGATGGGCTTCCCGTTCAGGAGTATGTCCCGGCCCGCCACCTCTATGCGCCGGAAGCCGACGCGGTCCCGAACGGCATCGGCGGCGCCTGCGGCGCCCGAGGCGGCGATGGAAAGCTCCACGTCGTAGAGCTTGGGCCGCTCGGGGGACCAGAGCTCCGGCGCGGCGGAAAGGCGGAGGGAGCCCTTGCCGTCGATCACCGGCAGCTCCGCGTCGATGCCCAGCTCCCCTATGCGCAGCCTGGCGGTCCCGACGACGCCCGCGGCGACGCCTGCGCCCGCCGGGGCGGCGACCTCGAGGTCCAGGGCTATCCGCCCCTCCCGATCCAGGCGCAGGAACCAGTCCTTGATGAAGACCGCCGGGGTCCGCAGGAGCACCACGTCCCGGTACAGGCCCCCGTAGTTGAACCAGTCCGTGTTGTCCATGGGGACCCGGTCGGGCCGCCTGTGGGCCTCGATCGCCACGATGAGGCGGTTGTCCGCCTTCACTGTCCCGGTGATCTCCGCGCAGAAGGGGGTCGAGCCCCCGTCGTGGGTGCCCAGGTGGACGCCGTTCAGGAACACGGAGGTTCGGTAATTGGCCCCCTCGAAGCGCAGGAAGGCCCGCTCTCCCTCGCTCTCCGGCAGGTAGCGGAAGGTCCGGGTATACAGGCCCGTCCCCTCGAAGTAGTGCAGCTCCTCGCGCTCCAGGTTCCAGCAGGAGGGGACGCTCATGCGCTCCCAGGCCTCCCAGTCCCAATCCAGGGGCATGGGCCGCCCCGCCGCGTCGGTCCGGTTCTCCAGGAACCACTTGGCCCTGCGGCAGGTGTCGTACCAGTCGGGGGCGAAGTTCCACTTCCCGTTCAGGGATTCCGCGCCCCGGCCCGCATCGTTCACCAGGCCCGCGGCCTTCAGGGGTTTTGCCGTGAAGGCGGCGGCGTAGTCGGTCTCGTGGATATCCGAGAGGAAGTTGCCCGAGTTCTTGTTCTTATGGTCCATCGTTTGCTCCTTGCGGCCGGTACGGCCGTCAGCCTTTG
>CAYUPG010000221.1:0-3959 GCA_964446515.1 uncultured Treponema sp.
GCCATCAACGAGGCCTTTCGGGACTGGGCGGGGCGCTTTTCCGACACCTTCTACGTCATAGGTTCCGCCCTGGGGCCGGCCCCCTATCCGGATATGGTCAGAACCTTCCAGTCCGTGGTGGGCAGGGAGACGGCGGCCCAGCTCGCCGAGCGGGGCGTGACGCCCGATGCCCTGGTGGCCTGCGTGGGCGGCGGGTCCAACGCCATAGGCTTCTTCGAGCCCTTCCTGGAATCCGAGACGCCCCGGCTCATAGGGGTTGAGGCGGGGGGCGTCGGCACCGCCGCGGGGCAGCACGCCGCCCGGATGACCGGCGACGGAGCGCGGACCGGCATAGTCCACGGCTACAAGAGCCGCTTTCTCCTGGACGAGGACGGCCAGGTGGCCGAGACCCGTTCCATCTCCGCAGGCCTCGACTACCCGGGCATAGGCCCCCAGCTGGCGGCCCTGGGACGCTCGGGCCGCCTCGAATTCCGGCGCGCCGCGGACGCGGAGGCCCTGGAGGCCCTGCGCTTCTTCGCCCGCCACGAGGGAGTGGTTTTCGCCCTGGAGAGCGCCCACGCCGGGGCCGCGGCGATTTCGCTTGCCCGTTCCCTGCCGCCGGGCAAGGCCGTGGTGGTCAACATGTCCGGGCGGGGGGACAAGGACCTCTTCATCACCGCCCCCCTCTTTAGGCCGACCGAGTGGAAGGCTTTCCTGGAACGGGAATTGGCGGCCTTAGGAGCGCAGTCATGAACAGAATCACCCTCATGGCCCACCTGGTGGCGGGCTACCCCGACGCCTCCGGCTGCCGCGCGGTTGCCCGGGGCCTCGTCGAAGGCGGCGCCTCCTACCTGGAGGTGCAGATACCCTTCAGCGACCCCAGCGCCGACGGCCCCGCTATCCGGGACGCCTGCGCGGCGAGCCTGGCGGGCGGCTGCTCCGTGGCCGACTCCCTCGCCTTCATCGGCGAGCTGCGCCGGGACTACCCCGGCGTCCCGGTCTTCGTCATGGCCTATGCGAGCCTCGTGGCGACGCCGGGAGCGGCGGCCTTCGCCGACGCCATGGCCAAGCGATCGGTGCGGGGAGTCATCGTGCCGGACTTGCCCTTCGACAGCGACGAGGGCCTGGCGGACGCCTGTGGCGCAGCCGCCGCAGCCGCCGGCGCGGCCGGGGAAGGGCTCTGCTCGGTTCCCGTCGCGGCCCCCTCCATGCGCAGCGGCCGCCTTGCGGAGATGGCGGGCCTGGGGCGGCCCTTCCTCTACGCGGCCCTGCGCACGGGCATCACCGGCGGCGCCACGGAGATAGGGGAGAACACCCGAAGCTTCCTCGCCGCCTGCGCCGCCGGCGGGTCCAAGGTCCTGGGGGGCTTCGGAGTCCGCAGCGGCGCCCAGGCCCGCCTTCTGGCCCCCTCGGTGCACGCCGTGGTCGCCGGCTCGGTCTTCGTGGACGCGATAGCAGCGGCGGTGGCGGCCCACCGTACCGGACGCAGCGGCGCCTACTCAGGCTCCCCCCGGGTGCGGGACGAGGCTATACGCCGGGCGGTGCGCGAGGCTGCTGAAGAGCTGAGCCGGGGCGAGTAGGGAGAGAGTCCCTGCGTTCAGGAGTTGCGGCCCCGGAGGGGCACGAAGGCGACGCCGGGCCAGGCTTCCCGGACGACTCCCCCCCTGCGGCGGCGCAGGCGGAATAGGGAGCCCCTGGTCTCGGGGTAGACCAGGATGCCGTCCTCGGAGAGCTGATCCAGGAGGAGCTCCTCGCGGAAGCCCGCGCCGCCCCGGGCGACCCCGGCGGACAGGAGTATGCGGTCGAAGGGCGCGCGCTCGGGGAAACCGGCGGAACCGTCGGCGCAGAGGACTTCGATGCGCCCCGCCGCGGCCCTCCCTTCCCGGCGCAGCAGGTCCTCGGACCAGGCGCGCAGCCGGTCTTCCATCCCCGCGGCAAGGTTCGGGAGGACCTCGCAGGCTACTACCAGCCCCGATGGGCCGCAGAGCAGGGCGGCGCAGGCCGCGGCGTAGCCCGACCCGGCGCCTATCTCAAGGTGGCGGTGTCCCTCCGCAAGCTCAAGGATGTCCAGCATAAAGGCCACCATGGAGGGTTCCGAGCAGGTCTGAGCGCCGCCTATGGGCAGGGCCCGGTCGGCATAGACGTCCGCATCCGGCGCGCCGGGGAGGAAGAATTTCCGGTCCGTTCTGCGCAGGGCCCGGAGCACGGCGGGACTCCGCCGCCCTTCTCCCAGGTAGGAAGGAGCGCGGCGCTCAACTTCGTCGATAAGATCGTCGTTGGTGCGCATCAGGCCCGGAAGCGGCTGATCTCCTGGTCCAGATCCCTGGCCGCTGCGGTGGTGCGGTCCACCTGGGATCTGACGGCGGAGAAGGACTCCCGCAGGGCCGCCACGGAGGCTGCCTGGCGCCGGGACTCGGCCACCAGATCGGCAAGGCGGCGGACCGTGTCCACCAGGGCTTCGCCCATGTCGGCGGTGCGCCGCTCCTGGTCTTTAGTCCGCTCCCCGATATCCTCCGTCGCGGCGACGATGCGCTGCAGGGCGTCCGCGGCGGACCGCGTCCCCTCGGTCTGTTCCTTCATGGCGGCGGCTATCTCCAGGGACACCTTGGCCGCCTCGTCGAGGCCGCCCGAGAGCTCCGTCAGGGCGGACCCCGAGGTCTCCGCCGCCCCCACGCCCCGGGACACCCGGTCCCGCATGGCGGCGATGAGCTCCCGTATCCGCTTGTTTTCCGAGGCCGCATCGGCGGCGAGGTTCCGCACCTCCTCCGCCACCACCGCGAAGCCCATCCCCAAATCCCCCGCGTGGGCCGCCTCTATGGAGGCGTTCATGGCCAGGAGGTTCGTGCTGGAGGCTATCTTGTTCAGGGCTCCCAGCACTTCCAACACCCGCTCGGAGGCGAGGCGTATCTCCTCTATGGCCGCGGCGGTTTCCTGTACCGCCGCCCCTCCGGCGTTCCCCCGCTCCGACAGCCTGCCGGTGAGCTCCCCGGCGCTTCGGGTCATGGACTCCACGGCCGCGATGCTCGAGGCCATCTCCGCCATGGCGGAGGAGGTGTCCGTCACGTAGCTCCTCTGCCGCTCCGTCGCCTCCTCCACCAGCCGCCCGGCCTCGGCGAAGGCGTCCAGGACCTCCTTGAGGCCCTCCGCCTCGGAGGCCTGCCGCTCCAGGTCCTGCTGGAAATCCACGAAGGACTCCTCCGCGGCGACCACGGTTCCCTCCGCCTTCTCGAGCACCGCCGCAATGGCCTCCGCGCTCTCACCCGTCTGGGCTGCCGCCCGGACTATGCGCTCCACCACCGCCTCGAACCGATCCAGGAGCCGGTTCACCAGCTCGGTGAGTTCTCCGATGTCGTCCGTATCCCGCAGGTTGATGCGCCGCCTAAGGTCGCCGTTGCCTCCCAGGACTTCCCGCAGCCTCCCCTGGAGGGCGGAAATCTGGTCCCGCAGATCCAGGGAGCAGGCCGCCTGGATGCCGGTAACGATCAGGAAGATGAAGAGGGCGTACATGAAGAAGATGAGCCGCTGCCGCTCCTCGTAGCTATCCTGCCGCTCCCAGGGCAGGGGCACGGCTTCCGTATCCAGTGAGGTTCGGGCCGAGTAGGACGCCACCGAGCCCCTCAGGGATGCGCGGTATTCCTCCCCCGCGGCGTCGGCGGAGAGCTCGCCCCGGCGCACCCTTTCCAGGACCGCCATCTCGTTTCCCTGGGCGACCAGCACGTCGCTGATGTTGAACTGCATGAAGGTGAGGGAATAGAAGACCAGGGCCCCCGTAAGGCCTATCTGCTTTAGGGTGCTCCGCCTGCTGCGCCTGCGGGAGCCGATCTCCCGCATGCCCAGGAGCTCCCGCAGGTCCGCGAAGGCGAGGTTGTTCAGGGCGTTCTGGGCCCGGGCGTAGCAGAGGGCTCCCGCCAGATTCGAAGCCAGGATGATGAGGCCCGAAGGAGACAGGAGGAGAGCCGCCTTGCCGGAGAAGACTTGCG
>CAYUPG010000221.1:3969-4887 GCA_964446515.1 uncultured Treponema sp.
AGAGAGCACGTAGCCCACGGCGAAGCCGATGAGGTTAACCGTCAGCACCAGGCCCGCGTAGCCTCGGATGCGCCTGCGCACATCCTCCACCTGCTTCTCGCCGAGGACTTCTCCCTGCTCCAACCGCCGCTGGGTGCGCTCCAGAGGCAGGGCCGCCAGGTAGAGAAGGGCCGCGAACACCACCATGGGCGGCAGCACGCTCTCCCCCAGGAAGGCGGCAACGGTGGGGACCAGGGCGGACAGGTCGGAAATACCCAGGATGATGTTGTCCCGGAAGAAGCTGATGAACTGCAGCACCAGGTACACGCCGAAGATCATGAGGGCGGAGTTCAGGGTCAAGCGCAGGGCGAGTCTACGGGTCTTCATGGAATATGATTGTAAACCGGCCTGGGCGGAATGCGAAGCCGCGGTGAGCAATTTACGGCGAATTTTGAACCCCGGCCGCTCCGCGCCTGTAACCTAGCTGCGGCCCCGGTGTTTCCTAGTACGATGAAGGCATGCGGCTTCCTTCGTTCCTGAGCCACGGTCGGTTACCTCCTCCTGACCGTGGCTCTCCTTTTTTCTTCCCCCCGAAATCAGGCACCCTGCCCCGCTTCCGATCAGGTCTTCCCGTCCCGCCGTCCGCAGGGCTTCCTCCACCAGGGCGCGGTTTTCCGGCCGGTCGAACTGGAGCAGGGCCCGCTGGAGCCGCTTTTCCCGCTCCCCCCGGGGGACGTGGAGCGAGCGCAGATCCCGGGGATCCAGGCCCGTACGGTACATGGCGGTGGCCAGGGTTCCCGGGGTGGGGTAGAAGTCCTGGGCCTGGTCGGGGACGAAGCCGGTCCGCTTGAGGTGCTGGGCCAGCTCTATGGCGTCCTCCAGTGCGGAGCCCGGGTGGCTGGATATGAAGTAGGGGATGAGGTACTGCTTGAGGCCCAG
>CAYUPG010000222.1:0-4867 GCA_964446515.1 uncultured Treponema sp.
GCTCGTGCTCTCCACGGCGGAGTTCGCCGAGGCCCTGGACAAGGGCTGTCCCCTGACCATGGGCGGCCCGCTGCCCCACGTGATCGCCGCCAAGGCGGTGGCCTTCAGGGAGGCGGGAACCGCGGAGTTCAAGGCGTACGCGGCGAAGGTGGTGGAGAACTGCCGGACCCTGGCGGCCGCCTGCATGTCCGGGGGCCTCGAGGTGCCGACCGGGGGCACGGACAATCACCTGCTGCTGGTGAACGTCCGGGGCCTGGGCCTTACGGGGCGCCAGGCGGAGAGCGCCCTCCACGAGTGCGGCATCACGTTGAACCGGAACAGCCTGCCCTTCGATCCCAACGGTCCCTGGTACACCTCGGGCCTGCGGGTGGGGACGGCGGCGGTCACGAGCCTGGGGATGGGGACGGCGGAGCTCGAGGAGATAGGCGCGATCATCGCCCTGGTGCTCAGGGGTACGAAACCCGCACCGGACGGCAAGGATCCCTCCAAGCCCAGCAAGGCCAAGTACGTCGTGGACGCGGCGGTCAAGGCGGAGGCCCTGAAGCGGGTCGGCGCCCTCCTGGCGCGCTTCCCGGTGTACCCCCAGCTGGACCTGGCCCTGCTCATGGGTGCCTTCTTAGGCTTTGGGCGGTGCGGAACGGCCGTCCGGCCGTCCCGCCGCAGCAATCCCTACAGCTCCGAGCCGTCGGAGTCTACGATGCCGTGCCGGGTTTCTCCGGCGGCGGGGGCTTCAGGGCCCGCGGAGCTCCCGTCGGCTGCAGCCTCCGCCGGCGAGGCGGAGGACTCCTCCTCCGCCTGACGCTTGTGCAGCGCCGCCTTGTAGGACCCCAGTATGATGGAGACGGGCTCCAGGACGGGCACGTTCTCGCAGACGATCTTGACGATCACCGTCATGGGCACCGCAAGCACCAGGCCCGCGAAGCCCCAGAGCCAGCCCCAGGCGAGCAGGGATACCAGGATGACGAAGGGAGACAGGCCCAGGTTGTCGCCCTGGATTTTAGGCTCCAGGACGTTGCCGATGGCCATATTGGCCCCCACCACCACCGCCAGGGCGGCGACTATGGGCTGGGGCTCGGGCCAGAACTGCATCAAGGAGAATATCCCCACCCCGACCCCCGCGGCGATGCTGCCGATGTTGGGGATGAAGTTCAGGACGAAGGACACCACGCCCCACACGATGGGGAAGTCCATCCCCACGAGGGCGAGGCCGAGCCCGACGAGAACTCCCGTGGCCAGGGACACGAAGAACTTGATGGACAGGTAGCGGCTCACCTGGCGCACGATGTCCGCGGCTATGCGCTTGATGCGGCCCGAGTCCTTGCCCTCGAAGGCGTAGTCCACCTTCTCGCTGATGTGGGCGGATTCCAGCATCAGGAACACCACGAAGAGGAGCACCATGACGGCGTTCGTGAGGAAGCCGAGGGAACCGTTGGATAGGGCTATGGTCCAATCCCGCACCGCGTTCCGCACGCCCAGCTGGCCCCAGAGGTTGTCGAAGAAGCTCTGGTGGGCATCGTAGGGGAGGTTGTAGACCCTGGCCACCCAGCCGTAGATCTCGGACAGCCGGTTCTCGTACTTTGGATAGAGGGTGAGGATGGTACGGGCGGAGCTGAAGAGGATGAAGCCCATGAGGTAGATGCCGCCTCCGATGAAGGCGATGACGAGGAGTATGGAGAAAACCCTGGGTATGCGGAACTTCTCCAGGGCGACCACCAGGGGTTCCAGGACGAAGGCGAGGAGCACGGCGATCATGAAGGGCAGGACCACCGGGGAAGTTATCTTGAGCACCGCCCCCGCCAGAACCAGGGCGATGAAGCCCACCAGGAAGAAAATCGCCCTGCCGGAGTTGAAGGTCTTGAATCGGTCTCTCATAGTGTGCAAGTATCTCACAACCACCGGGGGGCTGTCATCGGCCCCGAAAGGACCCTCGGCGCCATGGCGAAAACGCTGATCCCATTCCTGTCAGGCATGCCCCTCGGCATGGGCCTCTTTGCCGCAACGGCAATCATCTCCGTCCTGGGGACCCTGGCCCCTGCGCTCTTTCCGGCCTACCAGCGCTCCGTACCCTTCATCGCCGCCCTGGTCCTCCTGACCCTCAATACGGGGCTCTGCGCGGTACGCCAGGCGCGAACCCTGGGACGGCTCCTCCGCATGGGGCGGACGGGGCTTCGGGAGGGCATCTACCGCGTGAGCCTGTGGCTGGTCCACGCCTCGGTGGTGGCCGTTGCCCTAGGGGGGCTGGGTTCCGCCCTACTCTCCCGGTCGGCGGCGGTGGAGCTGGCCGTGGGGGAATCCGCCCGCATCCCTGCGGCCTACTCGGGCGGACGGGATATCCAGGTGCGCCTGGCAGATTTCCGCACGGATTTCCACGCCGACGGGTCCGTGGCCGAATGGCGGAGCGTCCTGGAGCTGCGCGTGGACGATGGTCCCGCCCAGGAGCGGGTGCTCCGGGTCAACCATCCCGTTTCCCTGGGCTCCGTCTCATTGCTCCAGTCGTCCCACCGGAAGGTAGGCGGAGCGGATCTGTCCGGCATAGCCCTGCGCTACGACCCCGCCCTGCCCGCCGTCTGGATAGGATTCGCCCTGATGGCCCTCGCCGCGTGCGGGCTCTTGGCCGGCGGGCCTTCGGCCCGCCGGCCCGCGTCCCGAAAGGAGCATCGTCCATGAGCGCATTCATCCGCAGCGAGTACGCCCTCTACGTCGCCGGCCTCGCCCTCCTCTTCCTCGCCCTGGGAGCCTCCATCTCGGCCGCTTTCTTCGGGGGCCGCAGCTCCGTCTTCGGCAGGATGTCCGCCGCCGCGGGTCTCGCATCCCTGGGATCCTTTGTACTCTCGGCCCTTGCCCGCACCCTGGGCGCGCGGCGGCTGCCCTTCGCCTCCATGTACGAGTTCGGCCTGCTCATGGTCATCGCCGTGCTGGCCATCTGGGCCGTCGTGGACCTTAGGTCCGACGGACTCATCTACCGCAGCATCCTGCTGCCCCTGGCCCTGGCGCTCTCCGGCGTGATGCTCCTCTTCTTCCAGGAAAGCAGGCCCCTCATGCCCGCCCTCCAGTCCGCCTGGCTCGCGGCCCACGTGGTCGTCGCCGTGCTTTCCTACGGCTTCTTCGCCGCGGGAGCCGCCCTGGCGGCGGCGTGGCTGATCCTGTCGCGGCGGCGCGCCGTCCCCGGCGGATCCTCCGGACCCGATGGGGACGGCCTTTGGCGCAATATGGACCGGCTCACGTCTCTAGGATTTCCCTTCCTCACCCTCCTGATCCTCAGCGGAGCGGTCTGGGCCCAGTACGCCTGGGGGAGCTTCTGGCGCTGGGACCCCAAGGAGACCTGGTCCCTGATCACCTGGCTCATCTACCTCGCCTACCTGCACGGCAAGCGGGTCATGCGCCGTTCGCCCGCATGGTGCGCCTGGTTCTCCCTCCTGGGCTTCGCGGCGGTCCTGTTCACCTTCTTCGGGGTGAACCTCCTGCTTTCCGGCCTGCACAGCTACAGGTAGGCCGCCCCGTCATAGGCCGCCGCGCTTAGTCCGTTCCTTGCGGGCGTACATGTCGCCGTCGGCGGCGGCCAGGAGCTCCGCGAAGGTCTGGCGATCCACCGGCCCCGGCCCCTCCCGAGCGGCGGTTCCGATGCTTGCGCCGAAGCGCAGGCCCGCGCAGCCCTCCGCGGCCACCGACGCGGAGGCCACCGCGGCCTCGATCTGGGCGGCCAAGTCCAGGGCCTTCCTCCGGGGGCAGTTGGGAAGTATCGCCAGGAACTCGTCCCCGCCGGTGCGGACAACCACATCGTCCCTGCGCAGCACGGAGAGCATGAGCCGCGCGGTCTCCGCGAGCACCCGGTCCCCCGCGGCGTGACCGTGGGTATCGTTGATGGCCTTGAAATTGTCCAGGTCCAGGAAGAGCAGGGAGAAGGGACCCTGGAGGATCTCCCTCTCCAGCTCCAGCATGTTCCGGTTGTAGGTTCCCGTCAGGGGATCCCGCAGGCTTTCCAGCCGGCAGCGGTCCGCCCGCAGCCGCTCGGCCAACAGCTGCCGGTAGTGGTGCACCACGTCCATCACGATGAAGCCCGTGGCGCTGATGATCATCACCATGAAGCCGTAGTGGGAGACGTAGACTGAACCGGGATACAGGAGGGGTATGAGGGCGTCCCGCAGGGCCGCGCAGGCGGCGACCCACACGCCCGTCAGAAGCAGCGTGTGGGAAGGACGATCCCCCCTGGTGCGGAACATGTGGTACAGCAGATAGAGAGGAAGCGGACCCATGGTCAGGAAGGTGTAGGTGTAGAGGTTCTTGAGGGCGATCATGTCCCGGGGAAAGAGAAGCGCCAGTACGGCGAGGCCCTGGACGACGGCGAAGAGCCGGGCGAAGAGATCGGTCTTCCGCTCAAGAAGGGCCAGGTATCCCAGGGGGAACAGGAGGGCGGCGAGGTGGCGGGCTATGACCATCAGGCGTTTGAATTCCACTAGGGGAAGCGGCAGGACCTCGAAGGTCATGAAGTCCGCCAGGAAGGCCGCGGTGACCAGGGCGGCGGCGCCGATCAGGGTGCGGGAGTCTATGCGCGGGAGGGATGCCGAGCCGATCAGGATGAGCGCGCAGCCCATGATGAAGATGGCCCCGGAGAGAAACCAGACGACCTTGTCGCTGAAGAACTCGAGGAGAAGCAGGTACGCCGCGTGACTCCGCCCATCCAGGATGTAGGGCTCCATGGGAAGGCCCGCCTCGTAGGGCCCCTGCAGCTCGATGACCAGGGTATTGCGCCGCGCGAGAATGCCCGGGGGCAAGGAAAAGCGCTTCGCGGAGTGCCAGATGTTGGAGTTGCCCGCCGCAGTATCTCCCTGGGCGCCCAGGAAACGGCCGTTCAGGAAAACGGCGAGGG
>CAYUPG010000223.1:0-4849 GCA_964446515.1 uncultured Treponema sp.
TAAAGCCCTCGGATGCTCGGTGGCCCCCATCTACGAATGTTTTGCCGCCATGGGGGAGCTGCGCGCAGCTGTGGTCGGGCGGGTCTTTGCGCTTTCCGACCAGCTGCTTGCCGGCCGGGAGGGGCCGCACCTGTTCGAAAACATAGGAAGGGCAAGCCTGGCCTTCGCCCGGGAGTATCCTGCCCTATTCCGGGAACTTGTGCTGGAGCCGAACCCCTATATGTCTTCCTATGATCAGGTGGAAGAGGCCATGCTGTCCGCCCTGGCCAAGGATGAATCCCTGGCAGCGTGGTCCGAGCAGGATCGCCGCCGCCTCTTCCTTAAGATGCGCATTTTCCAGCTGGGCCTTTCCGCCATGACGGCGAACGGTCATCTGCCTTCCTGGCTGGATGAGCAGGAGGCCGAGAACCTCCTGCTTGAAACCGGCGACGAGCTGATTGCCGCCCGCATCGGCAGACGGAATGAAACGGAGGAATGAAGATGGACAGTATAGCAATAATCGGCGGCGGGATCGCCGGCCTCAGCGCAGGCATCTTTGCTCAGGCCAATGGGTTCAAGTCCACTATCCTTGAGAAGCATGCTATTGCCGGCGGCGAGTGCACCGGCTGGAACCGCAAAGGCTACCACATCGACGGCTGCATCCACTGGCTGGTGGGCACCAAAGAGGGCACGCCGATGAACCGGCTCTGGAAGAGCGTCGGTGCCCTGGAGGGGGTGGAGATTCACCACCCGGAGACCTTCCTAAGCTTCCAGCATGGGGAGCACACGGTTCACCTCTACCGGGATCCGGACCGCCTGCGCTCGAGCTGGCTTGACTTGTCCCCCGAAGACAAGGGGGCAATCGAGGAGTTCTGCAATGCCGTTCGGGCTCTAGGTACCTTTGATATGGACTGCGGCACGCCGACGGACCTGATGACTCCCCTGGAGCGTATCCGCTCCCTGTCGGCCATGAAGGATGCCGGAGCCGTCATGAGCAAGTACGGCAGGATCAGCCTTGTCCAGTACGCAAAACGCTTCAAGCACCCGGCGATCAGGGCCCTGCTGGAGACCTTTGCGCCCGAAGGCTACGCGGCGGCCTTCGTTTTCTTTGCCCTCTCAAGTTTCGCCAAGGGACAGTCATCCATCCCCATGGGCGGATCGAAGGCCCTGGCCGACCGCATGGCCGCACGCTACCTGGAGCTGGGCGGCCGGATCGAAACCTCCTGCGAAGTGGTGGATGCGGAGCTTGAGGGTAAACGGGTAGCCCGGCTCGTCTGCGCCGGCGGCCGCAGCTTCCAGGCCGACTACTACATTGCGGCCTGCGACGCACACTTCGTCTACGAAAAACTGCTCCGGGGCCGCTTCCGAGATAAAGCCTTCCTCAAGCGCTTCGAAGACTCCCGGACCTACCCCCTGGCTTCGAACACCTACATAGGTCTGGGCTTCGAAGGCCGCATGGACGGAGTGCCCAGGAGCCTCCGCTTTCCGTGCGAACCTATCAGCATGGCCGGCGAGGACATCGAGCTGATCACCATGAACCACTACGGCTACGAACCGGACTTCGCTCCCCCAGGCTGCACCGCCGTCACCGTCGCCCTGAACCATTTCGGCGCTGCGGTGGATGCCTGGCTGTCCCTGGCCAAGAATCCGGAAGCCTACCGCCTGGAGAAGCGGCGGGTCGGCACGGCGGTGATGGCGGCGATCGAGGTCCGGTTTCCGTGGATGGCCGGCAAGCTGAGCCTGCTGGATGTGGCCACTCCGGCCAGCTACCAGCGCCTCTGCAATGCCTACCGGGGTTCATTCATGGCCTTCTTCCCCACCATCGGTGCCCGGATGATGGCCCACACCGGTCGTATAAAGGGATTAGAAAACTTCGTCCTCAGCGGCCAGTGGCTTCAGCCGCCGGGAGGCTTGCCGGTGGCTCTCGTTACCGGCAAGGATTCCATCCAGCGGCTCTGCAGGAAACTGAAGCGGCCATTTTCTCAAGAACCCTTGCCTCAAGGGGCCCGATAGACGCATCAGGCCGCCCGCTGCTCCCCTTCCCGGTACGGATGCATCATCAGCTGCTTTGGCATAATTCCTGCGGGAAGCGCCACCAGAGCAGTATGCGTATGCCGTCTTCGGTGGTCCGATCCTGTTCCTTCCTGCAGACCAGGAGCCGTTTTTCGAAGCGCCCCTCGTCGTCAAAGGCCCGCAAGCCCTTCAGGTCCTTGGCGTGCGCGCGGATGGAGGCCTTCACTTCGATCGCCATCGTCATTCCTATGATGAAGTCCACCTCCGGGCCCTCCAGGGTGCGCCAATAGCAGTGCTTTTCTTTTATGCGGCGATAGGATCGCCAGGAACGGAGTTCCACGGCGATGAAGTGCTCGAAGGCGAGGCCGAACTCAGTACTGTCTCGGGGTAGGGCGTGGAAGCCGCACAGGAAGTTTGCCACCCCCACATCGAAGAAATAGAATTTGGCTGTAGCGACGGCCTTCCGCTTTGGCCCCTGCCAGGGCTCAAGAAGGAAGCCGATGAAGCTATCCTGGAGTATGCCGAACCAGGCCCTTACCGAAGCGGCGCTTATCCCCGTATCCCGAGAAATGTTGGCGAAGTTGATTTGCCGGGCGTTGCCGAGGGCGGCGGTTCGCAGGAACGAAGTAAAATGGGTCAGGTTCAGCACCGGGGATTCGGCCATAATTTCTTCCTTCAGGTAGGTATTGATATAGGCGTCCACTTCCTCCACAGGATCGGAACTGGTTAAGACCTGGGGCAGACCGCCATAGAGCAGGTACGAATCCAGATCGAAGTCCCCGAGATCTGGGGAGCAAAGGGGAAAATGATCGCACCGCCAAGCCTTGCCGGCCAGGAGGTTGACGCCGCTCCTCCGCAACTTCCGCCCGCTCGAACCGGTCAAGATGAAGCTTAAGCCCCGGGCTTCAACCAGATCATGAACCTCTGTATCTCATCGATCACCACCGGTTGGTCCGTATTCGGCATGGCGCGGATAAGCTCAGACAACCGTCCCGGCTCCTGGCTCAGGGGAATGAATACTGCGCTCCGCAAAATCGTGATGACCCGTTCCTGGGGGAACTGCCGACGGATCAGTGTCGTCTTTCCCGCAAATCAACACCAACGCTGCTTATTTTTGCACAAATTCCACAGAGTCACTATCAATTTACGGGTAGATCTCCAATCTGCACTTGGTGCCGCCACGGCGCTCCGCGCCGACATTAATGGGGCGGGAAACACGCCGGGTATGGCGGGGGAGACTTGGGCGCGGGGATATCGGCGACGATCCGCTCGGTGGTCAGCAGGAGGCTCGCGATGGATTCGGCGTTCTGCAGGGCGGAGGCGATTGCTTGATGAATCGATAAACTAGATCCTAGAAAAGGGAAAGTTCGGATCACGGAAGCCACCGGGGGGACTAAATTACCCGTCGACTATTTCCTGAAGGTAACCAGCCTTTCGATATTCGACTTCATCGGCATAACAGAAAAGTGTTGCATTATCTCGGAAAGAATGGGTATTATCATATTCATCAGAACCGTGAAGTGAAAAACATGAGGTAATAGTATGCCTAGGGCGCTGCGTACCTTTTCTTTTCTTCTCCGGGTTTGTGCCGCTTGCTTGTTCTTCTTCTTAGGATTTTCCGCCGCGGACGCGCAAAACCAACTCTCGTCCCGTCTTGAAGAATCAGGATTCAAAATGGGCATCGGCCCTGAGTTCCCCCTTGGACGCCAAGCACTTGAACTTCCTACCCTCCTCTACGTGTTCCATCCCGCCCAGCCCGGGGTCGCTGCAAACCTGGACAGGCTCGCCGCCCTCTCCGGTGAGAGACGCGCGACCCTCGACGTACGCGCCATGACCGCCGCCGGCTTAAATGAAGTCGAGCGGCGCCTTCTTAAGGCCGCGCAGCTGCTGCCTATCGAAACGGGATCCAAGGCGGCATCAGCGTATCCCGCGGGATCCCAACCGGTCTACGTACTGCTGGAGCGCTCGGGTTCGGTGATCGGTGTTCGGATAGGCTTTTTCGATTGGTCCACGAATGCCGCGCATTCTTTGCTCGAGGCGCTGGCTTCCGGGACTGAGCCTGGTAACAATCCGGAACTCCAGTCCACGAAGCCGAACTACCTTGCGGAGCGGGAAACCGCGGTCATCGCAGAATTGAACCGAGCCCGTTCCGAACCGGCGGCTTACGCGTCGCTGCTGAGGGAGTATAGGGCGCGCATCAGGGGAAATTTGCTCGACCAGGGGGCGGGCGCACCGCAGGTTCGTTTGGAAGAGGGCGCTGCAGCGGTGGACGAAGCGATCGCATTCCTGGAACGGCAAAGGCCGTTGGGTTCCTTGACTCCTTCAGCAGGCCTTTCAGCCGCTGCCCGGCTGCTGGCGCTCGATCAGGAAAAAACCGGGGCAGTCGGACATCGGTCTGCGGACGGTTCGTCCCCCGGCGACCGGATTCGTCGTTTCGGAATTGTAACGGGGACTTCCGGTGAAAACTGCGCATACGGCAACGAGGGGGCCCGTGACATCGTTATTCAATTGATCGTGGACGACGGCGTCTCTTCCCGGGGCCACCGCGCCAACATATTCAATGAACGCTTCCGCGTAGTCGGAGTCGCAATTGCTCCGCATCCGGTTTATCGATGGTCCTGCGTCATGGATTTTGCCGATGCCTTTTCGGAGGCACCGGATCGCTCACGCCAATAAGGAGATACGGATGATAAAACGTTGCGTATGGCTTGCGGTCTTCGTGATCGCAGGCTTCGGCGGACTCTTTGCCCAGCAAGCCGGATCGGGACCTTTGCGGGTAGCTGTCGTCGAATTCGCCATCAAGGGAAACGTCGAGATCAAGGATGCGGGTGTTGTTATTGCCGACTGGCTGAGCTCT
>CAYUPG010000224.1:0-4848 GCA_964446515.1 uncultured Treponema sp.
CGGGGCGCGGGGGGCCGTGTGCCGGGCCGCAGCAGGGCCTGGAGGGCCTGGGCCATGGCCGCCTCGAAGGCGGCGTGGGCCGCCGAGGCCTCGGGGCCCAGGGTCCCGTCGCCGTCGAAGCCCGAACGGTAGTACACGTAGGGGTGCACGGTCCGGTCCAGGATATAGTGCAGCAGGAAGCCCGTCAGGAAGGAAAAGCGCCGTATGTCCTCGGCGCCCTCGGCGCCGCCGGCGCTGCCGGCGCTGCCTGCGAGGGCGGAGCACAGGGGGCCGAAGACGTCCGCGGGGTCGGATGCGTGGAGGAACTCCCCGGCGGCGTGGGAGCGGCGGCCGGCCTCTCTATCCCTGAAGCCGAGCCTCCCGAAAAAATACAGGGGATCGGGCCCCTGGGCCCCCGCCAGCAGGGAGGGCAGATGCAGGGGGCCTCCGTCGACCCGGGCGGCGAGAAAATCCTCCGCGAAGACCAGATGGTTCGGCGCGTCGGGCATGGACTAGCGCCCCTCCGCCCCTTCCGCCCGCTCGGACAGGCGGAAGAGCACCGCCCCGACGATGAAGAGGACGATCAGGGAGAGCACGCCGTAGCGCATGGTGCCCCCGGGCAGTGGACCGGCGACGCTCAGCACGGCCAGCGAGATGCCGCCCACCAGGGCGGGCCCCATGACCGAAGCGAAGCGGCCGAAGATGGTGTAGAAGCCGAAGAATTCGTTGGCCATGGCCTTCGGCACTATCTTGCCGAAGTAGGAGCGGGACAGGGACTGGATGGCCCCCTGGGAGGTGGCCACCAGCATGCCGAGCACCCAGAACTGCCAAACAGAGCGGATGAACAGGGCGTAGACGGCGACGACGCAGTAGACCGCGATGGTCGTGAAGAGGAGGGTGCGTGTCCTGAAGGACTTGGAAAGCCGCGCGAAGAGGAGGGCGAAGAAGAAGGCGACCACCTGGATGGCCAGGAGTATGGGCAGCAGGACCGCCGTGGCGTTGTCCGCCGTGATGCCCTCGACGGCGTCCGCGGCGAAGGGCACCGCCATGGCGATGATGGTGTGCACCCCGTCTATGTAGAGGAAGTAGGCCGCCAGGAAGAGGAACACCGGCCTATAGCGCTTGGCGTCCCGGAAGGTGCGCCCCAGGCGGAGGAAGGAATTCCGCAGCGGATTTTCCTCAGGCTCTATGCCGTGGACCTGATCCACGTTCCTGATGAAGGGAAGGGAGAAGAAGAGCCACCACAGTCCGGTCATGAAGAAGGTGGCCCGGAAGCCCGTATAGACGTCGTAGGGAATGGATATGCCGAGAACCGAAAGCCGGCCGTCCACGGTCAAGCCGGGCAGCACCTGGAGCAGCACTATGGCCAGGATGAGGGGGATGGTGCTGCCGCCGATGTAGCCGAAGGCGTAGGCGGTGGTGGATACCCGGTCCATGCGTTCGTCCTCCGTGGCGTCCACGATGAAGGAATCGTAGAACACGTTGGTCCCCGCGTAGCCCACCGAGGCCAGGACGTAGGGGATGAGGACCACCCACCAGTATGCCGGATCTGCGGGATACAGGCCGATGAGGAAGGTGAAGGCGATGCCGAGGACGAAGAAGAACAGGAAGAAGCGCTTCTTGTAGCCCCGGTAGTCCGCCACGGTCCCCAGGATGGGGGACAGCACGGCCACCGAGAGGCTCACCGCCGAGACAAGGAACCCGTACAGGGAGGGCGCGGCGGGCATCCCCTTGGTAAGCATGCCGTAGAGCATGGGGAAGATGAAGGCGCTCACGATAACCGTGAAGCACGACTCCGCCCAATCGTAGAAGATGTAGGACCACTCTTTCTTATCGAAACCCATCATGCCCATGGCGCGCTCCTTTCCGCCGATCATTGTATACGGTAAGGCGCACGCCGGGTATCGGTTAGCATCAAAATATCGTTAATTATGCAATAGAAACTCGATTACGCACCGCACGCCCGCATCCCGATGAAGGGCCAAGGTCCCCCCTATATCTCCCAGTACGCCTCGGACAAGCGCTAGGCCGTTCCCCTCGGCAAATTCCACCCCGCCCGGGGAGCAGGCGCCGTCCTCAAGGGAGACGACGCCGAAACGTCCCCGTCTGTCCACGCGCAGGAGCACGGCCCCGCGTCCCCGGTTGTACGCGTGCTTTGAAGCGTTCACCAGCAGCTCCGACAGCGCGAGCCCCAAGCCCGCCGCGGTCCTGTGGGGCAGGTCCACATCCTCCGGAAGGAAAGACTCCATACGGTAGTCCAGTCCCAGACTCCTCGTCCTGAGGCCGGCCACTTCATGCAGATAGCCGCCCAATTTGACCAGACCGGTCCCGCCCGCCTCCAGGAGCGCGTAGAGGGCGGAAAGGGACTGGATATGGGCCGCTATTCCGTCGCACTCCGCTTCCCGCGCCAGGGCATACAGGCCGTTCAGGTCGTTCTTCATCCGATGGTAGGCTTCCCGCAGCAGGAGGTCCCTATTTTCCGCCATCGCCCCGATCTCCCGATTGGAACAGGCCCTTCGGATCCAGGACCACGAGCATGCGTCCATCCACCCGGGCTATGCCGAGCACGAAGGAACTCCAGAGGCCGCGCTCTGCGGCTCCCTCCTCCTCAACCAGACGGTCTATGGTCACCACCTCCGAGACGCCGTCCACCAGGGCTCCCATGGAATACCCTTCCGCCACCACTACGCAGGCCCCCCTGCCTGCATCAGCGGCCGGCAGTCCGAACTTCCTCCGTAGGTCAGCCACGGCTATGGTCCTGCCCCGCAGATCCATGACGCCCCGCAGGTAGCCCGTGGGCGTCGGTACGGGCGTTATTTCTCCGGCCTCCACCACCGTCTCCACCGCGCCGACGTCCACCGCGAATTCTATTCCTTCCAGCATGAATGACAGGTACTGCATAGGCCCTCAGAAGTCCTCGAATTCCCCGTCATCCGCGGCGGGGACCGGGACGATGGCCGTGGGGGACAGGGAGCGGCGCACCGGCGCCGCGGTCCGCGCAACGGGCAACGGATTCCGCGCCGGTCCGGCCGTCCCGGCAGGCTTGGTCGTCCTCGCGGGCGGCAGGCCCGTCGTCCGGTTCTCCAGTCGGAAGAAGGAAACCAAATCCCGCAGGGACATGGCCTGTCCCGCCAGCTCTTCCGCCGCGGCTGCGAGTTCCTCAGAAGAGGCCGAGTTGGTTTGGATCACCGTGTCCAGCTGGTTCACCGCCTTGGTCGCCTGCTCGGTCCCCGCGCTCTGCTCCCGGCTCGCGGCGGCGATCTCCTGCATGAGGTCGGCGATCTTCCCGATATCCGGAACCATCTTGGTCAGAAGCCGCCCCGCCCGCTCGGACACCTCCACGGACTCCGTAGAAAGGACGGTGATCTCCGCGGCGGCCGTCTGGGAGCGCTCCGCCAGCTTGCGCACTTCGCCGGCAACCACCGCGAAGCCGCGGCCCGCCTCCCCCGCCCTCGCCGCCTCTATGGCCGCGTTGAGGGCCAGCAGATTCGTCTGCCGGGAAATCTCTTCGATGATCCCTATGCTGGAGGCTATGCGCTTCATGGCCTCCACGGTGCGCTCCACCGCCGAACCGCCCTCCTTCGCATCCTCAGCGGCCTTCCGGGCCAGCAGCTCCGTGGAGAGGGCGGAATCGGTATTCTGTTTGGTCGTCGCGGACATCTCCTCCATGGCCGCGGAAACCTCCTCCGCCCCGGCGGCCTGTTCCGTCGCTCCCTGGGAAAGAACCTGGGCGGTGGCGCTGATCTGCTCGCTCCCGCTGGTGACGTTGTCCGTGGCGGAGCGGATGCCCTCGATGACCCCGGCGAGCTTTTCAACCATCCCCTTCAAGGCGGCGTAGGCGCCTACCGATTTGCCCGTCCCGGCCCTGGCGGCCGCCAGGTCGCCCGCCGCCAGGGCGTCGGCGATGCGGCCGATCTCCCCGGGTTCGGTGCCAAGCTGGCGGAGCACCGACCTGGTCAGGAACAGTCCTATGAGCACCGCCGCCGCGGCGCCCAGGGCCACCACCGCTGTCATGACCGCCGTCGAACGGGCAGCCATGGCGGCGTTTTTGGCGGCCTCGGTCCGGGCGATCTCCAGCTTCAGGCGCACCTGCTCGTCGATGCCCTCCTGCACCGCCTCCACCGCCTGGGCGGCCGCCCCGGACAATAGAGCCTTCGCCGAGTCGTCCTCGTTGACGGCGGCCAGGCGCTGCATCTGGTCCAGAAGCTCCTGGTACTTCTTCCAGGCATTGAGCATTTCGTCGAACTTCCGCCTACCCTCGTCGGTCACGATGGTGCCCCGGTACGAGTCTGCGTTTTTAGCGAAGGTATCCTGCGACTTTTCTATGCCGCGGTTCAGCTCGTCCATGCGGATCCTATCGTCCGTCTCTATCAGGTCCCGGACGTTGACCCTAAGGCGCTGGAAGCTGTCTATCATGCCCATCAGCTCCGTGATGGGCGCCGTTATCCTATCGTACAGGAAGGCGTTCGCCCCGGTGCTCGACCTGAGGGCGGCCATGCCCGTTGCGCCGACCACGACCGCGATGGCGGTCATGGATAAAAAGGCCAGGGAAAGTTTGGTTGCAAGTCTCATACCCATTGATAAGCAAGATTCGTGCCAAACAATTGAGTTCGTACTTACTATATGTCTATAAAGGAAATATGAACGGCGATAGAGTGCATCGTCTAATACCCCGGATCGGGTCTACAGGATTTTTCCTGTACCCCGTCGATTTTCCGGTACCAGCCTATTCCTCCGGCAGGGTCCGCAGGGATACCCAAGCGCTCAGGGTCTGCTGGGAGATGCCGATGAGCCTGGCCGCAGCGCTCTGGTTGCCCCCGCTGCGCCTGAGCGCCTCGGCGTACAGAGTATCCCGCGCTTCCCTTGCGG
>CAYUPG010000225.1:0-4847 GCA_964446515.1 uncultured Treponema sp.
CCTGGGAACTTGGTGTTTCCTATAGGAAAACAGTCAGGTTTCCCATAGGGAAAGGGACCACGCGCACCCCTTGAAACTTGCTGAAATTATTACTATATTGCTGAAACTGGAAGTATATTATTGCCTTCCTTGCATCCATGAGCACCCAAAAAGAGGGCGGGTTTTCCGCCTGAAAGCTTCCACGGATCCACCGAACGTCGATCCAAATCGACGAAAGGAAATTCGAACGTTGAGTCGAACCCGCCGGGACGAGCGGGAACCTATACTAGGACGAGAGGTAGAAGACCAGATGGGCATCGATATCACGAAGATGCGGAATATCGGAATCAGCGCGCACATCGATTCCGGTAAAACGACGCTTTCAGAGCGTATCCTGTTCTATTGCAACAAGATTCACGCCATTCATGAAGTTCGCGGCAAGGACGGCGTCGGCGCCGTGATGGACCACATGGAGCTTGAGCGGGAACGGGGTATCACCATCCAGTCCGCCGCCACCCAGGTTAATTGGAAAGACTACACCATCAACGTCATCGACACGCCCGGCCACGTGGACTTCACCGTAGAGGTAGAGCGGTCCCTGCGGGTGCTCGACGGCGCCATCCTGGTGCTCTGCGCGGTCGGCGGCGTCCAGTCTCAGTCCATCACCGTCGACCGGCAGCTCAAGCGCTACCATGTTCCCCGCATCGCCTTCGTCAACAAGTGCGACCGGACGGGCTCCAACCCCTTCAAGGTCCGTATGCAGCTCAGGGAAAAGCTGGGCCTCAATGCGGTGATGATCCAGATTCCCATCGGCCTCGAGGATAAGCTCGAGGGCGTTGTCGACCTCATCACCATGAAGGCCGTCTACTTCGACGGCCCTCAGGGCGAAACCCTCCGCTTCGCCGAGATTCCCGCCCACCTCCAGGCGGACGCAGCCAAGTACCGCGAGGAGCTTCTGGACGCCGTTTCCATGTTCGACGATGATTTGGCCGAGCTCTTTCTCGGCGGAGAGGACATTCCCGAAGAAGCTATCCACAAGGCCATCCGCAAGGGAACCCTATCGGAGCAGCTGGTGCCCGTGATGATGGGTTCCGCCTATAAGAACAAGGGCATACAGCTCCTGATCGAGGCGGTCACAAAGTACCTGCCTGATCCGACCGAGGTCAACAACTTCGCCCTCGACCTCGACAAGGGTGAAGAAAAAGTGCTTCTTAAGGCCAGCGAAGAGCTGCCCACCGTGGCCCTAGGATTCAAGCTTGAGGACGGCCAATACGGCCAGCTCACCTATGTCCGCATCTATCAGGGTGCCCTGAAGAAGGGAGACGAGCTCTACAACACCCGTGCCCGCAAGAAGTTCAAGGTCGGGCGCCTGGTCCGCATGCACTCGAACAACATGGAAGACATCACCGAAGGGGCCCCCGGCGATATCGTCGCCCTCTTCGGCATCGAATGCGCTTCCGGCGATACCTTCTGTTCTCCCTCGGTGAACTATGCAATGACCTCCATGTTCGTTCCCGAGCCGGTCATCTCTCTCGCCATTACCCCGAAGGACAAGAAGTCCGCCGATCAGATGGCGAAGGCCCTCAACCGGTTCACAAAAGAAGATCCTACCTTCCAGACCTTTGTCGACCCCGAGTCCAACCAGACCATCATCAAGGGTATGGGCGAGCTGCACTTGGAAGTCTACATCGAGCGCATGAAGCGGGAATACAAGTGCGAAGTGGAGACCGGCATGCCCCAGGTGGCCTACCGCGAAGCCATCACCCAGCGCGCCGAGTTTAACTATACGCACAAGAAGCAGACCGGCGGTTCCGGCCAGTACGGCCGCGTTGCCGGGTACATGGAGCCCAACGATGCGGCGGACTACGAGTTCGTCGACAGCATCAAGGGAGGCTCCATACCCAACGAGTACATCCCCAGTTGCGACAAGGGATTCAAGGAAGCGAAGAAGAAGGGCAGCCTCATCGGGTTCCCCATCGTCAATATCCGCTGCGTAATCAACGACGGTCAGTCCCACGCGGTCGACTCTTCGGATATAGCGTTCCAGCTTGCCGCTATCGGCGCTTTCCGGGAAGCCTACTCCAAGGCCAAGCCCTGTATCCTTGAGCCCATCATGAAGGTTTCCGTGGAAGGCCCCACGGAGTTCCAAGGCAACATTTTCGCGTCCATCAACCAGCGCCGTGGTATAATCACCTCCTCCACCGAGGATGGGTCCTTCTCCCGCGTCGAAGCCGAGGTCCCCCTGAGCGAGATGTTCGGCTATTCTACCGTACTTAGATCCTTGACCCAGGGCAAGGCTGAGTTTACGATGGAATTTGAGAAGTACGGGAAGGTCCCGTCAAGCATCTCCGACGCCCTTACCAAGGAATACGAGGAGAAGCGCAAGAAGGAACAACAGAAATAAGGAGCGGTCATGGTTAAGCAGGAGCTCGTTCAACGCAGTCCGGTACGAATTTTCGAGAAGTCTATCCATGGCGGCCTTAAAGCCGGCGATGTTGGCGTAATCGCCTCCCGCAAGGGTGTCGGCAAAACCGCGGTACTGGTTCAGATCGCTCTGGACAAGCTGTTGCAGGGTAAGAAGGTCATCCATGTGTCCTTCACCCAGCATACGGACTATGTCATAGCCTGGTATGAAGATATCTTCGCCGAAATCGCCAAGAAGAAGAATTTGGACAATGCCCTCGAGGTCAAGAACGACCTGGTGAAAAACAGGGTGCTCATGAACTTCAACCAGGACGGCGTCACCAGCGACCAGATACTCCGCAGCCTTCGCGCCATGATCGTGGACGGCGGCTTCAAAGCCGACGCCCTCATCATCGACGGGTACGATTTCTCCCGGGCCACCGTGGAGCGGATCGCGGCGGTCAAAAAGTTCGCTGCCGAGCTGGGCTTGGAGATTTGGTACAGCTGCACCGTAGGAAGCGAAGAGCTCGCATACGATAAGAACAACATTCCAATGGTCCTCAAGGACTATGTAGATATGATCGATGTCGTGGTGGTTCTTGAACCTAAGCAAGATTTTATTCAGTTCAGCGTCTCCAAGGACCGCAGCGTTTACAACCCTGCAGCCCTAGAACTGCGCTTGGACACAAAAACTTTGCTCATAGCGGAAAAATAGCAACTGTAAACTGCCGTTGCGTGTGGGGTCGCCCGTGCTGGGCGGCCCCTTTTTTGTTTTGGAACTTCCTGCTTGCGGAAATTGGAGGGATTGTGTATACTAAACCGGTTTACCGGAGGTGTTATGATCCGTCAGAGTGGAATACTTCTGCATCCGACCTCCCTTCCCGGGCCATATGGGATAGGGGATCTGGGAGTTAATGCATACCATTTCGTAGATTGGCTCAGCGAAGCAGGCCAGACGCTTTGGCAGGTACTCCCCCTGGGCCCCACCGGATACGGCGACTCACCGTATGCGTCCTTCTCCACTTTTGCGGGCAACCCTTTGCTCATAGGCATTGAGAATCTCCTTCAAGAGGGCTATTTGAATGAGTCGGAGACAGCACCGCTCCGTAGCGCATCCATCAGGTCCGTAGATTTCGGTACGATTATACCTATAAAAAACCGCCTCGTACGTATAGCCGCCGACCGATTTCTTAAAGCATCCGTCTCTGCAGCGCACCAAGCGTTTGATCGCTTCTGCACTCAAGAAGCATGGTGGCTTGACGAGTATGCGCTCTTCATGAATATCAAAGAGCACTATGATGCCCAAGCGGCGGCCAAGAACCTGCACGGTGCAATGTGGTCAAATTTCTGGCCCAAGAAGCTCGCACTTAGCGATAGGGGAGCGATTGATGTCTGGAAATCAGAAAAAGACCACGCGCATTCTATACTTATCACAAAAGTAGTTCAGTTCTTCTTTTTCCGGCAGTGGGCCGCTCTGAAGGAATACGCAAATAGCAAAGGAATTTCAATAATCGGCGATCTCCCCATCTTTGTGGCGGCGGATTCCGTCGACGTTTGGTCAAATAGACACCTTTTCCAGCTCGACGCAGAGGGGCGTCCGCAATTCGTTGCGGGAGTTCCGCCCGACTACTTCAGCGCGACGGGGCAGCTATGGGGCAATCCTCTATACGCATGGGATGCGCATGAAAGGGATGGTTTTTCATGGTGGATTAGGCGTATTCAAGGCAACCTTAGATTGTTCGATTGGCTACGGATCGACCACTTCAGAGGGTTCGAATCCTATTGGGCCGTACCTGCCGATCATAAGACCGCCGAGTCCGGTTCCTGGGAAAAAGCTCCCGGACGCGCTTTTTTCAAAAAGTTGAAAGAAACGCTTGGTGATCTGCCTATACTCGCTGAGGATCTCGGGTTCATCACCGAGGATGTTCGGGACCTCAGAGACTCCTTCGGACTGCCCGGCATGAAGATACTGCAGTTCGCCTTCGATGCGGCGGAGAGCGGCAAAGGCTTGGATTGCCTCAACGGTTTCCTTCCCCACATGTACTCGACCAACAGCGTAGTCTATACGGGGACCCACGACAACGATACCTTGAAGGGCTGGATAGAAAAAGCGAAGCCGGAAGAGATCGACTTTATCACCTCCTACCTCGGTTATGCACCCAAAGACATTTCCGCCGCTTTAATTAGGCTTGCCCTTGCATCCGTCTCAAAGTTTGCCGTCATCCCGCTGCAGGACCTGTTCGGCTTATCTTCAGAATCCCGCATGAACACTCCTTCTACCCTGGGGAACAATTGGAAATGGCGCTTTGAAGAAAAAGATCTAGTGCTCTCCGCCGCACTGGCATTCAGAAATCTTTCCGCAATGTACGGCAGAAACATCCAGTCTTGATGCTTCTCTCAATAAAAAACCAGGCCCCCGGATCGATCGATCCGGGGGCCTCTTCTATGGCATGCCGCATCCCGGC
>CAYUPG010000226.1:0-4847 GCA_964446515.1 uncultured Treponema sp.
GGGCCTCCTCGCCCCCCGGCACGTGGACTGGGCCACGGGCTACCGCTACTACGGCTCGGACCAGCTGCCCCGCATCCACCGCATCGTGGCCCTCAGGCAGTGCGGCTTCAGCCTGCCGGAGATACGTCAGGCCCTGGCGGGGAGGGACCTGGCGGATCTCTTCGCCCGCAGACAGCGCGAGCTGGAGCGGGCCGCCCTGGAAACCTCCCGGCAGCTCGCCTCGGTCCACCATTATCTTGAGTCACTGAAGGAGGGCTCGGCCATGGAGCACCAGATCGTCGTCAAGGAGCTGCCCCGGGTGGTCGTGTTCAGCAAGCGCATGATCGTGGAATCCTACGACTCCTACTTCACCGAGATACCCAAGATAGGGGAGGAGGTCGCGGCGGCCAATCCCGGCCTGAAGTGCCTGGACGATCCGCCCTACTGCTTCATCGTCTACCACGACGGGGAGTACAAGGAGCGGGACATCGACGTGGAGTACTGCGAGGCGGTCCTGAGTCCCGGGCAGGACACGGAGACCATCAAATTCAAGACCGTGGAGGCCGTTCCCGCGGCGGCCTGCGTGCTCCACCGGGGGCCCTACGCGGGACTCTCCCGGGCCTACGCCGCGGTCTTCGCCTGGATAGAGGAGCACGGCTGCCGTCCCCTCGACAATCCCCGGGAAGCCTACATCGACGGCATCTGGAACAAGAGCGATTCCGCGGACTGGCTCACGGAAGTGCAGGTGCCCATAGCCTTCCCCTCATAGGCAGGCCGAGGCGGCACCCTCCGCTTCCGGCGCCTCCAGGGGAAAGCGTATGGTCCAGCGGGTCCGCCCCGGAGCGCTCTCCAGCTCCGCGGAGCCGCCTATCTGGGACGCCAGGGCTCGGACGGAGTCCAGGCCCACCCCGGAACCCCGGGCGGGCGCCGCGGGATCGAAGCCTATACCGTCGTCTTCAACCATCAGGATGCCCCCGGCCCCCTCTTCGGCGAGCTCGACGGCGATGGTTCCCCGCCGCCCGTCGGGGAAGGCGTACTTGGCGGCGTTGGTCAGCAGCTCGTTCATGATCAGGCCCAGGGGCACCGCCACGACAAGGCGCGAACGCAGGTCCGCCATGCGCTTCCGCACCGCAACCGATGCTGCGCCCGAAAGGAAGAGGGCCTGGAACTCGTCCGTCAGGTCCGACAGGTAGCGGCCCAGGGCCAGGGGCTGCATGGGGTCATCCTGGCAGCAGAGCAGCTCGTGGGCGGCGGCGATGGAATCGATGCGGGACATGAGCTCCATGAGGGCGCGACGGGCTTCCTCGCCCGTCGCCTTCGACGCCTCCAGGGATACCAGGCTCGTGACGAGCTGGAGGCCGTTCTTGGTCCGGTGGTTCATCTCCCGCATCAGGCGCTCCTTGGACGCCAGTGCGTCCTGGAGTTCCCGGTAGAGCCGCGCGTTGCGGATGGCGATGGCGGCGTTGTCCGCAAAGGCCTCGGCCAGGCGGATCTCCGCGGGTGTGAAGGGGTACACCCGGTCCCGGTCCAGCGTAATCATGCCGAAGACCGACGCCCCTGCCGCCATGGGCACCCCGAGCCAGGAACGTATGTGGCCGGAGCTGTACTCGGTTCCCTTCACCAGGAAGTGGGGATAGACCGTGCGCACGTCGTCGTAGCACACGGGACGCCGGCTCTCTATGACGTGGTAGTTGGGAAAGCGGGGGGCCAGGGGAAAACGCAGGTCCCGGACGGTGGCATCGTCCAGGGCGCCCCGGTAGGCCACGATGCGGCAGGCGCCCGATTCGTAGAGCTGTATGCTCCCGGAATAGAAGGACATCGCCCGGTACAGGTGGTCCAGGAGGGCGGAAAGCAGCTCCTCCAGGTTTCCGAGCATCCCGTTCACGTCCGCTATGGACTGGAGCAGTATTTCGAACTCCCTGCCGCCCTTCATGGTAGAATACTATATCCCCTCGTCGGGATTGTAAATGCCCGCGCCGGCATGTTATTTTTCGTCCATGTCGAAACATATCCGGCGGGGCCTCGTGCTGGAGGGGGGCGGGCTCCGCGGGCAATACACCGCGGGCGTCCTGGACGCCTTCCTGGATGCGGGTCTCCTCTTCCCCTACGTGATCGGCGTCTCCGCCGGCTCCAGCATCGGCTGCTCCTACATCTCCGGCCAGCGGGGCCGCAATCTTGAAATTATCGAACGGTACCGCAACGACCGGCGCTACCTTTCCCTGCGGAACCTGCTTTTCAAGGGCAGCCTGTTCGGCATGGATTTCATCTTCAACGAAATTCCCCATCGTTTGGTACCCTTCGATTTCGCTGCCTTCGAGGCCTATCCCGGCCGCTTCGTCACGGTCTGCACGGACTGCGCCACGGGGGAGGCGGTCTACTACGACAAGGACGCGGACCACCTGGCGGTGCTCCGGGCCTCCGCCTCCATGCCCTTCCTGTCTCCCATGGTGGAGTATGACGGCCGACGGCTCCTGGACGGCGCCGTGGCGGACGCCATACCCCTGGCAAGAGCCAAGGCCGAGGGCTTTCTCCGGAACGTGGTGGTCCTGACCCGGCCCGCTGGATACCGCAAGGCCGAGGAGCGCCATCCCCCCGCGGGCCTGGTCTACCGCCGCTATCCCCGCCTGGCGGGTGCCCTTAAGAGCCGGGTCCCCCGCTACAATGCCCAGATGGACTTCGTCGAGGCCGAGGAGGCGGCAGGGAACGCCCTTGTGATCCGCCCTTCCCGGGACCTGGGCATCTCCCGCACGGAGAAGAGCGTCGCCAAGCTCAGGGAACTCTACGGGCTGGGCCTCTCCGACGGGGCGGCCGCGGCGCGGAAGCTGAGCGGGGAGTCATAGCGAACCCCCGCAATGCTACTTCCTCCCCTCAGCCAAGGATGCGAGCCTGCGGTAGAGCAGCTGGGGATGGGAAACCGCAAGACTCAGTCCGGCGTTCTCCACCAGTTCAATCCGCACATCCGGCCTGATGGCCCGGAACAGCTCCAGGTGTCCGGGCGGAGTCGTTTCGTTCCGGGAACCGTGCACAAGGACGAGGGGCGCCTGCGCCGCGGCCAGGAGCGGCGACCAGTCGGCCAGCATCATCTGCAGGTCGTGCTCGAAGCCTGCCCCCATCTGGTTCAGGTAGAAGCTGTAGGTTCCGATCACTCCGGGAAGGAGCTCCGGTCGGGCCATCACCTCCGACTCCGCCGGCAAACCCCCGAAGATTACCTCCGTCCACCCCTGGGGGCCCAGCCTGCGCATCCTGATCATCAGAAGCCTAACCAATAGGTGGGCGATCCACGGGGCATGCCTGGCAGCATGGATGAAGATGCCCTGATGCTCCGGGATAGCATGTATCTGCTCCAGCTCCAAGAAGGGAGGCGCCGCGGACACGGCGAGTATGCCCGCTACCCTGTCGGGCCTGCGGGCGGCCAACTCCAGGGCCGGTATGAGGGCCACCTCATGGGCCAGGACCGTCACGCCCTCCAGGCGCTCATGGTCAAGATAGGCGAGAATATCCAGGCAGCCGCATGCGAGCGCATCCTCGTCCTCGGGGACCACGTCGGTGCGTCCGTAGCCCGGACGCTCCAGGGCGTAGACGTCCAAGCCGTATTTTCGGGCGAGCCGCCTATCCTCCGGATACTCCCCGGCGCCGAAGGAGGGGCCGTGGAGGAACAGCACCGGCTTTCCGGCTCCGACGCCGAAGCGGCGGACCCCGATGCGTCGTCCCGCCCGGTCAAGGGAGTATACCTTGAGCGGGGCCTCATAGCCCTGGGCCGGCGGCAGGGACGAGCTGTCTCCCGCGGCCCTGCCGCCGACCGATCCCAGGCCGGCCACGCTCGCGCCCAGCGCGGCGGCGGATAGCTGGCTGGAGACCCCCAGCTTCGTGAGCACGCTCTTTATCTGCTGGCGCACGGTCCCGACGGAGCGGCCCCGCTCCCGGGCGATTTCTTCGCTGTCCAGGCCCGCCGCCAGCCGGGATAGTATCTCCCGTTCGCTGCGGGAAAGGGCGAAGATGTCGCCCAGAGCGTAGTCTATCGAGGGGGGCCAGGCTTGCCGAAGGGCGGTGAGCACGGTGGCCCGAAAACGGGGGTAATAGGCCCCGGCCATCAGCACGGTCTGAAGCCCCCCGGAAGAAGCGGAGGAATGGGCGCGGAGCAGGGACGGCCCCGGGTGCTCGGCGAGCCTGCGCGTAAAAGCGGCGAACTCCGGGCGGCTTATCCTGAGCGCCGCCAGTCCGTCGCCGGCGGACGCGGCGAAGAGCTCCGTCGCCGCGGGATTCAAGGCCACGATCTGGCCGGATTCGCTTAGGGCCACCGAAGCGGCGCCCTCATCGTTGACCAGGCCGTAGAGCCTGTTGTCTTTGGCCGTTTCCCGCTCGATGGAGACGAGGGCGGTGGAGAGCTCAAGCAGGGCGGCCTGATCCAGCCGCCGTTCCCCGCGGATGAGGGGCAGGAGGGCTTCCACCAGAGCCTCGAACCCTGCCGTGCCGTCCGCTACCCCGCGTATGAGCCGGGAAAGGCCTGCGCCGCTCTCAGACCCCACGTCGATCAGGGAACGGCCCGGCTGCATCTCAGTAGTCGATGCCCAGGTCCCGGGCAAAGGCGGCGACCTCCGGGATATTGCCCAGCTCGCGCTCGGCCCCCTCCTGCTCTTCCGGACTCATGGCGTCCCAGCGCTCCGCCCAGACTGCCGCCAGGCGCAGCAGCCTGGACAGCAGGTCCTCCGGGACGGACAGGGGATCCTGGGCGGAGCGGAAGCCCAGTTCGGCCTCCAGGGCCGCGGTCTCCGCCGCCTCCAGGGCTCGGTTGGGGGTGAAGCCCGCTCCGCTCCGCCAGAGGTTGCGCTCCCCCGCGTCCACCGCGACCGACGCTCCCGAGGGGGCCC
>CAYUPG010000227.1:0-4840 GCA_964446515.1 uncultured Treponema sp.
CAGGGCGCGTCCGCGCTGTTCCATGCCGCCGACCCCGGCGCCGCCGCGTCTGAGGGCCGCACCGGCTGTCCCGTAGGCCCGGTACCAGAACTCGCTGAAGTTCCCGTCCCAGGACACGAGGCCCCCCTCTCCGTCTATCTCAACCACCCGGTCGGCCACCTGGTCCAGGAAGTAGCGGTCGTGGGACACCACGATCAGGGTGCCCTTGAAGTCCGCCAGGGCTTCCTCTATGACCTCCCGGGCGGGTATGTCCAGGTGGTTCGTCGGCTCGTCCAGGATGAGGAGGTCCGCCTTCAGGAATACGGCGCGGGCCAGCTGCAGGCGGTTGCGCTCCCCCCCGGAGAGGGAGCCCACCTTCTTGTCCAGGTCCTCCCTTCTGAAGAGGAAGCGGCGGAGCAGGCCGGACACCTCCTCCTCCGCCGCAGGCCGCAGGCGCAGGAATTCCTCCCGTACGGTCCGGTCGGGGTCGAAGATCTCCTGGTGCTGGGGGCACCAGCCCAGGGTGAAGCTCGGGCCGATGCGGAGCACCGGATCGTCCCAGCGCCCCGCCTCCGCGAGCTCCGAAAGAAGGGTGGTCTTGCCCGACCCGTTGGGCCCCACCAGAGCGACCCGCTCCCCCGAGCGGACCAGGAGCTCCGCGTCGTCGAAGAGGACTCTGCCGTCCGGGAGGACCTTGCGGTAGCCGGACACGGAGACGGCGATGTCCGCCTTGGAGACCGCCGCGGCGAAGTCCAGGTCCATCCGACGCCGGTCCTCTTCCGGCTTCTCCACCGCGTCCCGGCGGGCCCGCTCGAGCTGGGTTCTTCGCGCCCGCAGGCGCCTGCCCCAGGCGGGATCCGGGCGGGACCGGGCTATCTGCTCGAACCGCTTGACCAGCTCCTCCAGGCGCTCGAGCTTCTTCCGGTCCGCCTTCCAGTCCAGGCCCTGGGCGGCGTTCTTCCGCAGCCGCTCCATGCGGTAGGCCGACCAGCCCCCGGCGTAGGAGGCGGCCTTCCCGCCCTCGAGCTCCACCGTGCGCCGCACCGCGCGGTCCAGCAGGTAGCGGTTGTGCGAGACTATGAGCACCGCCTGGGGGATGCCCGACAGGAAGGACTCGAGCCAGGCCAGGCCCCAGAGGTCCAGGTGGTTGCCCGGCTCGTCCAGGATGAGGAGGTCCGGCATGCCGTTGAGGGCCCGGGCGAGGGCGAGGACGTTGCGCTCCCCCCCGGAGAGGACCGCCGCGGGCTTCTCCGCCGCCCCGGCGAGCCCGGCGCCCTCAAGGAAGCGTGCCGTCCGTTCCTCCGCCCCGTCCCCGTCCATGCGGTCGTAGGCTTCCCGCAGGCGGCCGTATTCTTCCAGGGCGCGATCGGCCGCAGCAGGGTCGGCCATCTCCTCTTCCAGGCCGCGCAGGCGCCGGCGCAGGTCCAGGGCGTCCGCCGCCACGTATTCCGCAGCGGTCCCCGGAAAGTCGGGGAAGTACTGGGGGACCAGGGCGATGCGCCGGTTGGGGGCGCGGACGCAGGTGCCCGCGTAGTCGTCGTCCAGGCCGCAGAGTATGCGGAGCAGGGTGCTCTTGCCCGCCCCGTTGCGGCCCACGAGGCCCACCTTCTCCCCCTCGTCGATGCGGAAATCCACCCCCGAGAGCACCGCGGTCCCGCCGTAGTCCTTCCGTATGTTCCTAGCTTCTATCAGCATTGTCGGCTCCTTGATCCTACCCCGGTCGCGCTCCCGACGCGGGCGTGCGCCTGCATCGGGACGAAAAAAAAGCCGCGGGCGTGCTGCCCGCGGCTTCAGGGTTGGCTATTATAGAACCTTAGTCCTTAAATCTCCAATATCTCCACCCCGATCGCGGACACAGCTATCCCGTCGGCGGAGTATCCTCCGGTAGAACGGATGTTCATGTCCCTAAAGCTCCTCATTCCGAGGCTCCTTACGCCGGGGTAGGCGTTGCAATAAGATAAGCCAGTATATCCGGAGGAGTCTCCCCGGCGCAAGGGGGCTGATCCCACTGTTGCGTCCCTCCATGCCGCACCCTATACTGATTCCGTGGATACACTTCGGACGGCACAAAAAATCCGAACTTTCATCCTCGTTCGACGGAACATCCTGAAGCAGGTCCTCATCGTGGCGGCGCTGGGGGCCCTTGCGGCTTCCGGAGCCGCATGGATAGTGCTGGAAACCAACCGCGCCGTAGTACTGCGGCGCCTGGATTCCCTGGCCTCCGAAACGGCGCTCCGGGTATCGGAACGTATCAGGACCTACGAATACGGTCTCCGGGGCGTCCGGGGGGCAATAATCGGAGCATCCGTCGAAGGTATGGACAGGGCTCTCTTTCGATCCTACGCCGATTCCCGGGACCTTGAACGGGAGTTCACCGGTTCCCGAGGGATGGGATACATCATCCGTGTTCCCATGGAGGACGAGAGTGACTTCGTGGAGCGGATGCGGCGGGAAGGCCGTCCTGATTTCTTCATCCGTACCCTGGTGCCCCATGGGAACGAACGCTTCGTCATCTCCTACATAGAACCCGAGTCCCAGAATCTCCAGGCCGTAGGATTGGATATCGCCTCGGACGCGTCCAGGGACGCCGCCGCGCGGGCGGCTATGGAAAGCGGCCGGGCCACCCTGACCGGACCCATCACCCTCGTTCAGGCCGCGGAATCTCCCGAGCGGGGGTTCCTGTTCCTGCTGCCGGTGTACCGGGCGGGAGCTGCGCCCCGGGAGGCTTCGCCGGATGAGGTGGTCGGCTGGGCGTACATGCCTCTGGTCATGGACGAAGTCATGGAAAGCCTCATCGACGGGACGGCGGGCTATGATCTGACGCTTTACGATGCGACCGACCCGGCATCCGCGGTGAGCTTTTTCAGCTCCCGCCGATACCCGGGCGACGGCGGCAGAAAATCTGCGGCGGCCGCCCATAGGCAGGTGGTGCGCATCGAGCTGTACGGACGCACCTGGGATGTGGAAGTCTCCGCTACTCCGGCCTTTATAGCGTCCTTGAATCTGGGCAATCCCTGGATCGTATCTTTCGCCGCCGGTCTTATAGCGGTTCTGGCGTATGCCTCGCTCTCGGTTTTCCTGCTCTCCCGGGCCAGGAAGCGGATCTATTCCCTTGAGCGGGACAAATTCGCGGCCCTGGTGGACAACTCCTCCGATGCCATCATCGGGCACACCCGGCGGGGCATCGTCACCGCCTGGAATAGGAGCGCCGCGGACCTCTTCGGCATAGAGGTGGAGCACGCCCTGGGCAAATCCTTCCTGGATCTAGTGATACTGGAAGAGAACAGGCGCGCCGAAGAGGAAAAGCTGCAGCGCGTCTTGAACGGAATACCCATAGCTTCCTATTCGACCGTCTGCGCGACCGCCGCGGGCGGGCGGGTGGACGTATCCATGGCCATGTCTCCCATACGGGGGCCGGATGGAGGCATACTGGGGGTAACCCGGACCATACGCGACATAGGGGAAGAAAAATCCTTCGAGGCCAAGCTCATCGCCCTAAACAATTCTCTGGAGCGGCTGGTGGCCGAGCGCACGGCCGACCTGGACGAGCGGAACACCCAGTTGGAGGCCACGAGCAACGGCTTTCTGCAGATCATCGAATCCGCTCCCTACGCCCTCATCATGGTGGACCGGGAGGGCAGAATCACCGTGTTCAATACCATGGCGGAGCGTATATTCGGCTACACCCGCGCTGAGCTGATAGGGCTTCCCATAGAAACCCTGGTACCCGACCGCTTCGCCGCCGGCCATATCCTGTCCAGGTCGAGGTTCTCGGAGAAGCCCCAGGCCCGTCCGATGGGACGGGGGCGGGACCTGACGGCGAAGCGCCGGGACGGAACGGAATTTCCCGTGGAGATAGGCCTGAGCCCGGTGGAGACTCCTGCGGGCACGCAGGTGCTGGCCGCGGTGATCGACATCAGCGCCCGGAGGGAGCACGAGCGTCTGCTTGAGCAGTTCGGCGCCTTCCAGGAGGCCATACTCTCCAACGCGGGATTTTCCATCATCGCCACGGACCCCGGCGGGATCATCACCCTCTTCAATCCTGCGGCGGAACGCATGCTCGGCTACGCTTCCCAGGAGCTGGTGGGCGTGAGGACCCCGGAGCTCATCCACGTGCGGGAGGAGCTGGAGGCCCGCGCCGTCGCCCTATCGACTGAACTTGGCCGGACCATAGAGCCGGGATTCGAGTGCTTCGTCGCCAAAGCCCGGTCCGGGCGCCCGGATGAGTACGAATGGAGCTATGTGCGCAAAGACGGCACGCGGTTCCCGGTATTGCTGAACGTGAGCGCCCTCTTCGATACGCAAGGCGCCGTGATAGGCTTTCTGGGCATCGCCGTGGATCTGACCGAGCGGAACGAGAATGCCCGAAAGCTCAGAGCGTACTCCGAAGGGCTCAGCGAGATGGTGGCCGAAAAATCCCTGGAGCTGCGGAAGGCCCAGGAGCGGCTTCTGGACCAAGAGCGTCTGCAGCGGGACCTGGAGCTTGCCGCCGCCGTCCAGGAGAGCCTGCTGCCCAAGTCGCCGCCCCAGACGGACCGCTACGACATCGCCATGTACGCCAAGCCCGCCCGCTTCGTGAGCGGCGACGTCTACGATATGGTCGCAGGGCAAGGGGATCAGCTCTTCCTGTTCCTCGCGGACGTGTCCGGCAAGGGCATACCGGCGGCCATCATGACGTCCTCGGCGAGGACGCTGTTCAAGCAGGGGGTGCCTCGAAACCCCCGCCCCGAGGCGGTCCTGGCCGAGATAGACGCGAATCTGTCCGACGATTTGGCGCAGACGGAAATGTTCATGACCTGCCAGATTTGCCGCTTCGACCACCGTACCGGGTTGGTTCACTATGCGAACGCCGGGCACACGG
>CAYUPG010000228.1:0-4819 GCA_964446515.1 uncultured Treponema sp.
AGGGCCCGGTTGTAGGCCCCGTCCTCCGCCAGCAGGAGCTCGAAGTCACCCGCCTTCGTCCTCGCGATGCGCCAGGGCTGCTTGTTGGAGGCCGAGGGTCCGCGCCGGACCGCCTCAAGGGCCTGAGCCCAGGGCCCCGCGGCCTCCTCCGTCAGGGGCCGGTCGGGGGAGCCGTCCCAAAAGAGCTCGGCCCAGCTTTTGCGCCGGGCGGATCCCGCCCCCGCCCGCATGACCGCTTCCACCAGGCTGCGCCGCCCGGCGGGGCGGCCCAGGGGGCTCACCGCGGGGATCAGCTCCCCCGCCTGGAGCTTCAAGGCCCGGGCGGCGGCGCTCCGGGAAAAGGTGCCGGCCAGCCAGCAGGAGCCCAGACCCAGGGCCGCTGCGGCGATGAGGGCGTCTTCCATGGCGCAGCCGTAGTCGACGAGGGCGCCGGGACCCGAGCCCGCCGCGCCCACGAGGAAGAGGGGCGCGTTTCGTATTACCCCGTAGGTTCCTATCTTCAGAGCCCCGCCGCCGTCGGAGGGTGCGGCGAAGGAGGAGGACGCGACGAGGGCGAAGCGGGGGGAGGTGCCGAAGGGGAGGCCCTCCGATGCGGCCGCAAGAACCGTGCCCAGGGCAGCCAGTTCGTCATCCGTCGGCGCCTCGCCGGAATAGGTGCGCACCGAGGATCGCTCCAAGAGCACCTGCATCGTGATTTCCATGGACACAGACTACGCGCGGGGCGCCTGCGTAGTCAAGCGCCGCCGGGAGGCAGGACTACATCCGCGTAGGCATTCCCCGCCGATTCCTACGGAGATGTCGGAACGGCTCGGACCGCATTCTCTTGTGATGCCGCATCTGCTGCGCAGCTATGGATATATTGACAACCCAAAAAATTGGCACGGAAACTGCTAAATGCAGAACATGAAGCTACTCATCGTGGACGACTCCAACATCATGCGCAAGGCCATAGAGAAGTATCTGGCCGACCTGGACCTGACCCTTGTGGGCTGCGCGGGGGACGGCGAAGCCGCGCTGACCCTCTTCCGGGAACAGCTTCCGGACCTGGTGACCCTGGACATCACCATGCCCCGCATGGACGGGCTGGCCTGCCTGGACCAGATCATGCGCATGAAGCCGGAAACCAAGGTGCTCATCATCAGCGCCCTCAAGGATCCCGCCACGGGCCTGCAGGCCCTCAAGAAGGGGGCCGCGGGCTTCCTTCCCAAGCCCTTCACCGCCCAGGAGCTGCGGGAGGAGATGCGCGCGGTGCTGGAGATGGCGCCATGACCGAAGGGGAGCTGCGGGGCTTCATCCAAGTGGTCACGGACTACTTCGAGAGCGTCGGCGGGGAGAAGGCCCGCATGGGCCTGCCCTACGTCAAGGGAAGGGAGTGCGCCATGGGGGACTACACGGGCCTCATCGGCATCTCCGGCAGCCGCAAGGGGGGCGTCTACTTCACCACCTGCCGGCCGCTTCTGGCGGAATTGGCCAAGCTGCTCCTGGGGGAAGAGCTTGCGGACGACGAGTACCTCTTCGACCTGGTCGGGGAAATCACCAACACCATCGCGGGCAATATGCGGGAAACCTTCGGCAGCGCCTTCCTGATCTCCGTCCCCATAGTCCTGCGGGGGCGCATCGAAGGCATCGACATGAAGCTCAAGCCGCCGGTGTTCATCATACCCATACGGTGGAAGCAGTACGACTCCCATTTGGCGGTGGGACTGGAATAGGAAATGGAACGCAGCGGCTTAGATCTCCTCTGGATCGTCATCGCGGGTGCCCTGGTTTTCTCCATGCAGGCGGGTTTCGCCATGGTGGAATCCGGGCTCACCCGCTCCAAGAACAGCATCAACGTGGCCATCAAGAACCTCACGGACTTCGGGGTGTCCCTGGCCCTATTCTGGGTGATGGGCTTCGCCCTCATGTTCGGCCCCAGCCGGGCGGGGCTCTTCGGCAGCTCGGGCTTCGCGCCTAACCTGGCGGCCCCCTGGACGGCGGCATTCTTCTTCTTCCAGGCCATGTTCTGCTCCACCGCGGCGACCATAGTATCCGGCGCCGTGGCGGAGCGCATGCGCTTTTCCTCCTACATCCTGGGGACCCTGGTGCTCTCCGGCCTCCTGTACCCCGTGGCAGGGCACTGGACCTGGGGCGGCGCCCTGGGCGGGCCCAAGGGCTGGCTGGCCGAGCGGGGCTTCGTGGACTTCGCGGGGTCCACGGTGGTGCACAGCCTGGGGGCTTGGGTCGCCCTGGCGGCCCTGCTGGTCCTGGGTCCCCGGCGGGGCCGCTTCGCCTCCGACGGCTCGACGCGGCCCATCAACGGCAGCTCCATACCCCAGGCTGTCCTGGGGGTCATGCTCCTCTGGTTCGGCTGGATAGGCTTCAACGGGGGCAGCACCCTGTCGGCGGGGCCGGAGGTGGCGGGCATAGTGCTCAGGACCATGCTGGCCGGAGCCGCGGGCATGATCGCCGCCCTGGCCGTCGGCTGGGCGCTCTACAAGAAGCCGGAGGTCTCCCTGGTGCTCAACGGTTCCCTGGCGGGGCTCGTGGCGGTCACCGCGGGGGCCCACGCCCTGGACGAGCGGGGTGCGGTGATCGTCGGGGCCGTGGGAGGCTTGGTGATGCTCGGCGGCGCGGCCCTGCTGCGCCGCCTAAGGATAGACGACGCGGTGGACGCCATCCCGGTGCACCTCTTCGCGGGGGCCTGGGGAACCGCCGCGGTGGGCATCTTCGGCAAGGCGGAGCTCCTGGGCACCGGCCTTTCCCGGGGAGCCCAGATCCTCGTCCAGCTCGAAGGGGTGGCCGCCACGGGCGCGGCGGCCTTCCCCCTGGCCCTTGCCTTCTTCGCCCTGCACAACCGGCTCTCCCCCATCCGGGTTAACCATGCCGACGAGGCGGCGGGGCTCAACATGGCGGAGCACGGGGTCAGCACGGAGATCAACGGACTCTTCACCACCATGGACGAGCAGGCCAGGAGCGGAGATCTCTCCCTGCGCGCCCCGGTGGAGCCCTTCACCGAGGCGGGACAGATCGCCGGGATGTACAACGCCGTGCTGGACAAGCTGCAGGACTCCACGGTGGAGAAGGGCGAGTACCTGAACATACTGCACAACATCGGCGACGGCCTCTTCCTTCTGGATACGGAGCGCCGACTGGGGCGCTACCACTCGGACTCCCTGCACCGGCTCTTCGACCGGGAGCGGCTTTCCGGCCTCTCCCTGGACGAGGCGACGGCCCCCTTCATGGACGGGGAGACACGCAGGGTTTTGGAAGAATTTCTGGACGTCGCCTTCGACGCTTCCGTCCCCTGGCGGAACGTGGAGCGCCTCAATCCCCTGCGGGAGGTCCGCCTCCACTTCGACGACCGCACGGGATCCTTCTCCGAGCGGGTCTACGAGTTCCAGTTCACCCGCATAGCGGGCCAGGACGGCTCGGTGGAGCGCCTCATGGTGCTGGTGCGGGACCTGACCGACCGGATGCGCCTGACCGAGCAGCTGGAGAAGGACCGGGAGGAGAACCGCCGGGAGATGGAGATGCTCCACCAGGTCCTGCACATAGACCCCGACACCCTCCGGGCCTTCCTGCGCTCCGTGGCGGAGGGGGCGCGCAAGATCAACGAGGAGCTGCGGAATCCCCGGCCGGACGTGCGGGAACGCCTGGAGCTCATCTACTGCCACAGCCACGGCATCAAGGGGGATGCGGAGCTCCTGGGCCTCGAGCACCTTGCCCGGAAGGCGGAGGAGCTCGAGCTCCTGGTGCCCAAGCTGGACAAGGCGGAAAGCCTGAGCCCCGAGGATTTCCTGCCCATGGCCCTCGCCTGCTCCGCCCTGCTGGAGGCGATAGGCGCCATGGAGGGCCTGATCGGCAAGTGGCTCTCCCACTCGGAAGCCCTGCGGGACGGGGTGGCCCGGCCGGCCGGCACGGGATCCTCGGCGACCGAGGGCATGGCCCGCATGGCGGAACGCCTGGCGTCCCGGTACGGAAAGGAAGTGGAACTCCGGGCGGAGGGCCTCGCCCCGGAAGTGCTGCGGGCAGGGCGGGGCAAGGCGGTGACGGACATCCTCGTTCAGCTGGTGCGGAATTCAGTGTACCACGGGCTTGAGACGCCGCAGGAGCGGGAGCGGGCCGGCAAGGCCCGCCGGGGCAGGATCAGCCTGCGCAGCGAACGCCTGCCGGGAAAGACGCGCCTGGTGTACCGGGACGACGGGCGCGGCCTGGACCCCGCCGCCATAGCCGCCGCGGCGGTCAAGAAGGGGCATCTTGCGCCCTCGGAGGCGGCTTCCGTCGGGCCGCGGGAGGCTGCGGAGCTCATGTTCCGGCCGGGCTTTTCCAGCGCCGAAGCGCCGGACCGGGTGGCGGGCAAGGGGGTCGGCATGACCCTGGTGCGGCGTCGGATCGTGGAGCTTGGGGCGTCCCTGCGCATAGGCAGCCTGAGCGGCAAGTACCTGGAGTTCACCCTGGACATCCCCGACGGAGAGGAGGTCCTGGATGCCTGATACGACGATTATTAGAGAACGCGCCGGCGCCTGCACGGACGGGGACCTTCTGGGACGATACCTGAGCGAGGAGCTCCTGGAGTACGTCCGCCGCACGGGCACCAATCCCCTGGAGAACCGGCACCAGCAGGTGAGCGTGCTCTTCTTCGACATCAGGAATTCCACGGGCATAGCGGAGCAGCTCGCCCCGGGCCTCTTCGCCCGCTTCCTGAACGACATACTTACGGACATCATGGACCTGGTCTGCGGCGCCCGGGGCTCGGTGAACAAGATCCTGGGAGACGGGCTCCTGGCGGTGTTCGGCGCCCCGGTGAGCTCCGGGGACGACGCCTTCAACGCCGTCG
>CAYUPG010000229.1:0-4753 GCA_964446515.1 uncultured Treponema sp.
CGCCCCCGGACCCCTGGAATCCTGCATCCTGTTGCTGTATTGACAGAAGGCACACATCGAGCGTAGATTCTATACATGGCGTTCTACTGGAACGAAGAAAAAAATCATGCCTTGAAAAAGGAAAGGCATATCTCTTTCGAACGGATAGTGGTCGCCATAGAAGAGGGGCACCTGATCGATATCATCGATCATCCCAACAAATCAAAATACTCCAATCAATTGATCTTGGTGGTTGATATTGAAGGGTATGCTGTTTGCGTGCCCTGCGTACCCGACACGGAGGGGAATTACTTTCTGAAAACCCTATTCCCCAGTAGAAGGTATACGAAGCTCTATGGGCTTGGGGGAGAGCAATGAGCGATTATCCGGAAAGCGAAGTGCGGGAATCTGTCGAGGCGGGTGAATGGCGGTCCGTGCCGAACCTCGACGAGATGAAGCGCAGACTCATGGCGGCCGCATCCGAAACCGCGCTCAAAGATTATAGGATCAACGTCCGCATCTCGAAGCGGGATGTGGAAGCCCTGAAGACCAAGGCGCTTGAAGAGGGCATCCCCTACCAGACTCTGGTGACCAGCATCCTCCACAAGTACGTTACGGGGAATCTTGCAGAGAGGGCGTAAGCCGTCTCTAGCCGTCAAAACGGCGTCCCCCCCTTGCCCCGCGGGGGCTTCTTCTGCAGCCGGAACTCCTTCGGGGTGAGGCCTTCGCGCTTCTTGAACAGGTAGCTCAGGTAGTTCGGCTCGTTGTAGCCCACGCTGAAGGCGATGTTGACGAGCTTCTCGTCGGTGGAGGAGAGCAGCTCCTTGACCTTCTCCATGCGGATGTTGGTGAGGTATTCGATGAAGGTCACGGACATCTCCTGGGCGAAGATGGTGCTGAAGTGGGTGGGGCTCAGGGACACGTGGGCGGCGACGGTGTTCAGCGAGATGTCCGGGTGGGCGTAGTTCTCCTCGATATATTCGCAGGCGCGGCGCACCAGCTTGACGTGGTGGCTGCTGTTGCCGCAGTCCCGCAGCTGTATGGCCTTTAAGCATATCCGGGTCGCCAGCTCGGAGAAGTCCTCGGCGGACATGGCGGACAGGAACACCTGGCTGAGGTCTGCGAAGTGGCCGGAGATTTTCGACGGGTCCGTATCAGGGTTGAAGTTGCGGATTATCCGCACCGCCGTATTGGCGAGGTCCATGAGGATGTAGTAGCGGTACAGCACGTCCTGCATGCGGTCGGTCGTGAGATTCCTGGTGAATTCCTCCACGATGCCGGGGACCTCCTCCGCCGTCGCGAACTTGAGCCGGTTCTCGATATTGACGCCCAAGAAGCTGCCGGCGGGGGCCGCGACCGGGCTCTCTATCCGACCTATGTCGGCGGCGCAGAAGATCCTGCCCCTGCGGGTCTGGGCGAAGGTCTTGAGCAGGATGCCCGCCTCGTGGAAAGCGTCCCGGATGCCGCTGATGCGGTTGGTCACGCCGCTGATGCTCACCGTCAGAACCGTCGCGCCGTCGTCCTCGATTTCGTGCTTGAGCATTTGGGCCGTGTGGTACGCCCGCTCGGTGGCGTCGATGTCCTCCGAGCCCTTGATGATCATCACTATCTGGTCTTCGCCGCCCAGGAAAAAGTGCACATCGGGATTGGCCACCAGCATGTACTTCACCTTGGACGCGATCGCCTGGCGCTTGGGATAGGCCCCCTTGCCCTCGAAGAGGGAGATCATCACGACGTAGCGGGGGCTCAGGATTTCGATGCGCAGCTCCTCCGCCCGGCGCAGAGCCTCGTCGGTGCTGATCTCTCCGCCGCACAGCTGCTGCAGGAAGGCGCTCGTCAGGGTGCTCCGCACGAGCTCTTCGTCCGACGCGTCCTTCAGGAAGGAGGCGCTGTGGCGCTTGTGCTCCGTCACCTGCTCTCCGGCCTTGCGCAGGGCCTCCAGCAGCTCCTTGCCGGCCACGGGCTTCAAAAGGTAGAGGTCGACCCCCACGCAGATCGCCTGCCGCGCCAGCTCGAAATCGTCGTAGCCGCTCACGATGATGATCCTGAGCCAGGGGATGATGCTCTTGGCGTGGCGCGCCAGGGTCAGGCCGTCCATGAAGGGCATCTTGATGTCCGTGATGAGGATGTCGGGCTTCAGGTCCCGGATGATGGTGAGCGCCAGCTCGCCGTCGGCGGCCTCGCCTATGCAGGTGAAGTCCTCGCCGTTCTTTTCGACGGCGTTGCGGATATTCTGACGGATGAGGGGCTCGTCCTCCACGAGGAATACGGTGTGCATGCCTCAGCCCCCACCCTTCGTCCCGCGGGCCGGCACCGGGGCCGCCGCCGCGGGGAGCCGCAGGGTAACCTTGCACCCCCTGTTGTACTCGCTCTCCACGGCGAGCCCGTCTTCGACCTCGTAGTAGAGCCTGATGCGCTGATAGACGTTGTAGAGTCCGAAGCCCGTTCCGGGATTGGCCACGTCGTAGTCGGACAGGTTCCGCCGCAGCATTTCCAGCTCCTCCGGCTCCATTCCGAGGCCGTTGTCCTCCACCGTAAAGACTATGCACTGGTCTTGAGCGCAGCCCCGCAGGGTGATGAGTCCGCTGCGGCGGGTCTTCTTGATCCCATGGTAGATGGCGTTCTCCACGAGGGGCTGGAGCAGTATCTTGAGTATGGGCTTTTCGAGAATATCCTCGGCGATGTCGATCTCGTACTCCAGTATGGCGCCGTACCGCATCTTCTGTATGGCCAGGTAGCTTTCAACGTGGGATTTCTCTTCCCGCACGGTCACCCAATCCCGGCCCTTGTTCAGGGATAGGCGGAAGAAACTGCCGAGGGCCAATGTCGTGGTGACTACGTTCTCGTTCTGTCCGTCCTCCGCCAGGGCGAGTATGGTGTCGAGGGTGTTGTACATGAAGTGGGGAGCGATCTGCGCCTGCAGCGCCTTCATCTCCGCCTTCTGCAGATTCAGCTGCTTCTGGATGTTCTGCTCGATGAGTTCGCCCAGCTTTCCGGCCATGGTGTTGAGGCTGTCGGTCAGCTCGTCGAGCTCGCTGATTTCCGGCTTGTCCACCCGGATGGAAAGGTCTCCCTGGGCGATCCGCGAGGCCATGGTCTTCAGGCGGTAGATCGGATTCTTGATGCTGCGGTTCAGGCGCCGGGAGTTGCGGAACAGAAACGCCAGTATCGATACGAACAGGGCTATCTGAAAGAACGTCATCAGGTCGATGGAGCGCTGCATCTTTGCGTTCTGGATGTGGGCTATCTCCATCTCCGCGGCCACGAACTTCTGGATGACGTCGTAGAGCAGGTCGCTCACGGAGGTGATCTCCCGCAGGGTCGCCTCGTTGTCGTGGACGGGCCGATTCCCGGCGATGTTCTCGCCGATCTTGTCCACATAGCCCTCCATGGTCTCGAGGGTGTTGCGGGCCACCTGAATGAGGTACCCGTTGTCGGCGCTGCCGGCGCCCTTCTCCAGCTCGTCGAGCCGAGTCCTGATACGGTCCATCAGGGCGTACTGGGTATTGTCTTCGAATCGGGTTTTGCCGGAGACCACGTTCCAGAGCGTCGTATAGATGTCTCCCTGAAGCCGGCTGGAAAGGCTGTTCGCGCCGTACACGTTTTCGATGATCCGCTCGTACTGGTTCAGGGTTATGTTGTAGTACAGGGTCGTGATGAGCAGGGGTACGAGGGTCGCCAGGATGAAGACGACATTCGTCATCCGGAGGGTGTTGCGTATGCTGTCGGTGCGCACTCTATTGCCGGCCTTTCCTTCGATCGTAAGCGTCCTCCGGTCCGTATGCCGTCCTCAGTAGCCCCTGTCGGCGACGGCGGTCAAGTCGGAAAATTCGTCGAACACGGTCTCTTCGATAAATACCCGCTTCTGCACCCTTTCGCCTGCGGCTATCTTCTTCGCGAGCTCCATCACCTGCGGTCCGCTGTCGGGGTTGCACTCGACGACGCAGTTGACCTCTCCCTTCTTCAAATGGTCGATGATCCTCTGGGTCGCGTCCACGGAGATGATAACGATGTCCTTGCCGGGCCGTATTCCCGCTTCGCTCATTACCTCTATGGCGCCGAAGGTCATGTCGTCGTTGTGGGAATACAATACGCCGATATCCTCGCTCGCGTAGTCCGCGAGCACCTTCCGCATGAGCTCCCGGCCCTTGCTGCGCATGAAGTCGCCGTCCTCGCTGAAGATCACCCGAAACTTGGGGTGGGCGGAGATGACGTCCCGGAATCCGCGGTACCGCCCGATGGCGGGAGTGGAATCGGCGGTTCCCTGGATCTCCACGATGTTGACGGGGCTCTCGGTCCCCGCGAATTTTCGAACCAGGAACTCGCCGGCCCGGCGTCCCTCCAGGTAGAAGTCCGAGCAGATCGCCGAAGCGTACAGGCTCTCGTCCGCCGTCTCGATCATTCGGTCGACGATGATCACGGGGATTCCGGCGGCCTTGGCCTCCCCAAGCACCGTGTCCCAGCCGGTCTCCACCAGGGGGGAGAAGGCGATGACGTCCACCTTGTAGGCGATGAAGGACCGCAGCGCCTTGATCTGGTTTTCCGGGTTCTGCATGGCGTCTTCGAACATGATCTTGATGCCGGACTTTGCGGCGGCGTCGATGATCGATCGGCTGTTCCGGGTCCGCCAGGTGCTCTCGTCGCCGAGCTGGGAATACCCGAGCACGATGGGCTTGGCTTCCCCTTCGCCCCGGCGGCCCGAGCCGCAGCCCCAGAGGGCGAGGAGGCAGAGGGACAGTAGGGTGGATCGGATGCGCATCGGCCTATTCATGCT
>CAYUPG010000230.1:0-4730 GCA_964446515.1 uncultured Treponema sp.
CGGCGCCCGATAGCCGTAGTTCCCGTGCGCGGCCAGGTTCTCCGCGATGGGCTGGTGCGTCAGGTAGCTTGTGGTAAACACGTGAGGGATGCACGATCGGTAGCGTTTGCTCGCGCGGCGGCTCTTGGCCAGATGAATCTCCAGGAAACTGCGATAGGCCCCCGCCATCTTGCAGAACGGGTTGATGGCCTTCACCACTCCCGCCCCGTGCGTCCAGCGGCTGCCCACGCCCCCCGCCAGGGTGACCATGGGAAGCGACACGGCCGGTACGCCCAATGCCGACAGGAGCGAGGCGAAGCGGTGCTCCACCGAAAAGCCGCCTGAGGCCTCCATCTCGTGGGTCAGGTCGGCCACCGTCTTTTCTGCGGAGAGGGGATCGGCGAGGGCCCGCTCGTAGCGGTCCACCAGGCGCACCAGGGGATCGTCGGAGCGGAACAGGAAATCCCGTATGGTGTCCCCCGCTTCCCAGCGGGGCACCTGGTCCAGCATGTTCACCCGCAGGTCCCGCTTGCGGGCCGCCGAGCCGTCGTCCGGCTCCATTCTCCCCGCCAGTATGCGCAGGAGGGTGGACTTGCCGCAGCCGTTGGGCCCCACGAAGCCGATGCGCTCCCCCTCCTCTATGCCGAAGGAAACGTCGGAAAACAGGGGCCCTTCGCCCAGGGCCTTGGAAACGCCGTCAAGGGAGATCAATGTCATGGCCGGAGTATACCCGAAAGGGGCGCTTCAGTCAGGATATTCCCGGTAGTCGAACCAATCGAAGTCGGCGTAGGCATCCCTGCTGCGCGCGTCCACGCAGGCGAGGCCGACGAAGGTGCCGGTGAATTCCCCGTACTTGCAGAATTCGTCGGAGAGTTCGGAAACGTCGAAGGCGGGGCCTGCGGAGCGCCATTCCCCGGCGCCCTCCTGCGGCCCGACGGGCTCGCCGCGGGGGGCTTCCAGGGGCGCTCCGTTCCCCTCCGCCGCGTAGAAGCGCAGCTCCCTGTCCCATACGGCCAGTCCCATGCGCAGCTCCCCGTCGGGGATGGCGCCGCAGGGGTATTCGGTGCGCACCCCGTTCACCAGGGCCAGCAGGTCCAGGAGCCGCGGGCCGCCTTCCTCGCGCCGGGTAACCCTGAGCAGCCGGTAGTTCATGTTGTCGTAGTAGGCCGCAAGACCCGCGCAGCAGCGGAAGTCCGGGGGATCGAACTCCATGACGGCCGAGGCGGCGGCGCGCAGGGAGCCCAGGCGCCGGGCCACCAGGGCCGTCGTGTCCAGGGAACAGAGGGTCTGTCTGCCGTGCAGGCGGAGCCGGCCGGGCCGCTCCTCCGTCGAGGCGAAGAGGCGGCGGTCCCTCCGGGGAGAGACCAGGTGGATGTTCCAGGGGCCGTCGAAGTCCTCGGTACCACAGGCCGATGGGTTGGAAGCGGCGGTCTCCCGGGGCTCCGGCACCTCGAGGCGGGGCAGCTTGCCGCCGTCCGCTAGGCGCAGCCAGCCGTCGGCGGTCCAGAAGGCCTTCTGCAGGGCCGTCTCCCTGCCCAGGGTGCAGCGCAGCTCGGGCAGGATGGGCCGGGCGCAGAGATGGGCGAGATAGTGCTCGCCGCCGGGGGTCTCCACCCAGGACGCGTGCCCCGGCTTCTGCAGGGGCGAAGCGGGATTGTAGCGGTGGGGTTTCAGGAACCAATCGTCCTGGAGCTCGTCGAAGTCCTCGGCGGCGGTGAGTATGGGGTTCTCCGGATCCCCCTCGTAGGGCCCCCAGGGGGAGTCCGCCCGGGCCACGGTGACGCAGTGCCCGTACCCGGTCCCGCCCTCGGCGCAGAACAGGTAATAGCGGCCCTCCCGCCGGTAGAGGTGGGGGCCCTCCACGCAGCCCCGCCGGGTTCCGCCCTTCCAGATTTCCCGCAGGGGGCCCGTCATCTTCCTATGTATCGGATCGTACTCCTGGAGCACGATGCCCCCCGGCCGTCCCGGTCCGTCCCGGGTTTCCCATTCCAGGCAGGCCACGTACTTCCGTCCGTCCCGGTCGTGCAGGAAGGAGGGGTCGAAACCCACGGAGTGCAGGTAGACGGGGTCGGACCAGGGGCCGTCCACCGACGGGGAGGTTACCAGGAAGTTGTCCGCGTCGAAGTACCGCGCGTTGTGGGAATACATGAGGGAGTAGGCAAGGTAGTAGAGCCCCGCTTCCCGGTCGTAGGTCAGACAGGGCGCCCAAACTCCCTTGGCCGACGGCAGGCGCCTGAGATCCAGGGAACGCTCGTCGGTCAGGGCATGGGTTCTGAGGTTCCAGTTCGCCAGATCCCGGGAATGGTAGATCGCGATCCCCGGAAACCACTCGAAGGTGGAGACGGCGATGAAGTAGTCCTCCCCCACCCGCAGGATGGAGGGGTCCGGGTTGAAGCCCGGCAGCACGGGGTTCCGTATCATCGGGACCGCACCGTGAAGCCGTTCCGGCGGATCACGTCCGCGTAGAAGCGGGCGCTGTCCTTGGGGATGCGGCGCAGGGCATCCTCGTAATCCACGTACACCAGGCCGAAGCGCTTGGAGAAGCCGAAGCCCCACTCGAAGTTGTCGACCAGGGACCAGACGAAGTAGCCGCGGAGGTCGCAGCCCTCCGCGAGGGCCTGATGGGCGGCGGCGAAGTGCCTGCGCAGATAATCCACCCGCACCGGGTCGTGGACGCAGCCGTCGTCTCCCAGGACGTCGGCGGTGGTGGTGCCGTTCTCGGTGACGTATACCGGCAGGTTGCCGTACTCCTCCTTGAGGCGGATCAGGACGCGGTACAGGGCCTCGGGCCAGTCCTCGAATTCTTCGAACTCCGCCCGGTATGCGTAGGGCCTGTAGACCTGCTTGGCCCTAATGAAGCGGTCGTCCCGGTCGTGGGCGACCAGGCGGCGGGTATAGTAGTTGAGCCCGAAGAAGTCCGTCGGCGCCGCCATGGCTTCAAGGTCTCCGCCGCGGATTTCCGGCGCCAGGGGCCCGAACCAGTCCAGCATGTCCTGGGGATAGGCCCCCTTGAACAGGGGGTCCATGTACCAGCGGTTGAAGGCCCCGTCCCAGCGCCGCGCCGCCGCGCGGTCCTCCTCCGACCCGCCTGCGGGCTCGACCCAGGCCAGATTGTTGACGATGCCGACCCTGGCGTTCGGCACGTTCGCCCGCAGCACGGGGACGGATTTCCCGTGGGCCAGGAGCATGCCGTGGGCCGCCGCCAGGGTGGTCGCGACGTCCTTGAGGCCCGGGGCGTGGGCGCCGTAGAGGTTGCCGCATATGGAGGCTACCCAGGGCTCGTTGAAGGTCATCCAGTTCTTCACCCGGTCTCCCAGGCGCCGGGTCGCCGCGTCGGCGTATTCCAGGAAGGCTGCCGCGGTATCCCGGTTCCCCCAGCCGCCCCGGTCCTGCAGGGCCTGGGGAAGATCCCAGTGGTAGAGGGTGACCCAGGGGGTGATGCCTGCGGAGAGCAGGGCATCTGCCAGCCTGTCGTAGAAGTCGAGCCCCCGGGGTTCGACCCTGCCCGAGCCTTCGGGCAGGATGCGCGGCCAGGACAGGGATAGGCGGTAGTGCCGCAGGCCCAGGTGGGCCATGAGGGCTATGTCCTCTCCGAAGCGGCGGTAGTGGTCCACCGCCGTATCGCCGTTTTTGCCGTCGGCTATCGCGCCGGGGCTATGGGAAAAGGTGTCCCAGATGGACGGCCCCTTGCCGTCCGCGTCGTGGGCCCCCTCGATCTGGTAGGCCGCGGTGGCGGCGCCCCAGACGAACTGCTCAGGAAACTTCAGAAACTCCGAATACATGGCGGCGCTCCTTGCGCTTGCGGGACTCAGCCCTTGACGGCCCCGGCGGTGACCCCCGCCAGGATCCAGCGATTGAACAGGAAGTACAGGACCAGGGGCGGCAGGGCCACCAGGGTCATGCAGGCGAATTGGACGGCGTAGTCGGAGGAGTATTGCCCGTGGAAGCGTATGATGGAGAAGGGCAGGGTCCGCTTGGCCTCCGAGGCCAAATAGGTATTGGCCATGATGAACTCGTTCCAATGATTCAGGAAGGTCTGGACGCCCACCGTCGCGAACCCCGTCCCCGCCATGGGGGCGATGATGAGCGGCAGTATGTGCCGGTATCCCGCCCCGTCGATGAAGGCGGACTCTTCCATCGATTTCGGAAGCCCCGCGAGGAGCCCCGAGAAGATGATGGTGTTGAAGGAGAGGCTGAAGGCCACGTAGGAGATCACCAGGCCCAGCTTCGTGTCGATGAGGCCGAAGAGCCGGTACCAGATGAAGTTGGGCAGCAGGGTGGTGTGTATGGGGATGGTGAGTCCCAGGGTGACGATGAACCACACCGCCGGGCGCAGCTTCCAGGTCATGCGGGTGCAGGCGTAGGCCAGGCAGAAGGCCAGAACCGTCGCCAGGCCCACCGAGGGGATGACGATGGTGAGGGTGTTGGCGAGGTATTGGGGGATCTTCCCGTCCGTCCAGGCGCGGAAGTAGTTGCTCCATACCGGGTCGGAGGGGAATTTGATGAGCTCGGGACCGAACAGGTCGCCGGTCTTTTGAAGCGAATAGGAAGCGACCCAGGCGAGGGGAAATATCTGGGCCGCAGCCAGGAGCAGCAGAAAGATCCAGAGCGCCGTCTTCCCGAGGGACCGGCGGGCCGCTCCGCGCGCACTCGGCGCAGTGTCGATGCCGTGCATGCAGGGCCTCCTACTCACGGGTCATGGCCGCGAAGGCCCGTTCTATGGCGATGGTCAGGGCCACGGCGACGACGAC
>CAYUPG010000231.1:0-4710 GCA_964446515.1 uncultured Treponema sp.
CTTCGCCTGGTTTTTCCTCTTTCCCGCCCTGGACGCGGAGTTCGGCGTGCGCAAGAGCGCCCTGGACCTGGGCAGAGATTTCATCAAGTCCCCCGCCGTGCTGGCGATCCTCGCGGGGCTAGCCCTGGGTCTGTCCGGAGCGGGCACGGCCCTTGGGGCAGGCGCGGCCTTCCAGGGCTTCAGAGCGGCGGTCCAGGCCCTGGCCTACCTGGCCTCGCCCCTGGTCCTCATATCCGTGGGCTACGGGATACGCTTCGACCTGGAGCGCCTTCCGGCGGCGGCGTTCTACGTGGCCCTGCGCCTGTCCGCCGCGGCCGGCCTGGGCTTCCTCCTCAAGATCAGCCTGGTGGATCCCTTCGTGCCCGCCGCTTCCTACCTGGACGAGGCCTTCTTCCTTTTCACCCTGCTGCCGCCGGTGTTCACCCTGGCCATGTTCGCCGGCCCCTACGTGGACCGGGGCAGGGTGGCCCTGATCAACAACGTCATAGTCCTGAACACCCTGGCGACGCTGGTGCTGTTTTCCCTCCGGACCCTGCTCCGCTGATCGGTCGCTACTATCTTTATTCCTTATAATATGATAAGATAGCTCCAAGGAGACCCTATGGAATACGAGACGTTGCGACGGGAAACCTACGGGGCGAACATGGAGCTGCCCAAGCTGGGCCTTGTGGAATTCACCTGGGGGAACGTGAGCGTCCTGGACGCCGAGCGCCGGGTGGTGGCCATAAAGCCTTCGGGCGTCCCCTACGCCGAGCTGTCCGCGGAGGATATCGTGGTGGTGGACCTGCAGGGGAACAGGGTGTCCGGGAGTCTCAATCCATCCTCGGACCTGGCGACCCACCTGGAGCTCTACCGCTCCTTTCCGGGCCTGCTCTCGGTGGTGCACACCCATTCCTTCTGGGCGACCTCCTGGGCCCAGGCCTGCCGGGGCATACCCGCCCTGGGCACGACCCACGCGGACTATTTCCGGGGCGAGATCCCCTGCACCCGCACCCTGAGCGCCGCGGAGACCGGCGGGGCCTATGAGTTGGAGACGGGCCGAGTCATCGTGGAAACCTTCCGTTCCCGGGGCATCGATCCCCTGCGGATGCCGGCCGTGCTGGTGGCCAACCACGGTCCCTTCGCCTGGGGCTCGAGCGGCGCCGAGGCGGTGCACAACGCCGCGGTGCTGGACATCGTCGCCAAGCTCGCCTTCAACACCCGGCTCATCGAATCGGGCATCGGCCCCATGGCGGATCACCTCCTAGCCCGCCATTTCGACCGTAAGCACGGCCCTACGGCCTATTACGGCCAGGGCGTGGGTAGGTAGGGTCCGGGGGCGGGAGCAAAAAAAGAGGCGCCGGGGAAGCCTTCAGCTTTCCCGGCACCTCGCGGTTTCCGCCCTCTTATTATCTATCCTGCCGTCGGCGCAGGCCCGTCCCCGGCCGCGGCGGCCGCTTACGCGGCTTCCGCCAGTCCCGCCTGGGCCATCTTGTCAAGTATCCACGCCCTGGCGGCGATTATCTCGGCCAGGGGATCCGGCGCCTTGTCGGTCCACATCTCGATCAGGTAGGAGCCGTTGTAGCCTATGGCCTTGAGGGCGCGGAAGGCGGTCAGGAAGTCCACCTGACCGCGCCCGAAGGGCAGATCCCTGAACTGGCCGGGGAAGCCCTCCGCAGGGGGGAGGGTGTCCTTCAGGTGCACCGCCGCGATGCGCCCCTGGGCCAGGGCCAGCTCCGTAGCCAGGTTGTTGCCCCAGGCCGCGAGGTTTCCCAGGTCCGGATAGACCTGGAAGTAGGCGCTGGGGATCTTGTGGGCATAGTAGAGCCACTTGCTGATGGATCCCATCAGGGGGGTGTCCATGATCTCCATGGCCAGGCAGACCTGGGACGACTCGGCGATGCCCACCGCCCAGGCCAGGCCCTCCTCGAAGCGGGCGAGGCTCTCCGGAGTGGAGGGCTCATAGTAGACGTCGTAGCCCGCCAGCTGTATGGTCCGCACGCCGCAGTCCACGGCGAAGTCCACCGCCCGCTGCATGATGTCGTAGGCCCGCCTCCGCGTTTCCCCGTCGGCGCTGCCGAAGGGATACTTGCGGTGGCCGGATAGGCAGATCGAAGGCACCCGCAGGCCCGAATCCGCCACGGTGCGCCGGAACTCCGCCCGGGCGGCGGGGCTCCAATCCAGGCGGGCCAGGCGGGCGTCCGATTCGTCCACGGACATCTCCACGTAGTCGTAGTCCGCCCGCCGCGCCGTATCCAGCATGCCGGCCCAGTCCAGGCCCGCCGGCAGGGCCTTCTCGTAAATCCCGATGACCGGGCGTTTCCGTTCGTTCATAGCACCGATACCGCCGCTCCGCAGAGCATGATGAGGGTCCCCAGGAGCTTGCGCGCCGTAAGCTCGTCCCGGGGGGTCCCGAAGAGTCCGAAGTGGGCCACCGCCACTGACATGGCTATCTGGCCCGCTACCTGCAGGATGAAGAGTTTGCGCGCCCCCAGGCGGGGGATGAGCACTATGGTCCCCAGGACCATGACGGCGCTCATGATCCCGGTGGTCCACAGCACCGGCGGAACGCCCTTCAGGCGCTCCGCCTGCCTGAGTCCCCCGAAGCAGGCCACCATGGCCAGGGAGCTCAGAAAGGCGACGAAGTAGAAGGCCAGGTTGGCCAGGGCCGCCGACTCGGTGAGGCGGGCCATCCGGGAGTTCATCGGCTGGTAGACCGAGATCATCGTTCCCAGAAGGAAGGATGCCGCCAGATAGCCCAGCTCTCTCACGGGCGCAGCTCGTAGAGGGCCACTTCCCCGATCTCCCGGTTGGCCGCCAGTATGGTCTCGACCCCTTCTCCGTGGTGCACCGCGATGTTGCTGGGCCCTCCGGTGTCGTCGATGAGGGTGCGCTCCAGCTTTCCCTCCGCGGCGTTCCAGCGGAAGAGGTTGAGCTCCCGGTTGCCCTTCCTGCCCCCGATGATGAAGGCGGGCCTGCCCAGGATGCTGCCCCCCCAGACCACGTGGCCGAACTCGTATTCGTGCTCCATGATGGTCTCCAGCCGCCCGTTCCGTTCCTTGTAGATCACGCCCCGGGAGCCGTGGAAGGGTTCTATGGTCGCCAGCTCGAGCGCGCCGTCCCCGTCGATGTCGCAGACCGCCATGTCGCTCACTTCCCCTTCCAGGATGCGCTCGGTCGTCCAGTCGCCGCCGGCCGCCCCGGGAAGGTAGAGGGCGTAGATACCCTCGGTGCCGGACACGAGGTAGGCGTCCCTGCCCCTCCAGGAGCCCCGGCAGAAGCCGTGGTTCCGGGTGATGCCCCCCAGCACGGGCCGGATGGGGAAGGGGCCGTCCAGGACTTCGGGGAGCTCGCCCACGTAGACCGAGCCGGGCTTGGTCCAGTCCTCCTTGGACTCCTTGAAGAGGGCCAGGGTGGCCCCCACCAGGTAGCGCCTGTTCCCCACGGCGCACACGTCGAAGCGGTGCAGGTAGGGGATGGTGATCAGGTTCTTGAAGGCGAACTTTCCGTCCGCCCAGGTCACGTGGACCACCTTGGACTCCTTGGCCTGGAAGGTGGGCACGAAGTCGTGGGTCGCCAGGAACTGGTCGGCGACTCCGGGGATGGGCACTATGTTCATGGTGCCCCCGGGCCCCTCCCAGACGGTCTCCCGGCTCCCGTCGGCGGCGGAGTAGGCGTAGCAGGGCCCGGCCGCCTCGGTGGCCACCAGGTAGCGCAGCACGCCGCCCAGCTCCATGACCGATACGGCATAGCACTTGTCCAGCATCGCCAGGACCTTCTTTTCGATCTTCATCGTTCGCCGCCTATAGGAAAGAGGGATAGGGCAGGTCGTTCTCTCCCGAGAAGACGTCGTCGAAGCCCCGGGGATGGTGGTACTCCAGCTTGTCCTTGTCCCGGGGATACACGAACTTGCCCCCCACCTGCCAGCTGAAGGGCTTGAAGCCGTACTGGAGCCGGTCCTTGCGCAGCTGCCAGAGGGCCAGCACCTCCGCGGGGTCCGCCTGGAAGTTGGTCCAGATGTCGTGGTGGAAGGGGATGACCACCTTGCAGTTCAGGCACTCCGCCATGCGCAGGATGTCCACGCTGGTCATCTTGTCCGTCACCCCCCGGGGATTCTCGCCGTAGGAGCCCAGGGCCACGTCGACGCGGTGGTCGTTGCCGTGCTTAGCGTAGTAGTTGGAGTAGTGGGAGTCTCCGGAGTGGTAGAGGTTGCCCCCGGAGGTCACGAAGAGGTAGTTCACCGCCATCTTGTCCATGTCCATGGGCATCTTGCCCTTGAGGCTGACCCCTGCGGGGGCGGTGATCTGGGCGGTGCGGTCGAAGGATTCCAGGACCACGATCTCCACGTCCTTGACCTTGACGCGGTCCCCGGGCTTAACGGTGATGCAGCGCTCCGCGGGAACTCCCCAGGAGGTCCACAGCTTGACGCAGGCTTCCGGACCGATGAAGGGGATGGGCTCCGCCACGTTCTTGAGCACCGCGGCGGCCACGTTCACGTCGATGTGGTCGTTGTGGTCGTGGGTGGATACGATGGCGTCCACCTTCTTTATGGCGAAGGGGTCCATGACGAAGACGGAGTTGCGCAGGTTCAGCTGGAGCTTGCCGACCCCGGTCATGCGCTGCATCTGGTGCTGGGCGGCCATGAGCGGGTTCTTCAGCGACTTCTTGCCGGTGCCCACCCATAGATCGATGCACAGGTTCGTGCCGCCCTGCGACTTGACCCAGATACCC
>CAYUPG010000232.1:0-4699 GCA_964446515.1 uncultured Treponema sp.
CGGTCCCTCGGGCCTGTCCTGCGCCTACTACCTGGCCGTGGACGGCTACCGGGTGACGGTCTTCGAGAAGGAGAAGGTCCTGGGGGGCATGCTCACCCTTGGCATCCCGTCCTACCGCCTGGAGAAGAACGTGGTGGAGGCGGAGATCGACATACTCAGGGCTCTGGGAGTGACCTTCTGCACCGGTACGGAAGTCGGCCGGGACCTGAGCCTTTCCCAGCTGCGCGCCCAGGGCTTCGAGGCCTTCTACCTGGCCGTCGGCGCCCAGAAGGGACGCCGCCTTGGCCTGGAAGGGGAGGACGCGCCGGGGGTGGAGTCGGGGGTGGACTTCCTCAAGGCGGTCAACCTGGGCTCCGCGCCGGTCCTTTCCGGCAAGGTGGTGGTGATAGGCGGGGGCAACGTGGCCATAGACGTGGCCCGCACCGCGGCCCGCCTGGTCCCCGGCTCCGTGGACCTCTACTGCCTGGAGTCCCGCGCCGAGATGCCCGCCCTGGAGGAGGAAATCCGCGAGGCGGAGGAGGAGGGCATAGGAATACGCAACTCCTGGGGCCCCCGCCGCATCCTGACGGAGAAGGGCGTCGTCGCAGGGGTGGAGTTCGCCAGGTGCCTGTCGGTCTTCGACGAAAACGGGCGCTTCAGTCCCCGCTTCGACGAAACGGATACCCTGGTGGTTCCGGCGGACAGGGTGCTCCTGTCCGTAGGCCAGGCCATAGACTGGGGCGGCCTCCTCTCCGGCAGCGCCGTGCGCACGCGGCCCAACGGCACGGCGGAGGCGGACGGCATGACCCTGCAGAGCGCCGAGCCGGACGTCTTCGTGGGGGGCGACGCCCTCACGGGGCCCCGCTTCGCCATAGACGCCATCGCGGCGGGGAAGGAGGCGGCGGTCTCCATCCACCGCTTCGTCCACCCCGGCCAGAGCCTAACCATAGGCCGGGACCGGCGGCAATACCTCGCCCTGAACAAGGCCGCCCTGGATCTGGATGCCCTGAACCGGGAGGGCTACGACCGGACCTCCCGCCGGAGCCCCGACTTCGACGAGTCCAAGAAGCTCAGCTTCGCCGACGGGCGGGGCATCTTTACGGAAGAGCAGCTGCGCGCCGAGACGGAACGCTGCCTGGGCTGCGGAGCCACGGTGGTGGACGAGTACCTCTGCGTCGGCTGCGGCCAGTGCACCACCAAGTGCCGCTTCGAGGCCATATCCCTGGAGCGGAAGTACGACGGGGAAGGGGTCGTGTACCACAAGCTGAAGCCCGTGGTGGTGCGGAACGCCCTGAAGCGCAAGGTCCGCATCGCCGCGCAGAAAGTCCGGGACGCAGTGATCCGGGACTAGGGCGGAGAAACCATGCATGAACTGGGGGTGGTGCTCGAGGTGCTCAGGACGGTGGAGTCGGTGGCGGAGGAGCAGGGGCTTACCCGGGTGGAGTCCATAGTGCTCCAGGTGGGGGAGCTTTCCTCCATGGTGCCCCGCTACCTTCTGGACTGCTTCCCCGCGGCCGCCGACGGCACCATCTTCCAGGACACGGAACTGCGCATAGAAACCCTTCCCGCAAACGCCCGGTGCGGGTGCGGGAAGGTCTTTCCCCTGGTGCCCCACAAGGGCGTCTGTCCCCGCTGCGGCGGGGACAAGCCGGAAGTGCTGGGGGGAAAGGAATTCCTGATCAAGGAGATCACGGCATGCTAGCGGAAGTGGTGGAAGGCCGCTCGGTGGCCGCCTTCTTCGACATGGCGGCCCCCGCCTGGGACGAAGGCCGACGGGCGGACGACCGAAAGATAGAGGCCATCCTGGACCTGGCGGATGTCCGAGAGGGCCACCGCGTGCTGGATGTGGCCTGCGGAACGGGCTTCCTTTTCCCGTACTACCTGTCCAGGGGCGTGGGGCGGGTCACCGGGGTGGACATCTCGGCCGGCATGCTGGCGGTGGCCCGGGCCAAGCACCGGGACGAACGGATAGAGCTGGTGGAAGGGGATGTGATGGAAGCCCGACTCGGCGGCCCCTACGACCGCCTAGTGGTGTTCAACGCCCTGCCCCATTTTCCCTGCCCCCGCCGCCTGGCGGAGCGCCTGGCCTCCCTGTCGGGGCCCGACTCGCGCCTGACCTTCGCCCACGACATGGGCCGCTCCCGGCTCAACGCACACCACGGCCGCAGGGCTCCGGGGGTTTCCCGGGAGCTCCTCTGCGAGCGGGAACTGGCGGCGATCCTTACTCCCTTTTACGACGTAGATGTCCTGCGGGGCGAGGACGACCTGTACCTGGTCTCCGGCACCCGCAGACTCTAGGCTGCGCTTGAGCGCCGCAGGTGCCGCAGCCGATCATAGGCCCAGGAAGGACAGGAGCGCCAGAACGGCCATTCCCGCCAGTATGGTGACCAGGGTGTTTCGGCCGAACCAGGCGATCAGCACCGCCGCCGCGCCTGCCAGGAGCCGCACGTTTCCGAGGGACAGATCGACCGTCCCGCCGGGCAGGAATAGCTCCGGGAACACGATGGCGGAAAGGACTGCGGGCGGCACGTAGTAGAGGGCCCGGCGCAGCCCTTCGCCCACGTGCAGCCGTCCGAAGAGGTAGATGAAGGACAGCCTGATCGCGAAGGTCGCCAGTCCCCCGCAGAGCATTACGATCCAGATGTTCATTCGCAGGCGGGTTTGATACCCCGCAGCTTTGCTGCGTCCTTAAAAAACATAACAGTATCTCCCTTACACATACGCGTAGATCAGCGGGGTACCAAACCCGCCGTCAATCCATACCTTGCAGAACCAACATACCCCGTAGCTTGCTACGGGGTTGTCGATGCCTTCCTCCTCCCTTCCAGAAGCACCCCCACGGCGATGCCCGCGGCGGCGGCGAGGATGAGGCCCAGCTTGTAGGGCAGGCCGTAGGCCCCCAGGGAGACGAGGCCCGCGACCAGGGCCGACGCCGCGGAGGCGCGGGTGCGGAGCATGGGCACCACCATGGCGATGAAGGTCAGGGGCAGGGCGAAGTCCAGGGACCAGGCCGCCGGTATGGCGGTTCCCAGGAAGATGCCCACGGCGGTGCTGGCCTGCCAGCCGGCCCAGAGCGTGAAGCCCGTGCCCAGCAGGAACCAGTGGGAGTAGGGGCCTGCGCCCCGCGTCTCGTAGTGGACTATGGCGGGGGCGTAGGCCTCGTCGGTCAGGAGGTAGCTCAAGAGGAGCTTCCAGGGATTGGTGCAGGAGCTCAGGAAGGGGGCGATGGAGGCGGAGTAGAGGGCGTGCCGCAGGTTCACCACCGCGATGGTGAGCACTATCACCAGCCCCGGTGCGCCTTCAGCCACGAGCTTGGCGGTGATGAACTGGGCGGAGCCCGCGAACACTATGGAGGACATGAGCTGGGAGGCGAGCTTGGACAGCCCGGCGTTGAGGGCCAGGGCGCCGTAGATCATGCCGAAGGGCACCACGCCGAAGAGGAGGGGCAGCTCGGCCCGCACCCCTGCCCAAAAATAGTCGCGACGGGTCACATAGTCTCCTTGGTGGGTTTTGACTCATACTATCCCAAGGGCCGGGGCCGTGAACAGGTGCGGGGCCGCAAAAGATGGTATACACTTTTCCCAGGAGGCTTACATGAGCTTTGCCGGTTTCGGTCCCGACACCCTCTCCTTTCTACAGGAACTCTCGCGCAGCAATACCCGGGAGTGGTTCGCCGCGAATGCGGACCGGTACGAACAGGCGGTCCGCGGCCCCGCGGAGGCCTTCATTGTGGAGCTGGGCCAAAGCCTAAAGGCTGCATATCCGACCCTCCGCTACGATACCCGGCGCAACGGCGCGGGTTCCCTGATGCGCATCTACCGGGATGTCCGCTTCTCGCCGGACAAGCGGCCCCTGAAGGAAAACGTGGGCATCATCTTTCCCCTGGGTGAGGGTAAGAAGGTCGAGCGGCCTATCTTCTACCTCCACATCGAGGCGGGCAACGCCTTCTTCTACGGCGGCCGCCACGTCTTCGCTCCCGAGGTGCTCGCCGCCTACCGCGAGGCGGTGGACGACGGGCGCCGGGGGGCGGCTCTGGAATCCATCCTTGCGGATCTGGCCCGCGGGGGTCTGCGCCCCATGGAGGAAGCCGCGTACAAGCGCGTCCCCCGGCCCTACGCGGGCGAACATCCCCGCGCGGCCCTCCTGCGTCAGGCCGCCCTGGGGGTCGGCCGCAATCTGGGTCCGGGCGACCTGGCCGATCCTGGCCTGGTCGGACGCTGCCGGGACGACGCCCTGGAAATGGGGCCCCTGCTGGCCTGGCTGTCCGCCCTGGACGGCTGAGGGCCGCCTCAGCCGGTCCCCCGGCCCGGACCGTCTTGCGCGGGGCGGCGCAATCGTGCACACTGGCGCCGTGGCGCGCATCGTACAGCTTTTCCTGCTCATAGGCCTCGGCTTCTCGCTGCGCCGCATCGGCTTCTTTTCGGAGGACGGAAGGCGGGCCCTGGACAAGGTGGTCATGCGCCTGGCCCTGCCGGCCACCCTCTTTTTGGCCTTCGCGGATCTGGACCTGGGAGTCCGGGACCTCCCCACCGTCGCCGTGGTGCTTCTCTTCTGCTTCTCCATGTACCTCTTCGGCAGGCTGGTCGCGCGCCTGCAGGGCCGCGGCCGCCGGGAGCCCCTGGTGCCCTATCTCACCTCCGGCCTCTCCTTCGGCCTTTTGGGGGTGCCCCTCTTCCAGATGATGTACGGCTTCGAGCATCTGGGGGTCTTCGCGAAATTC
>CAYUPG010000233.1:0-3975 GCA_964446515.1 uncultured Treponema sp.
TGTAGAGGAATTGCCAAAGCTGTTGTCGGTCGCTGTAGCCCAGCTTGGCGAGCATCATGGAGAGCATCTGGGCAACATAGTATACCACCGCAGCGATGAGGCTTGAAAGCAGGCACATGAGAACTATGTTCTTCCTGAAACGGCCGCCGAGGGAGACCGAGAGAAGCAGAACGACCAGTGAAGTGGCGGCGAAGGCGTAGCGGCGGTAATAGTCCGCCAGGGCTCCCGCGTAGGGCAGGCCCGCGGACTTGAGGTCCTCGACGAAGCGGGCCGCATCCCCTGCGGAAAGCTCCTCCACCTCCACGGCGTTACGCCTGAAGGTGTCGGGACTCTCCGTAAAGGACCGCTCGACCGCCCCGGCCTGCACCCGGAGCAGGCCGTCTTCCCACCCATATGCAACCGCGCCTTCAAGGAGCCATCGATCCTCATCCCAGAGGGCCCGCCGGGCCCTGACCAGGGAGGCGAAGCGGCCTGCCTCATCCCGCTCGACTATGGTCAGCCCGTTGAGGCTGCCGTCGCCCTCGTTGTAGAAGTCCACCGCATAGACCAGGGCGCCGCCTTCCGCCTTGACCACCACGTCGGAATTGCTGCCGCCCCTGCTCTGGCGGAGGAGCGCGCGGCCAAGCTCCCTCTTGATCGCATAGCTTGGGATGACCAGCCTATCTTCGAAGAAGAAGGAGGCGACGGACAACAGTACCCCGGCCAGGAGTATGGGCGCCGAGAAGCGGGACAGGGGGATGCCGGAAGTGAACACCACGGTCAGCTCGTTCCGGGCGTACAGATCGCCGAAGGCGTAGGCCGATGCGAAGAGCAGGGAAACCGGCAGGGCGTAGGATACGCACTTGGGAAGGTAGTACAGGCCCACCCGAAGAATGTCGGAGAAGGCGGCGTCGTAGGCGAGGTAGCGCCAGAGGTTGGCGAAGAGGTCGATCAGGGATAGGAGCAGTACGAACATGCCGAGTGCAAGCAGGAACACGGGAAAAAACTGCTTAAGGAGGTAGCGATCCAGGGTCATCTCCGCAGCCTCGCGATGCCTAAAAGCCCACCCGCAGCCAAAGCGGAGGCATTGGGAAACCACATTGCCCAAAAGGGCGAGTAGCCGAGACGGACCGCCAGGGTTTGGCCGCCGATCAGCAATGCCCAGTACAGGACGGCGATCATAAGGCCCAAGGCGAAGCCGACGGTCTGCCCGCTCTTCTTGGCGTACAGTCCCAAGGGAACCGCCAGAAACACGAAGAAGAGGGCTCCCGATGGTATTGAGAATTTTTTATAGTACTCAAGGCGGTACACGGACAGGTTCCTATCCCGAGCCGCCTCGGCGTGGGCCTGCGCTTCACGGAGAAAGGTCTCCTCCTGGGCGGCCCTACGGTTCCAGCTGCGGCTTCCCGGGCCTCCCCGCAGCGTCCGCTCCAGCTCCAGGGCGCTCGAAAAGACCGCAGGGCGTTTTTCGGCAAGCCGGGCGGCCAGGGCCTGTTCCTTCTTCCGTATCTCTCGGCGGACGTCGGCGGAACTCATCTCCCGCGGGCCCAGAGACGAGACCGCCTGCATGAGATCCCCCTGGCTGATGGAATACCGCAGGCTGCGGGCATAGGCATAGTCGTAATCTTCCCGGACGTTCTCCTTGGCCGACTGCACGAAGGCCTCGTTCAGGTCCAGGACCAGGGCCGCCTTGTCCGCCCCCTCCCGAAGCACCGCGTCCCGGGCCAAGATGAGGCGGCGCTCGCCCTCCCCCGTCCTATCCATGATGACCACGTCGGCGATGCCCGACCCGGACGCCTCGCCGGTTATGATCACCGTATCCTTGAAGCGCTTGACCGAGTTCTCCTGCAGCTCCAGGGCCGGAGTGGAGACCAGTATGCGTCGATACAGCCGCCCGAACTCCAGGGTGCCCGCGGGAAGGAGCACGTCGTTGGCCAGGAAGGACAGCAGCGAGATGCAGACGCCAGCGGCCAGGGCGGGAAGAAACACCGTGCCGTAGGAAAGGCCGGAAGAGAGGATGACCAGCACCTCGTTGTCCGACGAGAGGCGCCCCACCGCCATGAGGGTGCCCACCAGGGCGGCGAAGGGGGCGGCCATGGCAATGATGGCCGGCAAGGAATAGAGGATGAGTAAGGCCACCTGGCCGAAGGGCACGCGCTTGGATAGGATCTCCTCCGCCATGAGCAGCAGCTGATTGACGAAAAAGATAAAGAAGAAAAAAAGAAACGATACGGCGAAGGAAAAGGCGGCTTCCATGAGGATGTAGCGGAAAAGTGTCCAGGAAAGGCCCCGCCTCGCCGCGGTCATAGCGTCATACGCCCGTAGAGCCGAATCCGCCGGAACCGCGCTCGGTATCCGAGAGCTCGCTGCGGACATGGAAGACCGCCCGGGACACCGGAGCCACAACGAGCTGGGCTATCCTATCTCCATCCTTGACGGTGAACGGTTCGCCTCCCAGGTTGACCAGGAGCACCGCCAGCTCTCCCCGGTAGTCGGAATCTATGGTTCCGGGGGCGTTGAGCACCGTGATGCCGTGCTTGAAGGCTAAACCCGAACGGGGCCGAACCTGGGCCTCGTAGCCCTCCGGCAATTCAATCGCCAGTCCCGTGGGCACCTTGGCGCGCTCGCCGGGCGGAATGGCGATGGATTCGGGCGTCCTGGCGAAGAGGTCCGCCCCCGCGGCCCCGGCGCCCGCGTACAGGGGCTCCTTGGCCAGGGGATCGAGCCGTATATAGGCGACGGAAACGGGAGACGAAATGCTCATAGGGTGCTCCAAAGTGCCGACAGTTCCCGGGCAAAACCTGCCCTGGCGCGCCGATTGCCCGCGGCGAAGATGACCGGCGGCAGGCACAAAAAGTCCGCCAGGGCCGCGGAGGCCTGGTCGGCCGTGACGGCCGCAATGGCCTCCAAGGATTCCGAGACGGACATGATCGGGCTGCCGTAGAGGGCTTGGCGCGCCAGGCGCCGCATCCGATACTCCGCATCCTGGGCCGCTATCCTGATCATACCACGAAGATGGGCTTTGGCGCAGACAATTTCTTCCTCGGTGAACCCCGCCGCCGCCGCCGAGCGTATCTCCTCGTACAGGACCCGCATGAGCTGCGGAGCGTCCTCGGCGGAGCAGGTCGCGAAGGCGGACCAGAATGAAAAATCGTGGAACAGCGTCGGAGCGCTGTAGACGGAATAGCAGAGGCCGAGGCGCTCCCTGAGTTTCTGGAACAAGCGGGAGCCCATGGAGTCCCCGAAGGCCGCGTTGGCGGTTTCCAGGGCATAGTAGGAGCCCTCGGCGATGCGTCCGGAGCGCTGCATGCCGCAGAACACCTGCACGTACTGGGCCGGAAAAACCTGGAAGGCCTGTCCGCGCACTGCCGGCTGCGGAGGGGGCTGCCGGGAAGGAAAGGCGCCCTCAGCGGCCGGAGAGAAGCCCGCCCCGTTGAACAGTCGAAAAGCCCTATCCGGGTCGATGCCCCCCGAGACGGTTATCAGGGAAGGTCGGCCCCTGAAGCGGCGGAGATAGAAATCGTAGACCCGATCCCTGCGCAGGGCCTGGACCTCGGCCTTCTCTCCTCCGATCTTCTTGCCAACGCCGTGCTCGCCCCAGAGGCGCCTGGAATAGGCGTCGGCGGCGGCCTCCTCCGGATCGTCCTCCGCGGCCTCGAGCTCGTTGGAGATGACGGAAAGCTCGCGGGAGAATTCCTCGCCGTCGAAGGCCGCGCCGCTCACCAGGGCGCAGAGCAGAAGGGAAGCGTCCTCGAAGGCCTCGACGGGCACCACCGCGTGGAGGCCCATGGCTTCCCGCTCGGTAAAGGCGTTCGCCGCGCCGCCCAGGGCGTCGAAGCGGCGGGCAAGGTCCGCAGCGGACAGGTCCGCGGTACCCTTGAAGAGCATGTGCTCCACCACGTGGGTGGAGCCGCCCTCGGCGGGCCCCTCGTCCCGGGAGCCGCGGTCGTACCAAACACCGACGGCCGCGACTTCCGCCGCGGCCGTCGTCTCGAC
>CAYUPG010000233.1:3985-4689 GCA_964446515.1 uncultured Treponema sp.
AGGAGGCGCACCCCCCCGTCAAGGGTAAGATCCCGTATCAATCCCTGCCCCGGCCCCGCCTATGGTCGTCGTCGCGCCGGAATGAAGGCCGGGGAGCCTCGTCCGCGGGCGCGCCGTCGGGGTCTATGGCGTCGATGTAGGACAGGTTGAGCCGGCCCATCTTGTCCACTTCCAGGAGCTTGACGGGGATGCGCTGGCCTTCCTTGACCACGTCGGTCACGCTGGCGATGCGCTGGCGGGAAAGCTTGGAGATGTGGCAGAGGCCTTCCTTGCCGGGAAGGATCTCCACGAAGGCGCCGAAGTCCATGATGCGCTTGACTACTCCGTCGTAGACGCGGCCGACCTCGGGGTCCTCGACGATGCCGATAACGGCGCTCTTGGCATCCTCGGCGTTCTTGGCGTTCTTGCCGTAGATGGTCACGGTGCCGTCGTTCTCGGTGTTGATCGTGACGCTGTACTGCTCGCAGAGCGCTTTGACGTTCTTTCCGCCGGGGCCGATCAGGGCGCCTATCTTCTCGGTATCGATCTTGAGGGTGACGATCTTGGGCGCGTAGTCGCTGATCTTCTCGGAGGGCTTCTCCAAGGTCTTGTTCATGATGGACAGGATGTGCAGCCTGCCCCGCTTTGCCTGGTCGAGGGCCTTGCGCATGACCTCGGGGCTCACCCCGGCGATCTTGATGTCCATCTGGAAGCCCGTGATCCCG
>CAYUPG010000234.1:0-4688 GCA_964446515.1 uncultured Treponema sp.
GTTCTCCGGTCTTGTTGATCGAATAGAATACGGCCCCGGCGCCGGTGGACCGCCTCCAGCGGCCCGAGTCGCGGTCCAAGTCGAAGCTGGGAGAAGAGACCGCGTCGGCAATCCCGACGGCGTAGAGCTCCATGAGGGCCAGGCGGTCCTTCCTGAGCTCATCGTAGCGCAGTGCGGTGGCGTAGGCTATGGCGAGGAGGGCGGTACCCAAGAGAATGGAAGCCACGGGGAGATACACTCCCCGCAGGGCCTTCAGGAAATACGGGCGCATACCCTATAACCTTACTTCGGCGCTAAGGGTTACGCAAGGGCCTCCGCGCGCTTCTTCTCCGCCTCGGCGTGCATCTTGTCCAGGAGCGCCATGACGGCGTCCACCACCGCCTGCTTCTTGTCTTCCGTTCCGGCGGCCTCCGCGGCGTCCCTGGCTTCCGAGCGAAACTCCCCGCAGGAACGCACGGGGCCGGCGGTGATGCGGACCAGGTCCTTGCAGACCAGGTCCTCCGCCATGTCGCCCTTCTGGATGCGGAGCACGTCCCCGTTGACGGCTATGGGACAGAAGTGGTCGAAGGACTTGATGTAGGAGTCTATCTCCCTGACGCCCTTCTTGGACGAGGGGTCCCAGGGCCGGAAGCGGGTTCCCGCGGGGAACACCAGGATGAGCTTGCCGGAAACCTTGACCTCGTTGAGGGCCTTCATGGCGGCCCGGTTGATGGTGTTGCTCCGGACTATCTCCGCGCGGTCCTTTTCCGGATCAAGGCCTGCCAGGGATCGGCTGGGATAGATGACGATGCGGGTATAGGCCTCCGTGAAGGCCGAAACGACGGGGTTCTCCTCGTTGAGCTTCATCCCCGCGATGGCTACTACGGCGTCGGCGATCTCCACGCCCCGCTCGGACTCCTGCCTGAGCAGGTAGCTGAGGACCGGGAGATCGAAGTTGCTGAAGTGCTCGACAAAGAGCAGGCAGGAGGCGCCCCCGCGGGCCTTTTCCAGGAGCTCCTCCAGGTTTTCCATCCCGTCCACGCCGGAGCCGGGCAGGACCAGTTCCCGCAGCATGCCGTCGATGAAGGGGAGTATGTCGGGATTGGCGGTTTGATACACGTTGTGCTCGGTTATGATCCTATCCAGTCTCGCCTTGCCCATCATCTGCATGATGCGGTCGCGATAGACGGCGCTTACTCGTTCCATGGGCGCAGTATAGCCGCGCCCTCCGAGTCCTGTCAATCGCGACATAATATAGATAAAATGTCATATATAAGGGGACTGTTAATTATTTTCCTTAAATACCCCTCCGGCGTGTTGCCTAAACTGGTTTATGAGGTGTATAAGAATTCGGCTATTCTTCGGAGTAGACCAAGGAGGAATGTGACATGAAAAAGAGTCTAGTCGTCGCGGTAGCGGCGGCGCTCGTCGCGTCGTTGTTCGTAGTCTCCTGCGCAAAGAAGGAACTGACCGCCGATAAGGCCGAGTTCATCATGAACAACGCCACGGAGCCCCAGTCCATCGACCCCGCCCTGATCCAAGGCGTGCCCGAGCACCGCCTGTTCATGGGTCTCTTCGAGGGTCTGACCATTCCGGATCCCAAAACCAGCGCCGGGGTTCCCGGCATCGCCGAGTCCTGGACCCAGAGTCCCGACGGCTTGACCTATACCTTCAAGCTCCGCAAGAGCACCTGGTCCGACGGCACTCCCCTGACGGCCAACGACTTCGTCTACGGCTGGCTCAGGACCCTGAAGCCCGAGACCGCCGCCGAGTACGCCTACATGATCGGCATGATCGTCAAGGGCGCCGACGACTACAACACCGGCAAGACCACCGATCCTTCCACGGTCGGCGTCAAGGCCGTGGACGACTACACCCTGCAGGTGGAACTCATCGGCCCCGCCGCCTACTTCCCCGACATGGTCACCCACTACGCCTTCGCCGCCCAGCCCAAGCACGTGATCGAGAAGTTCGGCGACCAGTGGACCAAGCCTGAGAATTTCGTCGGCAACGGCCCCTTCACCCTCAAGGAGTGGAAGCCCCAGGAGTACATCTTCATGGTCAAGAATCCCAAGTACTGGGACGCCAAGAACGTGAAGCTCTCCTCCGTCAAGGTTCTGACCGTCACCGACGAGAAGACCTCCTACAACATGTTCACCAAGGGCGAGATCGACTGGGACACCCAGATCCCCACCGACCTGATCGACGAAGTTAAGCTCCGAGCGGACTACCAGGTCAATCCCCAGATCGCCACCTACTACTACTGCTTCAACAACCAGCGCGCCCCCTACAACAACATCCTGGTGCGCAAGGCCCTTGCGGCGGCCGTCGACAAGAAGGCCCTGGTTGAGAAGGTGACCAAGGGCGGGCAGATCCCCACGGACGCCTTTACCCCCCCGATGGCCGGCTTCGAGGCCCAGAGCGGCGTAGGCTACGACGTCGCCAAGGCCAAGGCCTGGCTCGCCGAAGCGGGTTATCCCGACGGCAAGGGCTTCCCCACCATCACCGTCAAGTACAACACCAACGAAGGCCACAAGAAGATCGGCGAGTTCATCCAGGAGCAGTGGAAGACCAACCTGGGGATCAACGTGGAGCTTAAGAACGAAGAGTGGACCACCTTCTTGGACACCCGGTCCAACAGCCACGACTTCGACGTGGCCCGCCACGGCTGGGTAGGCGATTACGCCGACCCCTCCAACTTCCTCGAGCTCTTCATCACCGGCGGCGGCAACAACGACGGCCTCTACTCCAATCCCAAGTTCGACGAACTGGTGAAGAAGGCCTCCACCATGCCCGGCGGAGCCGAGCGGAACAAGGTCCTCATGGAAGCGGAGAAGATCTTCGCCGACGACCAGGGCATGATGCCCATCTACTGGTACGTCGACCAGGATATGATCGACCTTTCCAAGTGGGACGGCTGGTGGGGCAACCCCCTGGGCAGCCACCACTGGAAGTTCATCGCCAAGAAGAAGTAAGACGACCCCTGTCTAGCGATTTTGGGGGCGCCCCGCAAGGGGCGCCCCTTCCGCTTGCAGCGGATACCCCCGGTATGCATGCAAACCTTCCCTGGCCCTTTGTGTGTAGACCCGGCGTATTCATGTGCTTCGGCGCCGAACCTTTTCCCTGGAGGATATGATGGCGAGGTTCATCATCCGTAGACTGCTGAGTATCATCCCGACGATGTTCATCATCGTGACCCTCAGCTTCTTCCTTATACGTTTTGCCCCGGGAGGGCCCTTTTCCTCGGAAAAGAAGATCCCCGAACAGGTACTGCAGAACATTCTCAAGAAATACCACATGGACGAGCCCCTCTGGAAACAGTACGGCCGGTACTTGGGGGACCTCCTGCGCGGAGACCTGGGGCCCTCCTTCCGATACCAGGATAAGACGGTCACGGAGCTGATAGCCGCCACCATGCCCACGTCCATAGTCCTGGGCAGCGCCGCCCTGGGCCTGGCTCTTGTGCTCGGTATCGGTGCGGGGGTCACCTCCGCCCTCAGGCAGAACAAATGGCCGGATTATGCGGCCATGTCGGTGGCGGTCATCGGCATCTCGGTGCCCCTCTTCGTCATCGCGCCCATCTACCAATACATCTTCGCCATGAAGCTGGACTGGCTGCCCACCTCCGGCTGGATAAACAGCCGGGCGGGGCTTAAGACCATGATCCTGCCCACGGCCACCCTGGCCTTTCCCTACTTCGCCTACATAGCCCGACTGTCCCGGGGCTCCATCCTGGAGGTCCTGCGCTCGGACTACATCCGCACCGCCCGGGCGAAGGGACTCAAGGAATCGGTGGTGGTGGTCAAGCACGTGCTCAAGGGCGCCCTGCTCCCCATCGTCTCGTATCTCGGGCCCGCCTTTTCCGGCATAATCACCGGCTCCGTGGTGGTGGAGCAGGTCTTCGTCGTCCCCGGGGTGGGCCAGATCTTCATCCAGTCCGCGATCAACCGGGACTACACCCTCATCATGGGGGACATCATCGTCTATTCGGCCATACTGGTGGCTATGAATTTCATCGTCGACATCGTGTACGGGCTCTTGGATCCCCGGATCTCGTACAAGTAGGAGCGTTCCATGGCCGATACCAACGAACAGGTGCTCAACGAGTTCGACCAGGCGGTTAAGCCCGTATCCCTCTGGGCGGACGCGTGGAAGCGCCTCAAGAAGAACCACATGGCCCTCATGGGTCTGTACATCGTATCCTTCTATATCCTCATTTCACTCCTGGCTCCGGTGCTGCCCTTCTACAGCCCCAGCTCCCAGCATCTTATGCACCTGAATCTGCCGCCCTCCTTCACACCTGCCGGCACCCTGGCGGTGGAGAAGGTGGAGAAGCGCATCGTCCAGCTCAAGAAGGTCCTGGAAACCCAGAACCGGGAAGACCTCAAGCAGGAGCTGATCCTTCAGGAAGCGGAGCTCATCAAGGTGGTGGACTCCATAGCCCACGACCCGGCCCACAGGCGCGTCTACCTCCTTGGCACCGATTATCTCGGACGGGACATGCTGGCGCGCATCGTGTACGGGGGGCGGATCTCCATAGGCATCGGCTTGGTGGGTACCATCACGGCGGTGCTCATAGGCATCGTCGTCGGCGCGGTGGCGGGCTATCTGGGCGGGCGCGTAGACAATCTGCTCATGCGCTTCGTGGACATCATGTACGGGCTTCCCTACATGCTCATCGTCATCATCATGATGGCCATAGTGCCCTC
>CAYUPG010000235.1:0-4688 GCA_964446515.1 uncultured Treponema sp.
AAAAACCCCCGGTGTCCGGCTATTCGTGGTCCGCCATGGCTGCGACGGGGGGAACCCGAAGGGCGAGCATCACCGGATACAGCCACGCGAGGGCGCCGATCACCGCCGCGCCGGCCATATGCTTGGCTGCGAGGGCCCAGCCCAGGGCGGGGCGCAGCCGGTCGCCCCCGAAGAGAGCCGCCAGGAGGGGATTCGCGATGGGGATGCCCCGGAGGGCAAGAATACCCGCCGCCGCCGCTCCCAGGGCTATCCCCAGTAGCGAGGAGAGGACGGTCAGGAGGGCCGTCTCCAGGATGAAGAGCCTGCGTATGAAGGCCTTGGATGCGCCGAGGGCCCGCATCGAGCCGATTTCCGCGGTCCTCTCCAGGACGGAGATCACCAGGGCGTTCATCACCACCAGCACCGAGCCGAACACGAGCACCGATACGCCGATGTTGAAGATGGTCCGTATCGCCAGGAGGGCGACGGCGCCGGTGCCCGCCGCGGTGTGCCAGCCCATGACCCGGACGTCCGTTCCCGCCGCCGTGAACCGCCGCCGGGCTTCCCTACCCGCCGCAGCGCCCGAAGGAAGGTCGGCGCCCTTGGCCAGGACGAAGCTCCAGGCCGCGCTGTCGGTGCGGACCAGCTCGTCCCGCTTTTCCGTATCCGCCATGTCCCGCTCTACCCCCGCAAGGGTGAGCCCCCCGGCATCATCGGAGACGAAGTCGTCGGCTCCCATGAAGAGGGCGTCCAGATCGCCGAGGTCGCCTCCCTGATCGACGCCGTCGTCGGCCTCGCTATTCCCTACCGCATAGCCGAGAGTGTAGCCCGCGAGGGCCCGGACCGTCACCGGATCGGCCAGAATGATGCGGTCCAGGATCTCCGATGGGGCCGGATAGCGCACCACGCCCGCCAGGGTGCCCGTCCGCAGCCGGAAGCTGCCCCCGGCCGCCAGGGAGAAGGTGATCGCATCCCCCTCCGCTAGAGGGCGTCCGAGGCTCTTTTCCGCCGCTGCGGCCATGCGCTCGTTCAGGAATACCCCGCCTGCGCTCAGGGCGGATACGTCTCCCCAAAGGAGCTCCACATCCGGACATACCTCGAAGTAGGACGCGGGGTCTATGCCGAAGACCGCCGCGGGCGTTCCGTAGCCCGCGATATTCGCATGGGAGGGGGTGGATACCAGGGGGGTCCACGCGGTCACGGCCGGAAGGTCCCGGAGCGTCGATGCCACGGCGTCGAAATCGGCGATGGCTTCTATCCCCTCATACTCGCCGACGATGGGGATTTCATTGCCGAAGAGCCCGTAGGCTTCGTCCGCCGGAGCCGCTACGGCGAAGTGGCCGGTGAGGCTTCCCACGAGGCTCTTCTCCATCCCCGTCTCGGTGCTCTCGAAGACGCTGTCGGCGACGAAGACCAGGGCCGACCCTATGACTATGAAGGCGGAGATGAGGGCCGTCTTGACGGGGTGCCGCAGCAGGTTCCGCAGGGCGAGTCGAATCAGCAGCATTCAGGCGCTCCTCATGGCTTCCGCGGGACGTATGCGTCCGGCCTTCTTCGCGGGACCCCATGCGGCGATCACCGCGGCGGCGGCCATCATCGCCCCGTTGCCCAGGACGACGGTTCCGTTCAGCTCGAAGCGCAGGCGGCCGCTCTCAAGGAAGAGGCCGGACCCCGGCAGGAAGCTGAAGTCCAGGTAGGAAAGTATGCGCAGGGCCGCCAGGCCCAGGAGGAGGCCGACTGCGGAGGATGAGAGGGCCAGCAGCGCCGCCTCGCTTATGAAGAGCACGCGCACATGCTTCCTGCCCATGCCGAGGGCCCTGAGCATGCCGATCTCCCGGCGGCGCTCGTGGACCAGCACCCGATAGGTGTTGAGGATGCCCGCCATGACGATGGTCAGGAATATAAGGAGGACGAAGTAGGTTATGGCCAGAAGGGCGTCGAGGAGCTGCCTGATTTGTGAGAGCTGGGCATCCTGGGTGAGGATGACCAAGGTCGGTTCGGTGAGCATGGCGCCGAGCCGCGCATCCCGCTCTTCCCGGGATGCGAACAGGGGCGCCGTCCGGTAGCGGCTCTCCAAGGCCCGCAGCGCCGTCGCCGCGTGGCGTCTGGAATCGGCTCCGCTCTTCAGATAGACCGCCACATCGGTGGCCGCCCCCTCGGGCCTGAGAAGCAATCGGTTCAGGTCTTCGATTCCGATGTAGGCCGCGTAGCCGAACAGGCTCGTCTCGTCGAAGATGCCCTGCACGATGAGCTCCGCGGTATTGTACTGTCCCGTATCGGTGCTCAGGGATAGGGAGATCCCGTCCCCGGGCCTGCAGCCCAGGATCTTCGCCGCCACCGCGCTCAGCAGTATGCCCGGTTCCCCGCCCTCCAGCATGCCCCTCCAGTGTCCCTGGGTGAAGCGGAGCCCGTCGAACTCTACTCCTTCCGCGGAAAAATCGATGCCGATGAGCTTGCGCTGGCGTATGGTCTCCCCTCCGAAGAAGATGCGGGCGTCCCCCGTATAGTAGACCGTGCGGGGAGCTATGGTGCGTACGGGCAATTTTGCCCCGGATAGGGTCTCGATCACCCCGCCGGGGTCCGCGATGCCGTGCTTCAGCCCGGGAAGAAAGCCGGTGATGCTGAGGTGTCCTGAAAAATAGCGCGCCGCCTTGTCCTTGATGGCTTCCAGGGCCCCGTAGGCCGCTCCGGTGACTATGGTTATGAGCGCGAAGGCCACGGAAACGGCCAGGGCCATGAACATGTAGCGCCGCAGGCGCCTGGTCAAGTTGCGGTAGGCCAGGAATAAGGTCATAGGAGACCCAGTATATCCTAGGGACCGACCTTTGTCACGACGCGCCCATGCCACACCGTTCCTCTCTCTGCTATTGATAAATATTCCAAAAAATCGTAGAACCTAGGGGATAATTGCATATTTATACGAAGCCATAGGAAGTGCACCATGCTGGTTTGTAAATTCGGCGGTACGTCGGTGGGGTCGCCCGAGGCGATCCGCAAGCTCGTCTCAATCATTCAGGGTAAGGAGCACGCGGGCCGCGTGCGGGTAGTGGTGGTGTCCGCCTTCTCCAAGGTCACCGACGGCCTCATCGCCGCCGCGAAGGCCGCCGCGGAGGGCGACGGCACCTATGCCGATGCCCTCGCCGCCATGGAAGCGCGCCACCTGGAGGCCGCCGCGGAGCTTCTGCCCGCCGACCGCGCCGCCGCCGCCGCCGACTTCATCACCGCGGCCGCCGCGGAGCTCCGCCGCACCCTGGACGGCGTGGCCATCCTGGCCGAGCTTTCAGCGCGCACTCTGGACTACGTCATGAGCTTCGGGGAGCGGCTCTCCGCTTTCATCGTGGCCCAGACCTTCTCCGCAGCGCTCACCCCAGCGGATTTCCTGGACGCCCGTTTGGTCGTCAAGACGGACGACCAGTTCGGCTTCGCCCGCTTCCTGGGGGAAGAGACCTACGCCAACATCCGGTCCCTCCTGGACGCCCGGCCCAACCTGCAGGTGGCCACGGGCTTCATAGGCTCCACCGCCGACGGCAGGACCACCACCTTGGGCCGGGGCGGCTCCGACCTCTCGGCGGCCATCTTCGGAGCCGCCATAGATGCAAAGGAAGTGGAGATATGGACCGACGTGGACGGCATACTCACCGCCGACCCCCGGTCCGTCAAGAACGCCTTCCGCATCGACTCCATCTCCTACATCGAGGCCATGGAGCTCTCCCACTTCGGCGCCAAGGTCCTCCATCCTCCCACCGTGCGCCCCGCCCTGGAGAAGGGCATCCCCATACGCATCCGCAATACCTTCAACCCCTCCTGCACGGGTACCCTGATCAGCGACGCCGCGGAGCCCAGCCCGTACCCGGTGCGGGGAGTGAGCTCCATGAAGGACATAGCCCTGGTGCGGCTGCAGGGCTCCGGCATGGTGGGGGTGGCGGGCTTCTCCTCCCGGCTCTTCGGCTGCCTCGCCCGCAGGCGCATCAACGTCATCCTCATCACCCAGTCCTCCAGCGAGTACTCCATCTGCTTCGCCGTGCTTCCCTCGGACGCCCTGCCGGCCGCCACGGCAATTAAGGAGGAATTCGAGCGGGAGATCGCCGCCCTCTCCATCGAGCCGCCGGTGGTGGAGAAGGACCTGTCGGTCATCGCCGTGGTGGGCGAGCGGATGAAGCACACTTCCGGCATAGCCGGCAAGGTATTCCACGCCCTGGGGCGCAACGGGGTCAACATCGTCGCAATAGCCCAGGGCTCCTCGGAGCTCAACATCTCCGCCGTCATCTCCCGGAACGACGAGTCCAAGGCCCTGAACGCCGTCCACGAGGCCTTCTTCCTTTCCGGAGTGCGGTCCGTGAACCTCTTCCTGGTGGGCATAGGCCTGATCGGGGGGACCCTGCTGGAGCAGATCGCCTGCCAGCGGGAGGTGCTGGCGGACCGGCACAAGATACGCATCAACCTTGTGGGGGTGGCCAACTCCAAGCGCATGGTCTTCGACGCCGCGGGCCTGGATCCCCGGTCGGTAAGGGCCCTCCTGGCGGAGAAGGGCGAAGCCCTGGACCTGGACGCCTTCGCGGCCCGCATCCAGTCCTTGAACCTGCCGAACTCCGCCTTCTGCGACTGCACCGCCGCGGACGCCGTCCCCGCGCGGTACATTGATCTATTGAAGGCCGCCGTTCCGGTGATCACCCCCAACAAGCGGGCCAATTCCGGCTCCTTCGAGTACT
>CAYUPG010000236.1:0-4603 GCA_964446515.1 uncultured Treponema sp.
GACGAGTGGCTCGTCGAGGATCTGCGCTTGGATGAGCCCTCTTCCGAACGGTATGACCCCTTTACCTATACACGCTTTTTTTAGGAGTGCTGCATGGCGACGCCCATCAAGCGGATAGAGAAGGATTTCCTGCTCAAGGTGCTGTACGACGAACAGATCACCGTCATGGCTTTCTTCAACAGGACGGAGTACACCATCACCCTGGATCGTCCGCCCAAGCTGGAGTTGTCCCTCAAGGCGAATACGACCATCGCCGGCCTTAAGTCCGGGCACAAGCTGGATCTGACCTTCGACTACCGCGGCCAAGTCATCACCTTCTCCGTGGGCGTTCTCTCGGTGAAGGACGATGCGATCATCGCGGAGGCTCCGGAGTTTCTCTACAAGAACCTAGCCCGCTCTTTTTCCCGCGTGTCCTCTCCCCAGGACCTGAAGGTTCAGTTCATGTTCCACGGAGATAGGTACAATCTGTCCTTTCCGAAGGTCCAGGAGTATGAGCAGGAGGAAATGTCTTCTCTCATGGAAAACTACGATCCGAAGGACATCCGGGAGCTGGTCAACCAGCTTTCCCTGTGGGTCCAGGATTCTGCGACCGGCTACAAGCTGAACATCTTCAAGGATGTGAAGCCTACGGGCACGGAAGAGAAGGTGGTGAGCGAAACGGGGAAGACCCTCTTCATCCCTTCGACGTATTCGGATCTTCCGGAGCAAGACCCCTACCCCAAAAAGCGGATCATCACGGGAGAGGACTTCAAGAAGTTCTTGGAGAATTCCGGGGTGGATAAGGTGTATGTCGAGGACAGCCTTGCCCGCTTCATTAAATCCAAGCGGGACGCGGGAATATTTTCCGACGCCTGGGTGCCCCTGCTGTTCCAGGAATACGTGATCGGCTACATCCACATTTGGATAGGCGCTCCGGGGAAGCCTCCCTTCGACTACGGCGTCATAGATACGCTGTATCAATTCGCGAAGGTGCTCGCCTTCTCGCTCAAGGAGAACGGTTATTTCGACAAAGGCCGGGTTAAGAAGGAAGTATTCCAGGGAAAGGTGGTGGACATCAGCGCCTCCGGATTGCTCTTCGCGTATCCCCATTCGGCCCTGTCCTCCGCCCTTCTGACGGATTGCGAATTGGACGTACAGCTTGCCACGCCCAAACGGACCATCAAGACCGCAGCCAGGATCGTGCGGCGCTACAAGGACCCCTCCATGGGATACTTCGGCTGCAGGTTTTTGGACACCGCTCCGGAGGATCTCCGGTTCCTTTTTGAATTCATATACGGAAAACCCTTCACCGACCAAGATGCGTCGTTCTTGGTCGGCAAGGTATAGGTCGAAGGAAGTGGATCCCTAGTCTTCTATCTCGATGCCGTGGCGGCGCTTGGGAAAGTTCTTCTTGACCGCCACCGCGTTGCGCTTATCATTGAAGACGAAGCCGCCGTTCCAATATTCCAGGGCCGCGAACAGGGCGTTGCCTCCGTCGTGGTCGTCGCTCCGCTCCGTTCTGAAGGATACATAGTCCCCGAGCTGTTCGAAGTTCTGGTCGTGCAGGCACTGCAGCCGTTTCCGGTTGAACTCGTTCCACTGCTCCAGGCCCTGGAATCCCTCACCTTCATCCTCCGCGATGAGGCGCGCCTCTTCGGAAGTGAAGGAATACCAGACGCGCACCTTCTTAGCGATGTCCGAGCGGTTTCCATGCTTCACCGCATTCTTGATGATCTCCGATATCTGCTGTTCCAGAAGATTGAGCTCTTTAATCTCCGGCGGCGCGGATTGGACGATCAGGAGGGTGAAGTACCGTATCTGGCGGAAATCCGACGGAAACTCCTTGAAGAGCATATTCGTCTTGTCGAATAGTTCCGATGAACCGTCGGCCTTTAGTTCGATGATAGTGTCCATGTCTTAGCCTTCCATCTGCCTAACGGCGTCTTCAAGGGATGCGCTGATCGGGAAGTACCCCATGAGTTTGGTAAGCTCTATGACCTTCTTGACCGATCCGTGAATATTGGTGATGGTCAGTTTCAGACTCATCTTCTTGATGGTGGAGCAGATGTAGATCAGCGCTCCGATGCCGCTGGAATCTATATAGTCAACCCCTTCAAGATTTATGATGAATCGGCCTACCTTCTTATCAAGCATCTTCATGACAAGCTCTTTGAGCTTGTATGAATTATAAAGATCCATTTCTCCCTGAACATCGATGATGTAGGTCTCCCCGTTCTTGCGGATCTTAAGTTCCATATTCGCTCCAGCTCTTAATTTTGTCGTCTGGTCTTAATTACCAGAACGGTTTGGTCGTCGTGTTGCCGCGCGCTGCCGATAAAACTCTTGATGTCGTCCCTTATTTTCTGGGCTATCTCCATGGACGGCAGGGCGTGGAATTTATGCAGAGCCCCGGTCAGGCTCTTTACGCCGTATTGCCGACCCGAAGGGTTGATGGTCTCGACTACGCCGTCCGTATAGAGCAGCAGCACATCTTCCTTATCGAGGGAAAAATGGACCGAAGAGAATTCGGTTCCCTTTTCGACTCCGATGGGAACGCTGCCCGACTCCACCGCATCCACCAAACCCATGGCCTGCTTCCACACCAAGAGGGGCTTATGTCCGGCATTGGCATATTCGCACTCCCCGGTTGTGGGGTCCATCACGATGATCTGCAGCGTCGCGAAGTGGTCCAGGTCGATCTTTCCGGTAATCCCCCTGTTTATCCAGCTCAGGATCGTCGCCGCATCCCTATCCGTGTTGGTCACCAGGTGGAGTATTGCCCGGATCATGACCATTATGAGTCCGGCTTGGATGCCCTTGCCCGCCACATCGCCCATCACGAGGTAGACCCTGTCCTTTCTCACGGTGATGATGTCGTAGTAGTCGCTGCATACGCCCCGGGCGCTTTCAGAGTAGACGCCCATATCCAAGGCTGAGATCTTGGGTATGCGCTTCGGGCGCATATTCCGCTGAATATCCTCGGCTATCGTCGCCGCGGTGTCGATATCTGAACGTTCGGTCACGTCCTGGAAGGAGAAGATGTTGTTGATGACCAGGGAGGAGAAGTCCGCGAGCAGGGAGGCGCGGTCGAAGTCCTTGTCGGTGAAGGGATCCGCGCCTTTCCGCCGGACCACCACGCCGACTCCTATGACCCGGGGTTCCACCAGAAAGGGCACGGCGATGAGGCTTCCTACGGGAAAGGATGGGTGCACTACGATACGGGGATCCTTAGCTGCATCCCTTAGGTAGACGGCCTTCCCGCTCTTGGCCGTCTCGCCGATTATTCCCTCCCCCAAGGGAAGCTTCATATGGGAGAGCCAGTCCCGTATCCCCTCCGCGGAGCGGGGAATCTCGTCGGGCACTTCGGAGATGGGCGAAAAGTTTCCCGCGAGCGCATAGGCGCTCACCGTGTCCTCGAAGTCGTCTACCATGAGCACCAGGGACCCGTCTGCGGCGCTCTCCTCGGCCAAGGTCCCGGCGACATAGTTCATAAGCTTGTTCAGATCGCCCCCGGCTCTGAGGGAATCGGATGAATGCAGCACGAATCCGTAGAGGGTATCGATATTCTCCGCCAGCGCATCCCTGTCGACGATCAAGGCGGAAACGCCGGCGTACCCGTAGTCCAGGGCGGCGAAGATGAAGCAGAGATAGGAAGCGGGAAGGACTATGCTGTTGAGAAGCATGTCTGAATCCGGCCGCAGGAGGGCGAACGCGGCCGGAAGGATCAAGCCTGCCGCACCGACGAGCTTTCCCGTCCTGGTCCCGGGAAAACCTTCCTTCCTTTCGGCCTTGCGTCTCCTCCTGAGCATCAGCAGGGCGACGAGGCCGGAAGCGGCCGCCGCTCCGTACCGGAGAGACCCATAACGGGGATCCGCGCCGGCTAAGACTGCGGGCAGTATCCCCGCCGCAAGGGCGGCAAGGCCGAAAATCAGGACTTTTTTCTTCTCCGATCTCCACCACAGGGCTGCGGGAAAAAAGAAGGGAAAGACAGTCAGGGTGAAGGGCAGTACGCTTCCGCCGGGAATAAAGGTCGCTGCAACGTCCCGTAGGATCAAGAATCCCGTCGCTCCATAGGCCCAGGAGAGTATGTTTTCGGTATCGCTCTTGGCCATCGACCTAAGAACCATGATCAGCGCGGCCTCTAGAAAGAGCTTGATGATCAGGGAAGAGAGCATACTGTTCTGCGCTATTTCTGCGAGCATTGCATAACCCTATCTTACTTGAGAGCCGAATTATTAGGGTTTAAGCCCTTTGCTGGGGATATCGCAAAATATTATAATTATCTCCAAAGCAACCCTTCCGGCAGTGTAGCATTGAAGGATATAGCAGTCAAGCAAAAGTCCTAGAGTGCGGGCGCCGCGCGCAGCGCGGGCGCCGCGCAAAGCGCGGCGGCGCGGTTCGCGGGAAGGCGGTGTGTCCGCCCGCGAACCGGCGATCTACGGCAGGACCGCCCGCAAGCCTCTAGGACCTCTGTAGCCGTCCTTACCGTTCCAGCTTCCTGTACACGTAGCGGTGCGGGCGGTCGGCGGAGGCGCCGAGCTGTTCGCGCCGCCATTCGGCGTACTCGGACCAGTTGCCGTCGTACCAGACCACCTCCCCGTCCTCGAAGGCCAGGATGTGGGTG
>CAYUPG010000237.1:0-4500 GCA_964446515.1 uncultured Treponema sp.
GTCCGCGCAGCTCCGTGTTGGGGATGCAGACCGCGCCGGGCACCGCGCCCAGCTCGAACTCTTCCCGGCTCCGCACGTCCAGAACGTAGGCTCCCGCGGCCCGCTCCTCTTCGAATTCCTTCCAGGAGATCGCGGAGCTGCGGCCCGCGAGGACGTTCTCCGCCGCAAAGCCCGCCATGTTCACCGGGTCCTTGGCTGAGGAGAAGGGCGGAGCGTAGACCTGCTCGAAGGCGCAGAAGTCCGCCACCGAGGCCCCCATGCCGATCAGGGCCGCCGCCGCGTCGATGCGCTTGTCCACCCCGTCGTAGCCCACCGCCTGGGCTCCCCAAACTATGCCGGTCTCCGGATGGAAGACGAGCTTCAGGGAGAGGGGAAGGGCGTCCGGGTAGTAGCCCGCGTGGCTGTTGGGGTGGACGACGACCGCACGGCGGGGGAGGCCCAGGCGTTCCAGGGACTTCTCGTTCAAGCCCGTGGCCGCCACGGTAAGGTCGAACACCTTGGCCGCCGCGGTCCCGATGGCCCCTCTCCAGGCGTTGGAGGGGCCGTCTCCGAAGACCAGGGCATCCGCGAGCAGGCGCCCCTGCTTGTTCGCCGGTCCCGCCAGGGGAACCACCGTCGCCTCGCCGCTCAGGGCGTGCCGTGCGGCCACGGCGTCCCCCAGGGCGCGTATGTGGGGATCGCTGGTCCTGAAGTGCTCGTCCACCAGGATGGCCCCGGCGCCCGGCCTTCCCGCAGGGACGGTTTCAAGGCCCGCCTCCCGGGCGAGGGCGCTGTCCGGCCGCACCCCCACGGAGAACACGACCATATCCGTGGGAAGCTCGTCGGCGGAGGCGAGCTTCACGACGATGCGGCTTCCCCGCTTTTCGAAGGACGCGACCGCGTCATTCAGGCGCAGCTCCACGTCCTTGTCCCGCAGGTGCCGGTGCACCAGGGCCGCCATTTCGAAGTCCAGGGGAGCCATCACCTGGTCCAGGGCCTCCACCACCGTCACCGCCGCGCCCCGGTGGGCCAGGTTCTCCGCCATCTCCAGGCCTATGAAGCCGCCCCCCACCACCCCCGCCCGTTCCGGCCGCCTGCGGTCTATCCCTTCCTTTATGGCGTCCACGTCGGGAACCGAACGGAGGGTGAAGATGCCCTCCAAGTCCAGGCCCGGGATCGGCGGCCGCAGGGGCTCCGCGCCGGGAGACAGGATCAGGGTATCGTAGGACTCGGCGTAGGTCCTGCCGGTATTCTTGTCCGTGAGGGAGACCGTCTTGGCGGAGCGGTCTATGGCCGTAGCCTCGGTGGCGACCCGCACGTCGATGTTCAAGGTTTCCCGGAATTTTTCGGGGGTCATGACGAAGAGCTTCGACCGCTCGGCTATGACGCCCCCGGCGTAGTAGGGGAGGCCGCAGTTGGCGTAGGAGACGTAGTCTCCCCGCTCCACCATGATGATCTGCGCGTGCTCGTCGTTCCGGCGCAGGCGGGCCGCCGTGGTGGCGCCCCCGGCGACGCCCCCGATGATGAGGTACTTAGCCATGTTGCTCTCCTTGGGCTATGGTTTCCAGATACGCGTTCAGAGGGCCCGGCACGGTTACTCCGGTTGCCCGCATGTCTTCCAGCAGCAGCCTCCCCGAAGGGCTCGGTTCGGTTTCCCAATTGCGGTGGTCCTCCGCCCGCCGCCGCCGCTCCACCAGGCCCTTGCGCTCCAGCTTGCCGAGCACCCGGGAAAGGCGGGAAGGGGATAGGGCGACCTCCGCGGCGAGGTCCCCCGTGGACGAGCAGCCGCCCCCCACGGAGCAGAGGGTCAGGGCTTCCGTCAGGGTCAGTCCGTAACGCTCCATGATCTCCTCTTCCAGGCCCGCCACCAGGCGCAGCAGGCCCTTGAGGGCGCAGAGTTGTTTATGCATGCTAACCTCAATAATTGCTATCAGCATATAAATACATTTCTATCGATATGTCAAGACTTACTGCGAATCTTGTACCCGGAAGCGGAAGCGTGGTACCATGGGCGCAATGAACAGCCGCATGTTGTCTGCCGCAGGTCGCGCCTTGCGCGTCGCCGCGCTCTTCGCCGCCCTGGGCGCCGCCGTCGGAGCGCCGCCTGCCGCCGCCGCGCCCTTCATCCTATTTTCCCCCGGCGATCCCGTGCTGGACGATCTTCGCTACCTTGCGCGGCTGTCGGGGCGGAGCCTTCTGTCCTTCACGCCGCCCCTTTCCCGGCACGAGGTCCTCAATATCCTGGAGGATGCCGCGGAGGTCGCCTTGGAGGGCGCCGCCGCGGAAGCCTACGGGCGGGTTTCCGCGGCCCTTAATCCCAGGCCCCTGCTCAAAGACGGGGCGCTGGGCTTCGACCTCGACCTTGCTCTGAACCTGGAAGGGAGGGCACGGACCAACGGCGAGCTGCCCTGGACTAGATCCGAGGCGGATAATCCTGCCCTCCTTTCCCTGCCCCTCCAGTTTTTCCTGGGCGAGTCGGTGTACGCCGCGGGAGCCCTCGTGCTCCGCACCGATCCTTCGTTCTATGGGGAAGGCTCTTCCCCGGTCGCGGGCAACGTGCCCTACGATCCCTCCCGACTGGACATGAACATGCCCCTGCGGTCCTTCCTCTCCGCCGGGGGCCCCTGGTGGAATTTTCAGATCGGCAGGGACAAGGCGTCCTTCGGTTCCGGCATACGCGGCAACCTGAGCCTCTCCGACACCCCGGACTACTACGATTTCGCCCGGTTCTCCCTCTTTTCGCCCAACTTCAAATATTCCCTCTTCGTGGCCCAGCTGCCCCTTTCGATATCCGATTTGCTTTCCGAGAGCTCGATCGAGGCGGGCTACGGTGAGGAGCCCTACCTGCAGGCCACGAACCAGCGCTACCTCTACCTCCACCGCTGGGACTTCAGGCTTTGGAAGCGGCTGAGCCTCGGCCTCGGGGAGGGCGTGCTGGTGGGCGATTCCCCCCTGGAGCTGCGCTACCTCAACCCCCTGGCCATGTACCACTCCTACTTCGCCTGGCGGGATTATCCCAAGTGGGGAACCGACCCGGATTCCGACATGGTGGGGTCCCTCTTCTCCGTGGACCTGGAATGGGCGCCCCGCCCGTCCTTGGCTTTCTACGGCCAGTTCGTGATGAACCAATACGCCACGGCTTACGAGCTCAAGCGCTGGCCCGAGGACAACAGCCCCAACGGCCTGGGCTGGCTCTTCGGAGTCGAGCATTCAAGAGATATCTCCGGGACCAGGGCGTCGTTCCATTTCGAGGCCCTGTATACCGATCCCTACCTCTACACCCTGTCCAGTCCCTTCGCCTCCTATGTCTGGATGCGGCGGCTTTCGGAGCTCACGTCCAAGGACCTGCGCTACGCCTGGACGGGACACCCGGAGGGGAGGGACACCATACTCCTCGCGGCGGGGGCGGACTTCCTGGCGGGACGGCACGGCCTCTCCTTGGGCCTCTCCTATGCGGCCAAGGGCCGGCGGGGCTTGAGCTGGGATTGGGCCAAGGGCGAGGCGGCGGTGGAGGAGTCGACGCCGAGCGGAATCGCCATGAACCGGTGGATAGCCGGCGGCACCTGGCGCTTCCAGGCCACGCCGCGCCTCAATTTCACTTCCTATATCGCCGGTTCTGTGGTACAAAATAGCGAGCACCGCGCCGGAGCTACGGAATTCGGGGCCGAACTGGCCCTGTCGGTGGAGTATACCTTACAATAGGGAGCGCAGGCATGAAACGTTTAATAGCCGCGATTGCGGTGATGGCGGCGGCGGCGGGCCTCTGGGCCCAGGTCGTCCACGATCCCAACGATCAATTGTACAAGGACCTTGACCGCTGGGCCGTCCGCGGCTATGTCGGTTCTCTTCCCCAGCTCAGGCCCTATCCGGCCCAGCTCTTGGACGAGCTTCTGAGCTCCGTGGCGGAGCGGGGCAACGCCGATGCCCGGGAGAAGGCCGGCCGCTACCTGGAGGCCCTGCGGCCCTCCGCCCGGCCCTACCACGTGGGCGTCGTGGGCACCATCGTCGGCGAGGGCGGCGACGCCACGCTCTTCGGGGCTCCGACCATAGACGGCACCCTGCGCCTTGAGCAGTGGCTGAGCGCCTCCTACGCCCTGGGGATCTACGGATCCCTGCGGGACCCGGGCAAGGAGCTCATCGTCCCCGGCGCCTATTCTCCCTACCCGGACTTCGTCCTGGATTGGGCGAACGTCGGCCCCATCAACATCCTGCAGAACTGGACGAGCAATTTGGCCGTAGGAACCGCGGACCTCTATTTCCAGGCCGGACTCAACAGGACCTCCTTCGGCCCCTTCTTCGACAACGGCATAGTGGTGGGCCCCCAGGCGGGGCGGGCGGGGCATTTCAGCCTGACCTACCGGAAGGAGCGCTGGTCCTTCGGCGTGGCCCTCCTGGAGCTCACCGCCACCGACGACTTCGCCGAGGGGCAGTACCCGGACAAGCACCTCATCCTCCACACCATAGACTTCAAGCCCCACCCTAAGCTTGAGCTGGGCTTCTACGAGTCCGTGGTCTGGGGCG
>CAYUPG010000238.1:0-4358 GCA_964446515.1 uncultured Treponema sp.
GGCACGGCGCCGAACATGACGATAGAGGAGAACCTGGCCCTGGCCTACACCCGGACGGCCTCCAAGTCCTTCTTCGCCGTCAACCGGCGGGATTCCGCCTACTTCCGGGAGCTCATGGCGCACCTGAAGCTGGGCCTCGAAGACCGCATGAAGACCAAGATGGGCCTCCTCTCGGGCGGCCAGCGGCAGGCGGCGTCCCTGGTGATGGCCACCATAGCCAAGCCCAAGCTCCTGCTCCTGGACGAGCACACCGCCGCCCTGGACCCGGCGACCTCCGTCCAGGTCATGGCCACCACCCGGCGCATCATCGCGGAGACGGGCCTTACTGCCCTCATGATCACCCACGACATGGAGCTGGCCCTGGGCTGCGGCAATCGAACCCTCCTCATGGACTCGGGCCGCATAGTCCTGGACGTCTCGGGGAAAGAGCGCTCGGCCCTGACACCCCGGGGCCTCGTGGACCTCTTCCGCGAGCGGGCGGGCCACGACCTGTCCGACCGCACCCTGCTTTCGCTGTAGGGGGGCCGGCGCGGCGCGACCTCCTCGGGTCCGGCGCGGCGTGCTGACAGGGGCGGCCCTTCCCTCTATACTCGCCCGGGGGACACGTTATGAATCCACGCTTCTATTTCTCATCCTGTCAGGTCGGGGCCGAAAAGGCGGTCAAGGCGGAGATCGCCCGGGAATTCCCGCAGCTCCGCTTCGCCTTCTCCCGGCCGGGATTCATCACCTTCAAGGAAGCCGACGACGCCGCTCCCGCCCTGGTCTGCAGGCGGTCGGTGTTCACCCGGCTGTGGGGCGAGGCCCTGGGTCAGGCCAAGGACCGGGAGTCCCTGGCCGCCCTGATCGAAGGCATCCCCGCCGGGGCGGTCGTCCAGTGCTTCGACCGGGACGAACACGTCCCCGGCGAGGAGCCGCCGCCCTTCGTGCGGCACGGCCGGATACGGCGCCTCCTCTCGGAGTGCGGCCTTCCCGTTCCCGACGGCGCCCCCCGGCCGGGCCAGGCGGTCTACAGCCTGATCTGGATCGACGACTTCCATGTCTTCCTGGGCCGGCACGTCTACTCGGACAGCCTGTCCGCCGAGGGCCTCTCCGGCCTCCCCGGGAACATCGTCGACCTGCCCCTGCCGGAGGCTTCGCCCTCCCGGGCCTATCTCAAGATCGAGGAGGCCATCTACCGCTTCAAGGGCGACGTCAGGGAAGGCATGAGCGCCCTGGAGCTCGGCTGCGCCCCCGGCGGCGCGAGCAGCGCCCTCCTCGCCCGGGGTCTCCGGGTGACCGGGGTGGACCCCCAGTACATGGCTCCGTCGGTGTTCTCCCATCCCCGCTTCACCTCCATCCGCAAGGAGACCCGTCACCTGACGGCGGAGGACCTGAAGCGCGTGAATCCCGACTGGCTGGTGATGGACATGAGCATAGCGCCCCTTGAGGCCCTGGATCAGCTCTCCTACGCCCTGTCGCTTCTGGTCAAGAATTTCGGGCCCGATCTCCGGCTCAGAGGGGGCTTCCTCACGATCAAGATGAACGACTGGGGCTTCGTCTCCTCCATCCCCCTCTACCTGAAACGGATAGGCCAGATGGGGTTCCGGGACCTCCGCCCCCTGCAGCTGTGCAGCAACCGGCGCGAATTCTTCGTCTGGGCACCGCGCTTTACCCTCTAGAGCTGCGCCTTCCGGCGCAGCTCGATGAAGGCCTCCACGGCCCGGGGATCGAAGTGTGACCCCGCCAGGGCTTTTATGTGTTCAAGGACCCGCTCCTCCGCCCAGGCCTGCCGGTAGGGCCGGTCCGAGCGGAGCGCGTCCCACACGTCCACGACCGCGAAGAGCCGGGCGGGCAGGGGTATTCCTTCCCCGGCGAGTCCCTGGGGGTAGCCCGAGCCGTCCCACTTCTCGTGGTGGCTGTACGGGATATCCAGGGAATCGTGGAGGAAGCGCAGGCGGGACAGGAGGTCCCGGGCGATGACCGGGTGCCGCTTCATGACGGCGAACTCGTCTGCGTCCAGGGGACCGGGCTTGAGGAGGATCGAGTCGGGGATGCCCATCTTGCCGATGTCGTGGAGGAGGGCGCCCTTGCGCACCCGGTCCAGCTCCGGCCCCGAGAGGCCGAACTCCCGGGCAAGGCCGACCGTCGCCTCGGTAACCCGCCGGCTGTGCCCCTCGGTCTCCTGGTCCCGCAGTTCCAGGGCCTCGGCCCAGCTCTCTATGGTGCCCTCGTTCGCTTCCTCAAGCTCGGCGTTCGCCCGCCTGAGCCCCAGCAGCAGGGCCGAGTTGTCCAGCGCTATGGCCGCCTGGCCCGCCAGGGTCCTGAAGAAGAGCTCCCAGCTCGGCAAGGGCGCGAAGGGGAGCCGGCGGTAGAGCTCGATGACGCCGACGGTCTTGTCCTTGACGGTGAGGCGGCGCCCGGCGTAGAAGACGAAGCTCTCATCCGCGAAGGCGGGGGACCTGCTGAACCCTGCGGCGTCCAGGTCCAGCCGGGACGCGAAGATAGCCTCGTCGCTCAGGAGGGCGCGGCCGGCGAAGCCCTGCCCCGCCTTGAGCCGGGTGTGCAGGAGCGCGTCGGTCCTGAAGCCGAGCCGGGCGCCCAGGGAAAGGGTATCCGAATCCTGCTCCAGGAGGAGGATGTCCGCGGCGTCGGCGCCCAGGTGCTCCCTCGCCTGCTCCAGGATCACCGTCAGGATCATGTTCAGTTCCATGCTCGACGCGATGGCCAGGTCGATGGTGTGGAGGGATTCCAGCTCCCGGTTCTTCTCCCTGAGCCCCTCGGAAAGGTCTTCGATGTCCCGGAAAGCCTTGGAGAAGATCATGGAGAGGTGGAAGCTCTGGGTGAAGATGTAGAGGAAGACGCCGTAGGATGCGAGGTACACCGTGTTCGCGATCACCCCGATGGAGAGGAGCACATCGTTCGCCGCCGCAGCCAGAAGGAAGCAGAGCCCCAGGACCACCATGGCCGCGCCCTCCTCCCGCCTGACCGCCGCGACGATCAGGGCCGCCAGGACGTAGAGGCCCGAAATCAGGAGGAAAAGCTCGTACCAGTGCAGGAAGCGCTGGTAGAACATCGGCAGGGTCGCGAGGATCAGGAAGGCCCAGACCGCGCCGACGGACACGATGATCAGGACGGGCAGGCGCCGCACGTAGCGGGGGTAGAGCTCCCGGAAGAAGACCGCGAAGAGGGGCACCGTGAGGTGGGCCGAGAGGTGCTCGATCTTGAAGGCCCACGCCCAGGCCGCCTCGCCTGAGGGGAAGAAGTCCAGCAGGATGCGCTCCCCCATGATGAGGTTCCGGACGGTCATGAGGAGGCAGACGATGCCGAAGTAGAGGGACGTGCGGTCCTTCTTGCGGAGGAGGAAGAGTCCGATGTGGTAGAGCCCCATGATGAGGAGGGCCCCGGACACCAGGGCCGCCGAGACGAGGTCGCCCCGACGCTTCGCGCCGATGGCCTCGGCGCCGCCGATCACCGGGCAGTCCCAGGTGCCGATGTAGGGGGCGGAGAAGTTCGCGACCTGCATCACGATCTCCGTCTTCCCGCCGGAGGATAGGAACTCCTTCACCGCGATGCCGTTGGACGGCGCGTAGCCCCGGTCGGCCGACTCCCCCACGGCGCCGATCTCCGCCAGGAGCCGGCCGCCGACGAAGACCCGCGTCGCGCTGTTGGCGTTGGGGATCCGGAGCCCGTAGGTCCGGTCTCCCGGAGGAAGGACGACGACCAGCCTGAGGGTGCCGACGCCGGTCGGATCGCCCCGGGGCGCCCCGAACCCGTCGGCGGCGGCCCAGAGCCCGGGAACCCGCGCGAAGGCCGCGGGCGCCCTCGTCCCTCCGCCGCGCTCCTCCGCGGCGAAATCTTCAGGCGTCAGGAGCGCTCCGGCCCGGTACTCCCACTCCCCGTCCAGGCGCACCAGAACTCCGCGGCCGAAGTCGAACCCCGCGGAGAGGTCCGCGGCTCCGCCCGCGGCGGAGGCCGACGCGGCGGGGCGGACGCAGCCCGAGAGGAGAATCGAAAGGAGCAGAAGCACCAGCGGCGCGCCGAACAGGCGGACCGGCAGCACGGATTTTTTGCCCATCGTCGTAAATGATAGGTTTTCTCGTCCCGAGGCGCAAGCGGAAGGGATAACTTCGTTAATGCATGATCACCTAGTTCACTTCCCGATTGCCGTTCTCAGGGATTCCAGATAGCGTCCGACTATCTCCCTTTCTTTGAGCGGCAAGCTATGCTCGATATCGATAAGCGGCGTAATGGTAAGGCTGGTGAATGTCTCATGCCCCTTCACCGCAATCCTTCCCTTCTTGGTCAAGGAGAAGGAGATCTCTCGTCCTTGGTCCTTTTTCGGGGCATGCCGGACAAGGTACTCTCGCTTGACGAGTTGG
>CAYUPG010000239.1:0-4351 GCA_964446515.1 uncultured Treponema sp.
GTGAATGCGCTTAAGGTAACCCAGCAACTCTTCAAGAGCGGGGTCATCTCCGCCGACGCCGTAGTCATGGACCAGGCCCGCATGAAGACCCTGAAGCAGGAGGGCAAGGTATTCGCCACCGTAAGCGGCTTGATTCCCGGCATGGGAGCTTCGCAATCCAACGACAAGGTAACCTGGGTGCAGGTCGATATAACCAAGCCCAAGGTCAGCAACAAGAGCATGCGCGGCTCCATGAACGGCATCTCTTCAACCTCCAGGAACGCCGAGAAGGCGCTGGCATTCCTCGACCTGATGAACACCGACAAGTACCTGAACAACCTGTGGGCCTTCGGCATCGAGGGGAAGCACTACACCAAGCTCAGCGAGAACGTCATCCAGCGAATACCGAACTCCGGCTTCTCCCATGACTGGCAGTGGGCCTTCGCCAACCAGTTCCTGAACTACCTGAAGCACGACGAGGATCCGAACAAGTGGAACAACATCGCCGCCTTCAACGACAAGGCCGTCAGGGTTAAGAGCCTGGGCTTCGATCTGGATCTTTCCAAGCACGCGAACGCCGTGCAGGCCATCAAGCTCGCCTACAGCGAAGCCGGCCTGGCCTTCAAGGATGTGCCCGTCGAGCAGTCCATCCAGGAGCTGCATCGCCGGGTCAACGCCGCGGGCGGACAGGAGCTCATAGCCTACGTTCAGGCCGAATATACTAAATTCTTATCTAGGAAAAAGTGACAGACCATTGACTTGGCGGCCCCGCGCAGGGGCCGCCGTACCGATAAAAGTCCCCGGGACTACGAGGCAAACCGGCGGACGCGTACATAGGGGCACCACATGAACAACGACTCTATCGGCGGCGGAACCCTTTCGGGTACCATGGCCATGCCTTGGGAAGATCGCCCCCAAGGATGCACGGATCCTCTCTGGCGCTACAGCGCCAATCCGATCATACCGCGGGACCAGCTGCCTTTCGCCAACAGCATCTTCAATTCTGCCGTAATACGCCATAAGGACCGGTTCATCGGCGTATTCCGTGTCGACTACCGCACGATGGATAAGCGGCTGCACCTGGGATACAGCGCCGACGGCCTTTCATGGAATATCGATCAGAAGCCCATCCGCTTTGCGGACGGCGGCGAGGCTTCCGGATACGATCCCCGGTTAGTTGCGTTGGACGGCGCGTACTACATCACCTGGTGCTGCCATTACCACGGGCCTACCATCGGCGTCGCCGTGACGCGGGACTTTGAGCGCTTCGAAAGGCTCGAGAACGCCTTCCTTCCGTTCAACCGCAACGGCGTACTCTTCCCCGAAAAGATCACCGGCCGCTTCGCCATGCTCTCCCGGCCGAGCGACAACGGCCACACGCCCTTCGGCGATATCTACTACAGCGAAAGTCCCGATATGACCTATTGGGGCAGACACCGGCACGTCATGGCCGCAGCCGGAGGCTGGGCCTGGACCAAGGTCGGCGCCGGACCCGCGCCCATAAAAATCGAAGAGGGCTGGCTCCTCATCTACCATGGGGTGCAGACCACCTGCAGCGGCATGATATACAGCATGGGCGGGGCAATCCTGGACGGCGAAAAGCCCTGGGTAGTGAAGCATCGCTGCCGCCCGTACCTCCTATCCCCCCGGACGCCCTACGAATGCGTCGGGGATGTTCCGAATGTCCTGTTCCCCTGCGCGGCACTGCACGATCCTGACGACGGCCGGCTCGCCGTCTATTACGGAGCCGCCGATACGGCAGTCGCGCTGGCCTTCGGGCGCATAGAAGAACTGGTCGCGTATATAAAGGGAAACGACGCCCCGGAGCTGCGGCAGCACTGAGGGCGGGCAGCCCGGACGGCTCGCCGTATAATACGGCGGCGCCGATCAGAGCGCCGATTGGTCCGATATGCCCTGGAGGTATTCGTAGCCTATGGGACCGAAACCGCTGAAACCGGGTCCGGCGAATAGGTGCCGCAGCACTATCGCCCCCGCGCCGCGGGCGACCGGTTTGGTTCCCGGCTTCTCGAAGCGGATGCCCAGGTCCCTGGGCATCTCTTCCTGGTAAATCCAATTGACCCCGACGGCCTTGGTGAGGATGGGCCGGAATTCCTCTTCGTACGCTTCGATGCCGCCGCCCAGGCATACCGCCGTGAGATCCAAAAAGTTGGCGATGAAGGCGATATTCGCGGCGAGCTCCTCGAAGAAGCCCGCGAGGATCTTCGGCCGGCTCTTCATGGTAAGGTATTCCGGATAGCTCCAGCTCGTGAACTGGCCAGGACGCTTTTCCTTCGCGAAGGCGCTGCGGAATTCCCCCGCCGCGCCCCGCGAGCCGTACAGGACCGCGCCGCCCAAGGCGGCCGCCATGCCCAGACTGATGCGCTCGAAGGCTTCGGGATTATCTTCGTCGTCCACGAATTCGCAAAGGCAGTAAAGGAAGTCCCTCGTCTCCCCGACCTTATCCGCCGCGAGCAGGCCGTAGCAGCAGCACTTGACGTCGTTGTCGATGAAGACCGGAACGCCGAAGGCGTTCTTCAGGTGCTCCGCAACCTCAAGCGGCTTATCGACGCTCATGGGCCGGCTGAAGACTATAGCGCCCTTTGCCGGATCGACGATGCCGCACATGCCGATCCCTATTCCGAGCAGACGGACCCGGCTCAGCCGCGGGTCCGCAAGGAACGCGCCGATCGCGTCCCGTATCGCCTCCGCAGCAGCCCCGCCGCGGACCGATCTGAAGGTAGTGTCGGAGAGGATCACCGTCCCCGAAGGGCGGATGGCATTCAGGGTGATGAACTCAGGCTGAACCTCCACTCCCAGCACGCAGCCGACGGCGTCGTTGATCCTGAGGGGAATTTTCCTCCTGCCGCCGCGGCGTCCGTCGTCGGGGAGTTCCTCCTCCATATACTCTTTCGATATCAGTTCGGAGCAGATGTTCGTGATCGTCGCCTTATCAAGACCGAGCCGTTCCGCCAGCTCTATGCGGCTCAATCCCGGCGCCTTGTATACGAGGCTCAAAATTTCGGATGCATAATGGCTGTAGCGGCTTGTGCTCATACAATCGACCTTTGCGTTGAAATATTTCAACACTATACTTACATATCCGCTCCAAATTGTCCACCGTAGAAGCAAGCCCGTAGAACACCCGCGGCGGCTCTTTGTTCGAGATAGTCCAGCCGTGCAAAACGCCCGCGGACAGGGCCGCTTAAGAGCATCCCTCCGTATCGTCCTCGACGTAGCAGGGCATAGCCAGGAAGGAAACCCGGTTGCGGCCTTCCTTCTTGGCGTGGTACATCGCGTGATCGGCATCGCGCTGTATGTCCGCGATAGACTTATGATGCCGCATCCGGGCCGAGACGCCGACGCTGGCCGTGACCCGCAGGGCCGCACCGCGGTACGGGATCTCCAAAGATTCCACCGCAGCGCGTACCTTTTCGGCCAGAACCAGTGCCCCGTCCAGGCCGGTCTCGGGCAGGAAGGCCGCAAACTCCTCGCCGCCGACGCGCCCCAGCACATCGCTTTCCCGCATCGTCAAGCGAAGCGCCTCCGCCGCGGTGCGAAGGACCAGGTCGCCCGCCTCGTGGCCGTAGGCATCGTTCACGCCCTTGAAGTGATCGAGGTCGACGAACAGGACCGAGAAGGGCGCATTGTCGCGCAGGGCCGCCTTAATGATTTGGTCGCAGACCTCGTAAAAGGTACGGGCGTTGAGGAGCCCCGTCAGCTGATCGCGGCTCGCCAGGTATTCCAAGCGCCTATTGGCCTCCTGGAGCTCCGCCTCCACCTCCTTACGCCGGGTAATGTCGGTCAGGGCCACCATCTCGCCCACCGCATGGCCGGCCGGACCGCGCACGGGCCGGACCGAGACCAGATAGGTCCGCAGTCCCAGCACGAGCTCATGATCGGGCACCTCCATCCCCGCGTCGAAGCACCTGAAATCTCGCCGGATGTTTTCGCCGCTCTCGGAGCTCAGATCCTCCACCTTGCGGCCAATCAGCTCCGCGGCTTTCAAGCCGCTCAAGGAGGCCAGCGCCTGGTTCAGGGCCACGTGCCGCCCCTCGCGGTCGATGAGGGCCATGGCGACCGGCATCGACTCGAAAAGTTTCTCCACGGTCACCGATTCGTCGCTCAACCTGAACACGGACACAATGCGCCCTCCTAATCACCGGACTTTCTGCCCGGTTCTTTCTACCCATGCGCGGCAGCTGGAATCGCGCAGCCTACCCTCAACCTTAGGGAGCCGACCGCCGGCTGTCAAATTAAAAAATGCGCCGGCATACCCCATAGGTGGGATCAGGCAGTCCATCATCAACCCCTAGGGACGCGGCGCGCAGCGACGCATCCCTCGCGCGGCGGATGCCGCGCAGTACAATCCCTT
>CAYUPG010000240.1:0-4306 GCA_964446515.1 uncultured Treponema sp.
GGTCCGGCATCTTCCGGCCCGAGGTGACCCGGGCCCTGGGGGTGGACGTCCCCGTGGCGGCCTGGGGCATCGGCATAGACCGCATGGCCCTCATGGCCCTGGGGCTCAACGACCTGCGGGAGCTCTTCAGCTACGACATAGAGAACGTGCGCCTGCGCCGCGCCAAGGAAACGAAGAATGCCTAAGATAGAAGTCAACGAGCAGCTGTTCTATAGCCTGGTCGGCCGCCGCTGGAAGACCCGGGACGAGTTCGAGGAGGCCCTCACCTGCGCCAAGGCGGAGCTGGACGAGGATTCGGACAAGAGCCTTCCGGAGGCGGAGCGCACCCTCAAGATAGAGCTGAACGACACGAACCGGCCGGACCTCTGGTCCACCGCCGGAGCCGCGCGGCAGCTGCGCATCCATTCCGGCGGAAAGCGGCCGGACTATCCCTTCTTCTCCGCCCCCGGCGCGGTGAAGGAATCCGGCGCCTACCGGGTCGTGGTGGATCCCGCCCTCAAGGATATCCGGCCCTACATCGCGGCCTTCGTGGTCTCCGGGGCGGCCATGGACGACGCCCGGCTCAAGGACGTCATCCAGACCCAGGAGAAGCTCTGCTGGAACTACGGCCGCAAGCGCCGGTCCATCGCCATGGGCATCTACCGGACTTCCCTGATCAAGTGGCCCGTGCGCTACCTGGCCGCCGATCCGGACGCGACGGCCTTCGTGCCCCTGGGGTTGGAGGAGAAGCTCTCCCTCAGGCAGATCAACGAGAAGCACCCCAAGGGCCAGGAATACGGCTACATCGTGGCGGACTTCCCAAAGTTCCCCTACCTGACCGACGATGCGGGAGAAACCCTGTCCTATCCGCCGGTGATCAACAGCGCCAAGATCGGCGCGGTGGAAGCGGGGGATACGGACCTCTTCGTGGAGATGACGGGCACGGATCTGGAGACCCTCACCCTGGCGGTGAACATGGTGGCCTGCGACTTCGCGGACTCGGGCTTCACCGTGCGCCCCGTGACGGTGGAGTACCCCTACGACACCCCCTTCGGCCGTAAGGTGACCTTCCCCTACTACTTCCAGAAGCCCACCTTCTGCTCCCTTGCCCGGATTGAAAAATTCTTGGGCGACAGGCTTTCGGGACCCGAGTGCGCCGCCGCCCTGGGGCGCATGGGCTGCCGGGCGGAGGAGGCGACGGACGCCGAATCGGGAAGCGCCGAGAAGGTTCCCGGCGTGCGCCTGTACCCGGCGGAATACCGCAACGACTTCCTCCACGCCGCGGACGTGGTGGAGGATGTGATGATAGGCCGGACCCTGGGCTCCTTCAAGCCCATGACCCCCCGGGACTTCACCATAGGACGGCTCACCCCCATCACGTACTTCAGCCGCAAGGTCAAGGAGTGCCTGATAGGCCTGGGCTACCAGGAGATGATCTACAACTACCTGGGGTCCGGCAGGGACTATGTGGAGCGCATGCGGGGAGACGGCGCCAAGACCGTGCGCATCAGCAACCCCATGACGGAGAACTTCGAGTACGTGCGGGATTCGGTCCTGGCGTCCCTGATGATGTCCGAGTCCGTCTCCGCCCATGCGGTGTATCCCCACCGGATCTTCGAGGTGGGCAAGGTGGCCTACAAGGATGCCGCGGAGAACTACGGCGTCCTGACGCGCCAGCACCTGGGCTTCCTGCACGCCGCGCCGGAGGCCAACTTCAACACGGTCTCCAGCCAGATCCAGGCGCTCTTCTACTTCCTGTCCCGGGACTACGAGGTGGAGGAGTCCGCCGACCCGCGCTTCATTCCGGGGCGGGCCGCCGCGGTCCTGTACAAGGGGAAGGCGGTCGGCGTCTACGGGGAGCTCCACCCGGAGCTGCTTGAGAACTGGGGCGTCGCCGTGCCCTGCACCGCCTGCGAGGTGGACCTGGACGCCCTGCTGTAGCGGCTCCGCCGCAAGGCAGCCGAGGCGCGGCCCTGCGCGGCGCCGCTGCCGGGCCCGGTCCCCGTCGGGGGCCGGGCCGTTTTTATCGGGGGGCCGCTTCCGTCCCGTTCCTGCGTCGGAGCATGTTCAGTATCACCTGCTCTAGGAAGATGAAGAACAGGGTTCTCGTCTTTTCGTAGGGCTTGAGCTCGTCCGACTGCTTGTGCCTGGTCAATACGAAGTAGCGGTTGCAGTTTTCCATAAGCAGGGGATTGAACTCCTCCGATACCACCACCACGTCGGCTCCCTGATCCTTAGCCGCCAGGGTCAGCTTTTCGAAGGATCGGTATTGCCCCGTGGTGGTGAAGATGATGAGCAGGCCCGAGCGGTCCAGCATGCTTTTTGCCGAGTGCTCGTCCGGCGCCGTGGTCACATAGGCGCTCGAACAGTAGCGGAGCTTGTACTCGAAGTACTGGGCGCAGATTGCCGACGGCCCATAGCCGAAGAGCAGGATTTTGTCGTGAGCGGTGATGAGGTCGGCGAATTCGTCCACCAGGGCGACGTCGAAGTCGGCGAGGACCCGCTTCAGGCGCTCAATCTCGTCCAGGGATTCCTGCTTCGGCTGGTCGCCGAAATAGAGGTAATAGATGAAGCGTTTGTAGCCGCTGAAGCCCGCCTTCTTGATCGATTTGGAAACCTGGGACGCGGAGCAGCCGCAGAGCCCGGCGGCCTCGGTGATGGTCGGCGCGGGGTTCCCCTTGGCGTAGGCGGCGATGCGGTCCAGTATCCGCTTTTCCTGGTCGTTGAGTTTTGTCGTATCGATGTTGAACATGGGTCCCGATCCTTCCGCTCCTCCCGCAAGTATTACCAATTGTGCATCCTCTGTGAAGGGGTGTTGCAATAGAAGTAGAAAATTTTCCATCTAACATGGATATATCGACTATATTTAGAAAATTTTCATTGACAGATGGGAAAAACCGGGCGTATCATCCTCCTAGACCACATTACGGGGGGAAAACCTTGGACAGATCTGAATTGCTTAAACTGGCGGCAGGCGTTCTTTCGCCGAGCCAAATCAATACGGACGCCGATGAGCTCTACGACGCCGCAGCAGACCGGTATAAGAAATACGCCAAGGCGAAGAAAGTACTGGACGTTCCGATTCCCACGGCCATCGTCTATCCGCGGTCCACCGAAGAGGTTTCTCGGCTCCTAGCCCTCTGCAACAAGCATGGGATCAACATAATACCCCGGAGCGGCAAGACGGCGACCGAGGGAGGGCTCGAGAACTGGAAGGACCTTACCCTGGTGGTGGACGGGCGTGACCTGAACCGCATCGTCAAGATAGACGAGTACAACATGCAGGCCACCGTGCAGGCGGGGGTCACCCTCCAGGGTCTGGAGGACGAGCTGAACAAGGTCGGGCTCACCACCGGACACTCGCCCCAGTCCAAGCCGGTGGCCAAATTCGGCGGCCTCGTGGCCACCCGGAGCATAGGCCAGTTCTCCACCCTGTACGGGGGCATCGAGGACATGGTGGTGGGGCTGGAGTGCGTGTTCCCCGACGGCCACGTATCGCGGATCAAGAACGTGCCCCGCCGTTCCGGCGGTCCGGACATACGCCACATCGCCATCGGCAACGAGGGCGCCCTCTGCTACATCACGGAAGTGACGGTTAAGCTGTTCCGCCGCTTCCCTGAGAACAACACCTTCTTCGGCTACCTGATCAAGGACGTCCCCGGGGGCATCAAGGTGCTCCGGGAGGTGATGGTCAACGGCTACCGGCCTTCCGTCGCCCGGGTCTACTCCGAGGAGGACGCCCGGCAGCACTTCTACCACTTCCACAAGGGAAAGTGCGTCCTGCTCTTCATGGCGGAGGGCCCCAAGGGCCTTGTGCAGGCCACCTGCGCGGGCATCGAGGAGGCGGTGGAGAAGTTCAAGGACTGCATCATCGAAAAGGTGGACAGCGCCCTGATCGCGTCCTGGTTCGCCAACCTCAACTGGTCCCAGCAGGACATCGACGACGAGTTCCAGGGCATGATCGACAACGACGCCCACGACGGCTTCACCACGGAGATCTCCGCGGACTGGGCCACCATCCCGGTGATCTACGAAAACGTCATGCGGCGGGTGCGCAGCGAGTACCCCCGGGCCCACGACCTGACCATGCTGGGCGGCCACTCCTCCCACAGCTACATCAACGGCACGAACATGTACTTCGTCTACAACTACAACATCAACTGCGCCCCCGAGGATGAGATGCGGGTGTACCACCATCCCCTGCAGCGCATCATCGTGGAGGAAACCCTGAAGCAGGGCGGCTCCATGTGCCACCACCACGGCATCGGGAAGTTCCGCAACGAGTGGACGACGGCGGAGCACGGTTCGGCGTTCTACATGCTGGAGA
>CAYUPG010000241.1:0-4301 GCA_964446515.1 uncultured Treponema sp.
CGCGGTGGGCGTCATAGGCCTCGAGAACAATAAGATGCGGGCCCTGGACGCCCTCAACGCCGCCATAGCCTCCCACGGACGGGGCATGGACATCACCGTGCCGCTCCTGGAGACCAAGTACCCCCAGGGCGGCGAGAAGATGCTGATCACCGCCGTCACGGGGAAGGAAGTGCCCTCCGGGGGCCTGCCCATGGACGTGGGCTGCGTGGTCCAGAACGTGGGCACCCTGAAAGCCGTCGCGGAGGCCTTCGCCGAAGGCAAGCCCTTGATCGAGCGGGGACTCACCGTCACCGGCGGCGCCTGCAAGGCGCCCAAGGACATCATCGCTCCCATTGGGACGGTCATCGCCGACATTCCCGACTCGGAGGTCGAGGTGGACGAGGACCGGGTGCGGAAGATCATCTACGGCGGTCCCATGATGGGAACCGCGGTGCCCCACATGAACATCCCGGTGCAGAAGAACACATCCGGCGTGGTGCTCATGACCGCCGAGGAGGTGGCCCTGGACACGGACGAGGAAGGGCCCTGCATACGCTGCGGCCGCTGCATCCGCGCCTGCGCCTGCCGGCTGAGTCCGGTTCTCATGAACAATGCACTGGCGGCGGGGGAGCTGGAAACGTCTGCGGACCTCGGCCTCCTGGATTGCATAGAGTGCGGCGGCTGCACCTTCGCGTGCCCTGCCCGCATACAGTTGGTCCAGCGCTTCCGGGTAGGCAAGCAGCTGCTCAGGAACAAGCGGGCGGCCCAGCCGAAGAGCGCCGCCCCCGCCAAGGCGTAAGGACATAAGGAGTAGGAATCCACATGGCGAACAACGAACGGCGGGCTATCCTTTCCTCAAGCCCCCACTATACTTCCCCGGTGACGGCCCGGCGCCTAATGGCGAACGTGCTCGTCGCCCTGGCCCCCGCGGCGGCCTACGGGGTGGTCCTCTACGGACTGCCGGCCCTGCTCACCATAGTCACGGCCGTGGCGGCCGCCCTGGCCTCCGACGCGGCCTTCCGCCTGGCGGTGGGGCAGAAGCCCCGCATAGACGACCTCTCCGCGGCGGTCACCGGCCTCCTTCTGGCCCTGGTGCTCCCCCCCTCCACCCCCCTCTGGATGACCGCCCTGGGCGCCGTCTTCGCGGTGGTGGTGGCGAAGGAGTTCTTCGGCGGCATAGGGGCCAACGTCTTCAACCCCGCGCTGGTCGGCCGGGCCTTCCTGATCATGAGCTTCCCCGCGGCCATCACCGCCTGGCATAGGCCCGTGGGCTTCTCCGCGGCCCTGACCGACGCGGTGAGCACGGCGACGCCCCTGAACATCGTCAAGATGGGCGGGTCGGTGGCCGCCGTGGGCGAGAACTTCGTGGCTTCGGGCCTCGCCGCGAGCGCCGACTACGCATCGGTCCTGGGGACCCTCTTCGTGGGGAACCGCGCGGGCTGCATCGGGGAATCCTCCATACTGCTCATCCTGGCGGGGGCGGTCTTCCTGCTGATAACCCGGACCATCGACTGGCGGGCCCCCGCCGCCATGCTGGGGACGACCTTCCTGGCCTCCGCGGCCCTGGGCATGGACCCGGTCTTCGGCCTCCTTTCCGGCGGCGTGGTATTCGGGGCGGTATTCATGGCCACCGACTACGTGTCCGCCCCGGTGACCTCCGCGGGCAAGTTCCTGTTCGGAGCGGGGGCGGGGCTCGTCACCGTGCTCATCCGCAGGTGGGGCGGCTATCCCGAGGGGGTGACCTACGGCATCCTCATCATGAACGCCGCGACGCCCTTCCTGAACAAGCTCGTGCAGCGCAAGTACGGCTACGTAGCGCCCAAGAAGGGGGCCGGAAAATGAAGAATATGATCAAACTGGGCCTGGTGCTGGCGGCCTACGCCACGGCGGCCTGCGTGGGCTTGGCCTTCGTGTACACCGGAACGGCGGCGGTCATCGCCGAGCGCCAGAAGGCGGACCTCGAAGCGGCCCTGACGGACCTCTTTCCCCAGGGCGACGGCTTCGAGGAGATCACCGGGGCGATCGCGAACGGAGACCCCTCCGTGAGCTTCGTGAACGAATACGCCATCAAGAAGAACGGCGGCATCGCCGGCGTGGCGGTCCGGGCCGTGGGCGCGAGCTACGGCGGACCCATCACCGTTCTGGTGGGCGTGCTCGCCGACGGCACCATCGCGGGGGTTAAGGTCCTGGAGAACAAGGATACTCCCGGTCTGGGGGCTAACGCCTCCTCCCCGGCCTACTTCGTCGATAAGGCCGCGGGCCTCACCTTCTACGGCCAGTTCGCGGGCAAGGCCCTGAGCGACCCCTTCGAGGTCAAGGGCGACGTGGCGGCCATCACCGCGTCCACCATCACGAGCAAGGCCGTCGCGGGCATCGTGAAGACCGCGGGCCGCGCGGCCGGCCAATGGCTGGAGTCCTCCGGAGGTTCCAAGTGAAGCGCCTGTTCGGCATCTTTTCCAACGGCATAGTCAGGGAGAACCCCCTGCTCATGCTCATGATCGGCCTCTGCTCCGCCCTGGCGGTCACCACCTCCACGGCGAACGGCATAGGCATGGGTCTGGCGATGACCTTCGTGCTCCTCATGTCGGAGCTCGTCATCAGCGCCTTCCGCAAGCTCATCCCCGACTCCATCCGCATCCCCGTGTTCATCATCGTCATCGCGGCCTTCACCACGGTGATCGACTACGTGCTCAAGGCCTACTTCCCGGAGCTCTCCAAGGCCATGGGGGTGTTCATACCCCTGATCGTGGTCAACTGCATCATCATGGGCCGGGTGGAGTCCTTCGCCTCCAAGCGGCCCCTGATCGACGTGATCCCCGACGCCCTGGGCATGGGCCTGGGCTACACCTGGGTGCTCACGGGCATCTCCGCGGTGCGGGAGCTCCTGGGCAACGGCACCATCCTGGGCTTCCAGGTGATGCCTGCCGGCTACCAGCCCATACTCTTCTTCGTGCTGTCGCCGGGGGGCTTCTTCGTGTTCGCCCTCTTCATCTCCCTCAACCTCTTCATAAAGTCCCGTCTCAAGAATCCCGAGGAGGCAAAGGCATGACCCTTTTCAAGATCTTCATCTCCGCCCTCCTGATAGAGAACGTGGTGCTCATGCGCTTCCTGGCCCTGTGCCCCTTCATCGGCATGAGCAGCGACGAGGACAAGTCCGTGGGCATGGGCCTGGCGGTTACCTTCGTCACCGTCCTGGCGACCTCCGTCACCTGGCCCCTTTACAACTTCGTGCTGAAGCCCCTGGGCCTGGAATTCCTCCAGATCCTGGCCTTCATCCTGATCATCGCGTCTTTGGTCCAGCTGGTGGAGTTCTACCTCAAGAAGACCGCCCCGGCCCTCTACGCGTCCATGGGCATCTACCTGGCCCTGATCACCACGAACTGCGCCATCCTGGCGGTGACCTTCGACAACATCAGCAAGGGCTACTCCTTCATCGAGGCCATAGTTTACGCCGTGGGCGCGGCCCTGGGCTTCCTGGTGTCCCTGCTGCTCCTGGCAGGCATCCGCAACCGCATCAAGACGAGTCCGGTGCCGGCCTTCCTCAAGGGTACGCCCATACTCTTCGTATCCGCGGCCCTGCTCTCGGTAGCCTTCATGGGCTTCTCCGGGCTCGTGAAGTAAAGGGGGAACGGAATGAGCATAGTCCTAGTAACCGCGGCCTTCGCCGTCGCCCTGGCCTTCGCCCTGGGCCTGGCCTTGGGCTTCTTCAAGGAATTCTTCAAGGTCGAGGTGGATCCCCTGGTGGGCCAGGTCCGCGCGGCCCTGCCGGGGGTCAACTGCGGCGCCTGCGGCTATCCCGGCTGCGACGGCTACGCCGCGGCCGTGGCGTCCCGGTCCGTGGAGGTCACCCGCTGCGCTCCTGGCGGCAAGGCCTGCGCCGAGGCCCTGGGGGCCCTCATGGGGGTCAACGCCACGGCCGAGGACATCGTGGCGGTCCTGGCCTGCCAGGGCGCCAAGCAGCACGCCCCGGTTAAGGGCGAGTACGTGGGGGTCAAGACCTGCCGGGCGGCCAAGCTATCCGCCGGGGGCACCAAGCTCTGCGCCTGGGGCTGCCTGGGCTACGCGGACTGCGTGCGGGTCTGCGAGTTCGACGCCCTCCACATGGGGGAGGACGGCCTGCCCCACGTGGATTACGACAAGTGCATAGGCTGCGGCAAGTGCATCGTCGAGTGCCCCCAGCAGATCATCAAGAAGGTTCCCAAGGACCGCATCGGCTCCATGGTCGTCTGCTCCAACCGGAACCCCCTGAAGGCCCAGGTGATGAAGACCTGCAAGGTCGGCTGCATCAAGTGCGAGATCTGCGTCAAGAACTGCCCGGAGAA
>CAYUPG010000242.1:0-4276 GCA_964446515.1 uncultured Treponema sp.
GCTTCTCCAGGGTCGCGTACCCGAAAAAGCCGGAATTGCCCTTGATGGTGTGGATGGCCCGGAACATGGAGTGGACGGATTCCGACTTGTCCGCGTTGTTTTCCAGATCCAGGGCATCCCGCTCGACCCGCTCGATGAGGTCGGCGGACTCGGCGACGAAGCGCTCGGCCATATCCCGGGTAACCAGGTCGTTGAGATAGATTATGTTCGGCTCGCCGCCCGGGGCAGGCGCCTGGGACGTCGCCGCGGCCGCGGGCCCTGCCGCGCCCGCGGTCTCCACCGCGCCCGCACCCCGGAGCGCCGCGACGGTGTCCTTGATGCGGGCGACCTGGGCATCCAGCTCCTCGCAGCAGTCCTGGTCTGTATACTCCTGCTCCACCGCGGCGATGAAGGCGCGCAGGGAGTCGATGGTGTGGTACACCACATCCAGGGCATCCTGGGTATAGGGGATGTTCTCCTTGATGAACACCTCGAGGAGCGCCTCCGCCTCGTGGGTCAGGGCCTTTATCCTATCGAATTCCAGAAAGCCCGCGGAACCTTTTACGGAATGGAAGAGGCGGAATACGGAGTTGAGGATTTCCCGGTCCTCACCCGCCCCGAGCCGTCCCAATTTGGATTCCGCGTCGTCCAGGCGTTCGTAGCCCTCCGCGACGAAGGACTCGATGATTTCCTTCGTATCGTCGTCGATGGTTCGCTTCATAGTGTTTCCATTTCCTAAAAAAGATTAGGCTACGTGCACGCGCGGCGCAAGGTCCGGCGGTTCAATTTCCGGGAAAAATGGGATGCCCCGCACCCTCCGTGGGAAAGCGGACATCGAAGTGCCCCGAGCCGTCGTCCTCCGCGGAGCCCTTGATCTGATCCAGCAGGCCCTCCATGAGGGTGCCGCGAGTCTCTCCCTTCGGGGAAGGGTGCGGCGCGCCGGATATCCGTATGCGGCACCGGCCCGGAGCTTCCGTCTCGGCTTCCACGCGCAGGTAGACTTCGGCCGCCTCGGGCTCCGCGGCCCGGCAGCGGCCCAGCAGGGATTCGTGCACCACCAGGGCCACGGGAACCGCCACCTCGACCGGGAGGGTGATCTCTTCGTCCGCCAGGACCATGAGGTCCATGAGCCCGGCGAACAGGTCTCCCATGCTCAAGCAGAAGGTCGAAAGGGTGCGCAGGAGGGCCGCCAGGGAGACACGGTCGGAGCTGGTGGAGGCGGAGAGGACATCGTGCACCGACGCTATGGCGTAGAGCCGGGACTGGAGCATCCTGAAGGCGTTCCCCACGGCGCCTTCGGGGTCCTCCAGGAGCTGCAGCTGGATGAGGCTGATGATTATCTGCAGGTTGTTCTTGACCCGGTGCTGGACCTCCTGGAGGAGCACCAGCTTCTCGTCCAGGAGGGACTTCAGCTGCCGCTGGGCCCGGTTGTGCTCCGAGATGTCCCGGCCCACCCCGACGATGCCCACCACCTTGCCCTCCATCAGCATGGGAGAGAACACGGTCTGAACCACGGGCCCCACGCCGGGTCCCAGGCCCAGGATATCGCACTCGTGGATGGAGATTTCTCCCCGCAGGGCCTTCCGCAGGGCCTCGTCGTGGGGCGCCGCCTGAACTGCTCCGATGAGCTCGTCCGCCCGCTTCCCTATGTAGGTTTCCTTGTCGACGCCGTAGCGTTCGAACCACCGTCCGTAGACGGCGGTGAAGCGGCCCTCGGTGTCCAGGGTGAAGATGAGGTCCTCCATGGAGTTGACCACCGCCCGGAAGCGGGCCTCGTCCTTGCGGACTTCCTCTTCCAGGGACTTGCGCTCCGTCACGTCGAAGAAGAGGACGGCGAAGCAGCGCCTGCAGGACATCCCGGGCGTATCTACGGCGAAGGCGGCCACGTTGTACCAGCGGCCCAGGGCGGCGGAATAGGATTCGAAGGAGGCCGCTTCCCCGGTCTCCACCACCCGGGCGTAGCGCTCTATCCAGTACTTCTCGGTACCGGGGAACAGCTCCAGGACCGTCCGCCCCAGGACCTCCTCCCGCGTCTTGCCAAGGGCCGCGAAGAACGCAGGATTGCCGTCCAGGAACCGGTAGTCGACCGCCGCGCCCGCCTCGTCGTAGAGCATCTCGTGGAGCGCGAAGGCCTCCCGCATGGCAAAGAAAAGGTCGCGGTAATCGAAGTCCATGATTTAAGATGCACCCTCGGTCTCGGCGCTGCGGTGCAGGGCCAGGGCGCGGGGCGCGTTTCCGTAGCCGCCGACGCCGCAGAGGGCGGCGACGGTTAAAAACCCCAGGAGCAGTTTGGTCAGAATCTTCATGCCGGGCTCTCCTTAAATATGAGTCAATAACTATGCATCTAGTTATAGCCGATGGTATGCTAAAATGCAAAATGCGGGAGGAAAAACGGATGCCGAACCTGTGGTGGCAAGAGGGGCCCATATACCAGATCTATCCCCGGAGTTTTCTGGACTCGAACGGCGACGGCGTGGGGGACCTGGAGGGCATACGGCGGAAGCTGGACTACCTGGCCGACCTGGGAGCGGCGGGCATCTGGCTCTCTCCCATCTATCCCTCCCCCATGTTCGATTTCGGCTACGACATCAGCTGCTACCGGGACATAGATCCCCTCTTCGGCACCCTGGACGGCTTCGCGCGCCTGGTGCGGGAGGCGGAGCAGCGGGGCATACGCATCATCATGGACATGGTGCTCAACCACACGTCCCACCGCCACAGCTGGTTCGAGGATTCGCGGTCCGGAAAGGAGAGCGGGAAGCGGGACTGGTACCTCTGGCGGGAGCCGAGGCGGGGTCTCTTGGGAAGCAGGCGGCCTCCCAACAACTGGATGGCCGCCTTCGGCGGGAGGGCCTGGACCTACGATAAAAAGTCGGGTCAGTACTACCTCCACCTCTTCACGGAGCAGCAGCCGGACCTGAACTGGCGCAACGGCGCGGTCAAGGCGGCCATGTTCGACGAGCTCCGCTTCTGGCTCGACCTGGGGGTCAAGGGCTTCCGCCTGGACGTGATCAACTACCTGGTCAAGGACGCGGCCTTCCGGAACAACCCCTACCGCCTGCGGGCCACCTATCCGCGGCGCCACGACCTGCAGCACCACGCCTACGACCGCAACCAGGCGGAGACCCTGGACATCATACGGGAGCTGCGGACCCTGGCGGACGGCTACGGGGACGCCATGCTGGTGGGGGAGGTCTACCCCGACGAGGGGGTGCACAGCCCGGACCTGGCGGGGGCCTACCTGGGGGACGGCACCGACCTCCTCCACCTGGCCTTCGACTTCTCTCCCGTCTATACGCCCCTGCGGGCCTCCGCCTTCCGCTCCATCCTGGAAGACTGGTACGGGCGCATCCCGGAAAAGGGGCACGCCTGCCACGTCCTCTCCAACCACGACCAGTCCCGGGCCCTCTCCCGGTACCTGCGGGGCCTGGGTTCCCGGGGCGCCGAATACGAAAATGATGTGGCCAAATGCCTGGCGGCCCTCCTGCTCACCCAGAAGGGAACGCCCTTCCTCTACTACGGCGAAGAGATCGGCATGCGGGACGGCCGCATCGGACGGCGGGACCTGCAGGATCCCCTGGGCAAGAAGTACTATCCCCTTCATCCCGGCAGGGACCGGTCCCGGACCCCCATGCAGTGGGACTCGACCGATGGGGCGGGGTTCAGCTCCGGAAAACCATGGCTGCCCATAAACGGCGACTACCGGGAACGGAACGTGGCGGCCCAGAGCGCCGACGGCGCCTCCATCCTCTCCTGGTACCGGTCCCTCATACGCCTGAGGAAGGATAGCCCCGCCCTGCGGGAGGGCACCATAGAATTCCTGGGCGGAGGGGATTCGGATATCCTCCACTACCGCAGGACTGCGGCAGGCGAAAGCGTCGGAGTGATCCTGAACCTGGCGCCGAAGGCCGCGATCGCGCACCTTCCCGAGGGAGCCTCCGTGCTGCTCTCCGGCGGCCGTAGGACAGGAAGCGGCTTTGGGGGAAAAATCGTGCTTTCCGCCTACGAAAGTACCCTCTATGCTCTTGAGGGCGGCGGGGACAGGAATTACACTCAATCCTAACAGTTCGACGGCCACAGGCAGACGGGGGACAAATTATGAAAGCGATTCGCATGCTGATCGTGGAGGACGAATTCCTCAGCAGGAAGCTGGTCATCCACTATATACAAAAATTCGGCACCTTCGACATCGCGGTGAACGGGGAAGAGGCGGTGCAGGCGGTCAAGGAGGCCTACGAAGCGGACAACCCCTACGACGTCATCTTTCTGGACATCATGATGCCCGAGAAGGACGGCC
>CAYUPG010000243.1:0-4273 GCA_964446515.1 uncultured Treponema sp.
GAGGTGAACCGGGCATAGTTGCCCAGGTCTAGGTCCGTCTCCGCTCCGTCGTCGGTGACGTACACCTCCCCGTGCTGGTAGGGGCTCATGGTGCCGGCATCCACGTTCAGATAGGGGTCGCATTTGACCATCCGGACATTGAGGCCCCGGCCTTCAAGCAGGGCGCCCAAGGATGAAGCCGCGACGCCCTTGCCTAAGCTGGAGCATACGCCGCCGGTGACGAAGATATACTTGTTCATGTAACGGCATTATCACCGTCCGCCCGGCCTTCGTCAACGGAGGGATAGGGAAACGCTCTCCTGCGGACCGTTGTCCAGGAAGAGGATGCGGTCGGTCTGAAACCTTGCGGAAGCGCACTGCTCAGCGGAGAGGGCGGCGTCCATGAGCGTCTTGTCCGCCGTTATGGGCTTTCCCAGGCGCAGGGCCAAAGCTATGCCGTCGGAGGGGCTGACGTCCATGGTGTGGCGGAAGAAGCCCCGGCGGTAATACAGGCGCCCGTAATAGCCCGAGAACGCGTTGCCCCGTATCTCGAAGCCCTCCATGCGCAGGCCGTGGCGCTTGAACAGTTCCGCCAGCACGTCGTGGGTCTGGGGTTGGGAAGGCAGGAGTCCCTCAGCCGCCATGATGATGGAGGATGCCTCGAAGGCTCCCACGGGGACGCTCATGATGCGTCCGTCCGCCTCGTCCCTGAGCAGCACCAGGGGAGACTCCATGGATTCATCGTAGGCGACGGCGACGACTGCGCAATTTCCGCATCTTTGAGCCATGGAAATAACTATACCACGCCGCTATTCAATTGACAGTCGAGCGGGGCCTACATACACTTATATCCATGGGCGATTTCCTGGCAGACGGCGATTTTGAGCAATTCCGCAAACTCATCTACGACGAGAGCGGAATCCACTTCTCCTCGACCAACCGGTCCATCCTTGAAAGCCGCCTCAAGGAACAGCTGCGGGAAAAGAAGCTTGAGCACGTCCGTCAATACTACGACATAATCGCCCGGGACAAGGAAGAGCTCAAGCTGTTCCTCGATTCCATAACCACGAACCTTACCCGCTTCTTCCGCAACCAGGCGCACTTCGACGCCCTGGAGAAGTTCGTGGTGGTCGAGCTGGCCAAGATCAAGAAGCCCCTCAACGACTCCAGGATCAAGATATGGAGCGCAGGCTGCTCCACCGGGGAAGAGCCCTACACCATCGCGATGCTCCTCAAGGAGATACTTCCGGCACCCTGGAAAGCGGAGATAGTCGCCAGCGACATCAGCCTCAAATCCTTGATGGTGGGCAAGGAGGGCTTCTACGCCGACAACCGCATCGCCGGCATCCCGGACGGCTATCTTAAGAAGTACTTCGATAGGGTCGAGGGGGGCTACCGCATCCACGACGACATCAAGTCCATGATACGCTTCGACTACCACAATCTAAAAAACGATTCGGGTCTCCGGGGCATGGACGTGGTGTTTTGCCGCAACGTCCTCATTTACTTCGACGAAGCGGCCCAGAAGGCGACCATCGAGCGCTTTTGGGAAGCCATGGCCCCCAAATCGTTTCTCTTCATCGGCCATTCGGAGTCTCTCTTCGGCATGAATACGAAATTCGAGTTCGTCAAAACCGAGTGGGCTACTTTTTATAGGAAATACGTATAAACGCGACTAAGGAGAGGTCTGTGGCCGAAGAAGTTTCTGTATTGATCGTCGACGATTCGGCGCTCATGAGAAATCTGATATCCCGTATGGTGGAGGCCACACCCGGCCTGGCGGTTGCGGAGCGGGCCATGAACGGCGCCTTCGCCCTGCAGAAGCTGCCCCGCTGCAACCCCGACGTCATCGTCCTGGATCTGGAAATGCCGGAAATGAGCGGCATAGAGTTCCTGCGGGAGCGCAAGCGCCTGGGCATAGAAATTCCCGTCATCATACTATCCTCCATAGCACGCCGGGGAGCGGAGATAACCATGGAGGCCATATCCCTCGGGGCGAGCGACTTCATCATGAAGCCCTCGGGCTCGGCCTCCGAGGACGTCAAGACCGTAAAGGAACAGCTGACGGACATGCTCCTGGCCTACGGCGGCCAGTACCGCCGGCGCGCGGGAAAGGGCCGGACCGAAGCTCCCGCGGCCCGGATTAAGGAAGCCGCTCAGGTGCCGGCGCCGGAACCCATCCCGGCCGCGAAGCCGCCCAAGGCGACCTCGGCCAAGAAGGCCGGGCCCATCGAGATCATCGCGGTGGGCATATCCACCGGAGGCCCGAACGCCCTGCGGGAGGTCTTCGCCGCCCTGGACAAGGACCTTAGCCAGCCCATCGTGGTGGTCCAGCACATGCCGCCGGGCTTTACGGCGGAGTTCGCCAAGAGTCTCGACCGGCTCTGCCCCCTGGAGGTCAAGGAGGCCGAGGAAGGCGACCTGCTGCGCCCGGGACGCATACTCATCGCCCCGGGGGACCGGCACATAGAGGTGGAGAAGCGACCCCTCGCCGCGGTGGTCCACCTGTCCGACGCCCCGGCGGTGAACGGCCACCGTCCCTCCGCGGACGTGTTGTTCGCCTCCGTCGCCAAGGAGTACGGGAACAGGGCCATCGGCGTCATCATGACCGGCATGGGAAAGGACGGGGCCCGGGAGCTGGGCACCCTCCTGCGGGAGGGGAGCATCACGGTGGGCCAGGACGAGGCCAGCTCGGTGGTCTACGGCATGCCGAAGGTGGCCTTCGAGATGGGACACGTCATGGAACAGGTATCATTGGATCGTATGGCGGAGCGCCTGTGCGCCCTAGCCAAAGAACATCGTTAGGAGGGTACGCATGAAGAAGGCCTATCGCTGCAAGGACTGCGGAAACGAAGTCGTCCAGGACGAGGGTAAGAAGGCCCCCGACTGCTGCGGAGAGACGATGAAGGAAATTCTATTGGAAGCCTGCAGGGATGCCGGGCCCGAGGCCGCGCGGCCCGGAGCGTCGGAAGAACCCTGCGAAGACTTCACCGGACATCAGAAATAACCATACGCGGGCGGCCGGAGGCCGCCCGCGTATGGCGCAAAAGGCCGTTCCGGTGTAGTATCGGCCGGCCATGCCCCGCGCCAAGAAAACTGCGCCAATCGATATCGTCATCCCGGACCTTGCGGACGCCCATGGGAAGGCCGCAGCCGCGGCCCTGCTCCGTCTGAGGGCGGGAAAGGTGCCGCCGAAGCCTAAGAAGCGGGGTGCGGCGCAGGCCGTTTTTTTTGCCCTGTGCTGCGCAAAGGCCGGACTGTGGCTCCATGGTGCGTTCATCCTCACCGTCGGCTTCACCCTGTTCCTGTTCCGCACCGTAAATCCCGGCGCCACGACCCTCATGGTCTACCGCAGGGCGGCCTTCGGCTGGAACATCGGGGCTCCGCGTTACCTCCCCTTGGATAAGATTCCCAAGAGCGTGCGGTCCATGGCCATACGGGTTGAGGACGGCACCTTCTACGAGCACCGGGGCATACTCCCCGCGGCGCTGAAGCACGCATGGAAGATGAACAGACGCTACGGGGCTCCGGTCTACGGCGGCAGCACCATCACCATGCAGACGGCCAGGACCATATTCCTCGTACCGGCGAAGAGCTACCTCCGGAAGTACCTCGAAGCGATCATCGCCCTGGAGATGGAGCTCATACTGGGGAAGGACCGCATTTTGGAGCTGTACTTCAACTACGCCGAATGGGGCAAGGGTATCTTCGGCATAGAGGCGGCCTCGCGGCTGCACTACAAGGCGGGAGTCTCCTCCATCGGGGCCGACCGGGCGGTGCGGCTTATAACCCTCCTGGCTTCTCCCATACGCCACGGTCCCTACAACTTCCACGGCAACGGCATCCTCAAGAGCCGCTACGACTTCCTGGCGGAACGGTACCTCCGCTGAGGGTCGAAAGGCGGCGCTTCCTTGTGCGGAGCGTTTCCATGGGCTATGATTGGAGGCATGAAACGGACACACATCGGCATTTGCCTGGGCGCGCTCGCGGCGCTCCTCGTATCCGCCTGCTCCACCGTTCCGCCCTCCCGCAACGAGAAGCGCCTTGAACGCCTCGTGGCGGAGCTGAACACCGCAGGGGAGGACCGCCTCATCGAGCTTACGGCCCTGCCCTTCCTCCTGGACGGGGAGACCATAGCCAGGGAAGAGGACCTCAGAACGCTCTGGAGGAATCTCCGGGCGGCGGGCTTCACCTTCGCCGACGCGGAGATCGCGGACATAGCCGAGGCAGGGCCCGACTCCTACAGGACCTTCTCCGACGATCCGGAGGTTCAGGCCTTCTTCGCGAAGCATAC
>CAYUPG010000244.1:0-4196 GCA_964446515.1 uncultured Treponema sp.
GAGCTGACGCTCGGTGTTCCCTCCGGAGATGGCCTACGGAGAGCTGGGCGCAGTGGGAGTCATTCCGCCCAACGCCTTCCTGGTCTTCGAGATGGAGCTGGTTCGGGTCCGATGAGCCGAAAGGGTCGACCGCGGGGAAGTCCGCGGCGGTCGAGCGCGGCCGCAGGATCGCCGCGGCCGAAGCGGGCCGACGGAGAATCCTTCGTGGACCGGGCGCGGGGCTTCCGCAGGGTAGCCGCGGACGCCTCGAGCCTCATCGTGCTGGAGGACATCGGCGCCCGCAAAGCGGCGCTCGCGGCGTGGAGCCTGGCGGCGCCGGAAGCGGTGCGCCGGGAAGCGGGAGCAGCGGCCGCGGGCGTGGAGTCGCTGGGAGATGGAGAAGCGTTCCGCGCCCCCGACGCCGCCTTGGTGGCCGCCGCGGCAGCGGCAGGGCTCCCCGTCCTGTCGGAGGACCGCAGGGTGCTCATGGCCGCAGAAGACGCGGGGCTCGACTGCTTCGACGCCCTGGTCGCCCTGGAGCTGCTCCGCAGTCTTGGCGCCCTGGACGAAGCCGCATATGCCGCCGCGCGGGCCGCCCTCTTGGAACGGAACGATTGCCGCCCCTACCGTCTGGCCTGGGCCCGGGAGGTCGCGGCGGCGGCGGACAAGTTCCTGTAGCGGACCGAGGGCGCGGCCGCTAATCCACCAGGGTATAGCGGGGATCGGTGATCTCGAAGTCCTTTTTGACCCCCGTCGTGGCGCGCACCGAAAGATCCTCCGAAACGAAGATGGCCTCCACCCCCGGCAGGGATTCCAGCAGGGGGAGCCCCTTTTCGTATCCCAGGGCAAAGGCCGCCGTGGACAGGGCATCCGCGTCCATGGACGCGTCGGCCACTATGGTCACCGAGAGCAGTCCCGATCGGACCGGATATCCGTCGGCGGTGGAGAGGATGTGGTGGTACCGCACGCCGTCCGCATCCAGGAAGCGTTCATAGACCCCCGAGGTGACCATGGTCTTGTTCCTGACCTGCAGTATCCCCATATAGGACCCCCGAAGGCCCGATGGGTCCTGCACGCCGATGCGCCAGCTCTGATTCCCCTGCTTGACCCCATAGGCCAGCACGTTCCCCCCCAGGTCGATCATGGCCCGGGGTATGCCCCGCCGCCGTATGATGCGGGCCACTTCGTCGGCGGCGTAGCCCTTGGCGATGGCCCCCAAGTCCAAGCGCATGCCGGGCCTCTTGAGGAACACCGTGCCTGCGGCCCGGTCGACCGCCACATCCCGGTAATTCACCAGGGGCAGGAGCGACGCTATTTCCTCCGGGGAGGGAACGCGGGCGGCCTCGGAGCCTATGCCCCAGAGTGCCACCAGGGGGCCTACGGTGGGATCGAAGGCGCCGGAGGAAAGCTCCGCGAACTCCAGGGCCCGGACGACCACCTCCATCACGTCCCGGTGCACCGGCGCCGGCGCGACGCCGGCGCCCGCGTTGACGGCAGCGACGTCGGTGCCGTCCTTGTTGGCGCTCATGCGATTCTCGATTTCCCGCAGGCGGGCGAAGATTTCCCGGTAGGCGTCTTCGCTGCCCCGCTCGAAGAGGTTGACCGTGCACAGGGTTCCCAGCACATGCTCCGTCCGCGGCCCCTGGGCCTGGGCGCAGGAAGAAAAAAGAAGGCCGGAGGCGGCGAAGAGGGCCGCCGCCCATCGGCTGATTCGTAGCTTCATGGGCACACGATACCGGAAGAGGACGGGGTGGGCAATAGCGCTCCGGCGGCCTTGCCGCAGGCCCTCGCCTGGTCTACACTTGTCCTATGATGGAAGGATCATCGGAATCTATCCTCGGCAAAAAAGTCTTCTTCCTGTATCCCCCCAGCGTCATCCGCGAAGAAGTGGTCAATCGCCTGCTTGAAGAGGAATTCGAGATATACCTGATCAAGGACCACGCCGGACTGCGCCGCATCCTCAAGCGCTACCCCGATTCCCTGGTCTTCGTGAACATCGACGAGGGCCTTGCGGAAAAGGAATGGGAGCAGTGGGTCAGGGATATCCAGAACGACGACGAGACCGCGGGAGTCGGCATCGGCATACTCTCCTACAACAGCGACGACGAGCTCAGGCGTAAGTATTTGATGGAGCTGGGCATCCAGTGCGGCTTCGTGCGCATGAAGCTCGGCGTGGATGAAGGCACAAAAATACTGCTGGACACCCTGCGGGCCAACGAGGCCAAGGGGCGGCGCAAGTACCTGCGGGCCGACTGCGGAAGCGATCCCCTGAGCACCGTCAACGTGCAGGTGGACGGCAAATCGGTGCACGGGAATCTGCGGGACATCAGCGTGGTCGGCCTCTCCTGCACCTTCGATACCGACCCGGGCCTTCCGAAGAACGCCTTGCTGCCGGACATGCAGCTCAAGCTGCGGGGCGTCCTGCTCAACACCCGGGCCATCGTCTACGGCAAGAGGGAATGCGAGGACGGAACGGTCTACGTCATTCTCTTCGCGCAGGTGGACGATAAAATCGGAAAGGAAAAGATTCGACGCTACATACAGACGGCCCTGCAGGCCCACATCGAAGCGGAAATAGGACGGTGAAGATGGACGACCTTTTCGATCTGAGCGGCAAGGTTGCCCTGGTCACCGGCTCGAGCGCCGGGCTCGGGAAAGCCCTGGCGCTTGCTTTGGCCGGTCGGGGCGCGACGGTGGCGGGAGCAGCCCGGCGCAGCCAGGAAGAAACGAGGCGGGCGATCGAGGAAGGCGCCGGGCCCGGCCGCTTTATAGAAATACGGGCAGACTTTGCAGAAGCCGGAGCCGCCGATAAAGCGGTAGAGGCTGCAGTCGCCGCAGCCGGAAGGCTGGACATACTGGTTAACAACGCCGGAACCATCGAGCGCTCTCCGGCGCTTGAAACCACCGACGAGTCGTGGGGAAGGGTCCTCGACCTTGATCTGTCCGTCCTCTTCCGCCTCGCCCGGGCCGCGGCGGCCCGGTTCCTCGAGCAGGGCTCCGGCGGCAAGATCGTCAACATCGCCAGCATTCTTGGATTCCAGGGCGGCATACTCGTGCCGGCCTACGCCGCCGCCAAGCACGGCGTCGTCGGACTTACCCGAGCCTTGGCCAACGAGTGGGCGGCGAAAGGAATAAACGTGAACGCCATAGCCCCGGGCTATTTCGAGACCGATCTTACGGAAGCCCTGCGCCGGGATCCCGCCAGATCCTCCGCCCTCCTGTCCCGGATACCCGCGGGACGCTTCGGCCGGCCGGAGGATCTGATGGGCGCCGTGGTATTCCTCGCCTCCAGGGCCTCGGACTATCTGCACGGAGAAACGATAACGGTAGACGGAGGCTGGCTCTCCCGCTAGAATCCGCCAAGGAGTCCCCATGATCCATATCGCCGCCGAAAATCGCTACGGGACCATGCCTTTCCGCCGTTGCGGACGCTCGGGCCTCGACCTTCCCGCCCTCTCCCTGGGTTTCTGGCACAACTTCGGAGAAGCGGCTTCCTACGAGAATGCCCGGGCCATGGCCTTGACCGCCTTCGATCTGGGAATCACCCACTTCGACCTGGCCAACAACTACGGCCCGCCCCCCGGCTCGGCGGAGGAGACCCTGGGCCGCATCCTCAAGCGGGACCTGGCGCCCCACCGCAACGAGCTGGTCATCTCCACCAAGGCGGGGTACGCCATGTGGCCGGGCCCCTACGGGGACCGGGGTTCCCGGAAATACCTGCTCTCCAGCCTGGACGACAGCCTGCATCGCCTGGGTCTTGACTACGTGGACATCTTCTACTCCCACCGGCCCGACCCGGACACGCCCCTGGAGGAAACCATGGGGGCCCTGGCTCAGGCGGTCCGCAGCGGAAAGGCGCTCTACGTCGGCCTCTCCAACTACCCGGCCGACCGTACCCGCGCCGCCGCGGCCCTGCTCCGAGAAATGGGGTGTCCCTGCCTGATCCACCAACCCAAGTACCACATGTTCGAGCGCTGGATAGAGAAGGACCTCCTGTCCGTCTGCGCCGACGAAGGCATCGGCATCATGGCCTTCATGCCCCTGGCCCAGGGGCTCCTCACGGACAGGTACCTCAAGGGCGTCCCCGCCGATTCCCGGGCCGCCTCGGCCAGCCCCTTCCTCAAGACCGAGCAGCTCACCGACGCGGTCCTGGACAAGGTGCGCGCCCTCAACGCCATCGCCTCGGGCCGGGGCCAGAGCCTGGCCCAGATGGCCAT
>CAYUPG010000245.1:0-4151 GCA_964446515.1 uncultured Treponema sp.
CTTCTGCGGGAGCGGGGCGAAGCGGCGGATGATCGCCGTTCCGGCGGATCGCAGCCCCTGGCCGCAGCGGCCGCGGGCGCCTACCGCCTCATCTGCACCGGCCCGTCCGACCCCTCCTGGAAGGGCTTGGCGGGCCTCTGCGGACTCGAACCGGAGCGGGCGGCATGACGGGCATGGTCGTCCGGGGCTCCAAGAACATCTTTACCGTGCGGACCGGCGAGGGCGGCGAGTACGAGTGCCGCCTCAAAGGCAAGGTCCTCAAGGGCGTCGAGGGCTACTACAACCCCCTGGCACCGGGAGACCGTGTCGGCATCGATCCTGCGGGGTGCCCCGATGGTCAAGCCCTCATCGTCTCCCTCGAGGCGCGGCGCAACGCCTTTACCCGCTTCAACCAGAAGGGCCAGGCTCCCCAGCTCCTGGCGGCGAACCTGGATCTGGTGCTCTGCGTCGCCACGGCCGATTCTCCTCCCTTCAGGCCCCGCTTCCTTGATCGGGCCCTGCTTCAGGCGGACATCGCCGGCGTCCCCGCGGTGATAGTGCTGAACAAGTGCGACCTCGTTCCCGAGGGGGCGGACATGGACGTGGAGGAGCGCCTAGAGGACTACCTCCGCATCGGCTACCGCGTGCTCAGGGTTTCGGCCCGAACCGGGGAGGGCATGGATGAGCTGCGGGACCTCATGGGCGGCCGCTACTCCGTACTGGTGGGGCAATCGGGGGTCGGGAAATCCAGCCTCCTCAACGCCCTCGTTCCCGGCCTGGACCTGCGGGTGGGGGAGCTCTGCGAAAAATACGACCGGGGCAGCCACACGACCACCATGGCCCGCATGGTGGAGCTCCCGTCAGGACGCGGCCCCGCCTACGTGGTGGACACCCCGGGCGTCAGGCGGCTCATGCCGGACGGCACCGGTCCTGAGGACCTGGCCCTGCACCTTCGGGAATTCGCGCCCCTGGTGGGGCGCTGCACCTTCGGGCTTTCCTGCTCCCACGTGACGGAGCCGGGATGCAAGATCATGGAGGCGGTGGCCGCAGGAGTGATCCACGAGGACCGCTACGAGGGCTTCCTGCGGCTGCGGGACGAGCTGGCCGGTGTATATCGATGAATGAAAGAACCCTACGGCTTCTAGAATTTGAAACCATACGCGGCAGGGTCGCGGACCGCTGCCTGAGCGAGGAGGCCGCCGCCCTGGTGCGGGAGGATCTCCCCCTGACCGATGCGGCTGCGGCGGCGGAGCTCAAGGCCCTCACGGCGGAGTTCCTTGCGCTCATCGCCGACGGCGCCGCGTCCGGCGCCGAGGAGCCCCGCACCACCATTCCCACGGTGGGTCCCCTCATCGGAAAACTGTCGGTGGCAGGCCTGTCCCTGGAGCTTGAGGAGGCCTACGCCCTGGGCCTGTTCGTGGAGCGGGTGGAACTGCTCAGGGACTGGATGCTGCGGCGGCGTGCCTCCCGCCAAGTCTCCGCCGGAAGCGGCAAGGAAGGGGAGGGAGCCCTGGCCGCCGAAGCGTCCGCCCTGCCGGACTGCTCGTCCGTAGCCCGGGAGGTGTTCCGGGTGCTGGACCGGGACGGAGCCCTGCGGGACCTGCCGGAGCTCCGGGAGATCAAGCGGCGCATCCAGTCCCTGCATCGGGAGCTCGATTCCATCACCGCCCGGTACACGGGCAGCGAGGATACCCGCCGCATGCTCCAGTCGGACGTGCCTTCCCAGCGGGACGGGCGCATCGTGCTGGCGGTCAAGGCCAACTTCCGGGGCCGCATAAAGGGCATAGTCCACGAGGTGTCCTCCACCGGTCAGACGGTATTCCTGGAGCCCGAGGACGTGGTGGAGAAGAACAACGAGATCCTCATCGAGGGCCGCAGGCTGGACGCCGAGATCGCCCGGATACTGCGGGAGCTCACCGCCCGCATAGCGGAATCCGCCCCCGCCTTGGCGGAGCTGCACCGCAAGGTGCTCCGTCTGGAGGGCCTTCGGGCCCGGGCGCGCTACGGAAGGGAGACCAGGGGCGTCTACGCGCTGGAGGGCTCGGGCCGCGACCGGGTCCTGGTCCTGGCCAAGGCGCGGCATCCGCTGCTGGGCTCGGCCGCGGTTCCCATAGACCTGGCCATGGACGCCGCAGTCCGGACGGTCATCATCACCGGCCCCAACACGGGTGGCAAGACCGTCACCCTCAAGACCGTCGGCCTCTTCGCCTTGATGAACCAGTTCGGCCTCGCCGTGCCGGCGGAGGAGGGGACGACTCTGCCCATCTTCGACGGGGTCTACGCGGACATCGGGGACGAGCAGTCCATAAGCCAGTCCCTGTCCACCTTTTCGTCCCACATGACCAACATCGCCTCCATCGCCGCGTCGGCCACGGCCGGCTCTCTGGTACTCCTGGACGAGCTCGGCTCCGGCACCGACCCTGAGGAGGGGAGCGCCATCGCCATGGCCATCCTGGACCACTTCATCGCCGCGGGCGCCCGGCTCTTCACGACCACCCACCACGGCATACTCAAGAATTACGGCTATTCCCGGCAGGGCGTCCAGAATGCCTCGGTGGAGTTCGACGGAAAGACCCTCTCTCCCACCTACCGCATCATCATGGGCGTGCCCGGAGAGAGCCGTGCCCTGGACATCGCGGCCAGGAACGGACTGCCGGAGGATATCGTGTCCGCCGCCCGGGGCTACCTGGACGAGGAGCGGGCGGACGTATCCGCCCTCATATCGGGCCTCAAGGAAAAGCACCGGGAACTGGATGCCGCCGAGGGAGCGCGCAAGGCGGAGGAGCGCCGCCTGCGGGAAGAGCGGCGCAAGGCGGATCTCAAGGAGCTGCGTCTGCGGCAGAAGGAGCTGGAGCTCAAGGCCGCCGGCGTGGGGAGCCTGCAGCGGCTGCTTTCGGAAAGCCGCAAGACTCTGGAGAACCTGGTCAGGGAACTGAAGGAAGGGGAGATCACCCGGGAAAAGACCCTCAAGGTAAAGGAATTCCTTTCGGAGCTCCAAGGGACGGTGGCGCGGGAAGGGGATGCCCTTGACCGGGAAGCTTCGCGCCTGGCGGAGGACCGGAAGTCTGCCGAAGAGGCGGACGCCGCCGCCGCGGCGGAAACGGCCGCCGAACCAGGCTCCGTGGGCGGCCGGAGCGGCCGCAAGGGTGCGGCCGCTCCGGCGGTCCTGGCCGTAGGCGTCGGCGCGGAGGTCCTCGCGGGTCCCTCCCGCCGCCGGGGCAAGGTGCTGCGCCCCGGGAAGAAGGGCTACTGGGTCGTGGAGATCGGGGCCATGAAGATGACTCTACCCGAGCGGGACTTGGTCCCCGTGGCCCCCGCGGAGGGAGACCGCAAGCCCCTGGTCACCCAAGTGGACCTCGCCTCGGAGCAGACGGCCCAAATGGAGCTCAACCTGCGGGGCTGCCGCCTCGAGGACGCCCTGGATGCGCTGCGCCGCCAAATCGACGCGGCAGCTCTGTCGGGGCTCTACGAATTCTCGGTGATTCACGGCAAGGGGGACGGCATCCTTCAGCGGGGCGTCCATGATTTTCTCAAGCGCCAGTCCGTGGTGGAGGACTATTACTTTTCCCGGCCCGAGCATGGGGGCTTCGGCAAGACGGTGGTCTCCCTGAAGCGGGGCTAGAAATCCTCCAGGGGCGAGTCGGTGTCCATGAATTCGGGGAAGGTGTAGACGAGGGTGCCGGACTTGCGCACCCGGAGCTCCGCGAAGCCCTTTGTCGTGAGTTTGTCCAGGGCGGATTTCGCGTCTTCGATCGAAATGTCCGCCTCCAGGGCCACTTCGCTCGCCGTGGCCATGCCGCCGTTCTTCTTCGCCACCCGCAGGATGGTGCGCTCAAGGCTCTCCTTGCGGATGATGCGGGCTCCCGCGTCCTCGGCGTAGCGCCAGGAGGGGGCACGGGTCCGGGGTCTATCCAGAGCGGCCCGCAGCTCTTCCCTGAGGTTCGCCTCCTGCACCTGCCTCGGGAGGGTAAGGAAGTCGTACACCGACCCGACCATGCCCAGGCCCCCGGTCATCATCCACAGGAGACCCGTGGGGATCTTTCCGAGGTAGAAGCGATGGAAGCCCAGGGCGCCGAAACCGGAGATGAACCATAGGAGATACGCTACCAGGATATTGTACACGGAAACCCCCTGGGTAAAAATATCACTTGAGGCTCTCGTGGACAAGCTTT
>CAYUPG010000246.1:0-4142 GCA_964446515.1 uncultured Treponema sp.
CGCCTCAAGATACGGGAACAGCTGGTTCTCCTTGCGGGTGTAGTGGATGAGGATCTTCCTGAAGTCCCTCACCGCCTCGTCGAAGGCCGCTTCCGTTTTTCCGCTGCGCTTCCAGGGAAGGGCGAGGGCGAAGGATGCCGCCTTGAGCCTCTTGAGCGAGGCTCGGGCCGCGTCGTTCTCCGCCATGAAGGTATGGATCGGGTGGCCCGGAACCTTCTCCGCCTTGCCCTGGTTCTCCAGGGACTGCTCGAACACCGCAACGTGCACTTCGCAGAGCCGCTGTATCTCCTCCGCCGGCAATCCCTCCTTCATGAGGGACTGCTCCATGGCGGCGATCTCCTCGGCGCTCACGTTCTTGACCAGGGTGTCGAAGTCTCTCTTGACCCTGGAGACGCTCTCTCCGTCGTGGAGCCTGCCGATGATCTTCTTCAGCTCCGCCTGCTTGTACTCGTCGTTGCGGATCAGTTCGCTCACAGCCATTCCTCCTTGAGCACCGTTCCCTCCGGGTCCACGACGACCGATTTGATGGGAACGTTGCGCGTCGCCTTGTTCCTCGCCTCCAATGCTAACGAAACGAGGCCTCCGCAGCAAGGGACGTGCATGCGCAGCACCGTGAGGGTGTCGATCTTCGCCTCGTCGATCATCACCGCCAGCTTCTCGATGTAGCGGTCGGCGCCGTCGTCGAGCTTCGGACAGGCGATGGCCAGGGCTCTTCCCTTGAGCCAGCGCTGGTGGAAATCGCCCATGGAGAAGGCGACGCAGTCCGCAGCCAAGAGTAGGTTCGCCCCCCTGAAGTGGGGCGCACGGGGATTGGCCAGGTGCAGCTGAATGGGCCATTGGCGGAGCTCCGAGCGGGCGCCCGCCTCCTCGGGTGCCGCGCCCCCGGCGGTATCCGAGACCGACTTGAAGCCGAAGGCCTTGAGGCCGGGGCAGCCGCCGTGGCCGCCCTGCGCGGCGACCTGCTCGCCGCCCTGCGGTGCTCCCTGCGCGCCGCCCTGCGCGGAGCCGGCCGCTTCCGCCCGACCCGACCTGTCGAAGCCGGCGGGCGCCGCCATGCCCCGCTCCTTCAGCACCTGGAGGGCGATGCTCAGGTAGCCCTCCTCCCCATGGTCGCGCAGGTGCTCCAGGTGAGCCCTGATGGTGGCTTCCCCCTTGGGAACGATGTTGTCCTCCATGACCCTGCGCTCGTCGTAGGGCTCCGCCTCCCGCTCCTCCACCAGTATGGCTCCCCGGGGGCAGGTGCCGATGCACGCGCCGAGTCCGTCGCAGAGGAGGTCTCCCACCAGGCGGGCCTTCCCGTCCACGATGCGCAGGGCTCCCTCGGGGCAGCCCTGGGCGCAGAGGCCGCAGCCGTCGCAGAGGTCTTCGTCTATGGCGATAATCTTGCGTTTCATCGGTGTCTCCTTGGGCTCGACACTACCGGTTTCCGGCACGCCGCGCCGTAACCGAGGTTACGGCGGACAAAAAAAGTCCCCTCCCGCGCTGCGCCGCAGGAGGGGCAAGCTTCGTCGACGGAGGGCACTATTCCCCGAAGTACACCATAAGGAGGGCCTTGATCTGCCGGTCCGTAGCGGCGAGTCCCTGGGTTTTCAGAGCCGCTCCTATCTCCGACGATGTCGCGGCGGCATTTTCCGAACGGATGCGGAGCACGGCGTCCCGGACCTCCGGCGAGATGGGCTTGGGGGCGCCGAAGGCGCCCTTGGCCAGGGCCGCGGCGCCGGCCAGGGCCAGCCGGTCCGACGCCGCCGCCTGTTCGGCCAGGGCGGACTCGGCCGTCGCCGCCCGCTCTCCCAGGGCCGCGGCCTGCGCCGACCCTTCGCGGATTGCGGCTTCAGCCCCGTCCAAGCGCTTCTGCAGCTCCGCGAGCTCCCTCTGAAGCTCCGCGATGCGGAAGGCCGCGTAGGCGGGATCGTTGTCCCGTATGAACTGGGCGGGATCCGATACCGCCGCCTTGAGCCGTTCTAGAACCAGCCGCTCGCTCGTCAGGATGCCCTGGAAGCGGATGAAGTAGGAGTCCGCCTTCAGGCGGAAATCATAGTCGATGCTGCCGGGGGATCCGGTGAAGCTCAAGCCCCCGGGAGTAAAGGGAAGGAAATCCTTGCCGTCCTCGGAAAAGCGGGAGGGCAGGACGTGCAGCCTGACTTGTCCCGTCTCCACGGTGAAGGAGAGGACGGCGGGGTTCAGGGACTGCCAGGCGGCAATCCTGTCGTGCATCGCCAGCAGGACTTCCGCGTCCGCGCTCCGTAGCTCCCCGGGGGCGTCCACCGAGAGCCTCCTGCCCGAGCTGCCCTGGGCGCGGTAGATGGTGCGGTTTCCCGAACGTTCCGCCGAGGTCGCACCGTAGCCCCGCTCGGCAAGGGCGGCGTCCCATCCGGCGGTCTGGGCCGCCGCGGGAAGCACCGCTAAGAGACTTAGAATGAGCACTCCGATCATCATGGCCGAACCTCCAGCCTATTGGTTAAATTCAAGAGAACCTTATCGAAGGGCCGTACGGCCATACCTTCCTCCAGGCGCAGGATGCGGCAGAACACCGTATCCCCCCGGCGCTCCAGGACCGCCTCGGCCACCGGCTCGTCGTCCCCGCGGAAAATCCAGGCGGACCGGCCGCTTCCGGCATCCCCCATGTACTGGGGATCGATGAAGAGGGCTATGTCCGCGGTGCCTCGGCCCGCCACCACGATGCCCGCGGCGTTGACGCTCCGCACGTAGGCCGTGAGGGCTACCGCGGCCGCATCCAGGCGCAGCCGCGCCTCCGCTACGGCCCGCTCAAGCTCGCCGATTCGGGCGTTGCGGGACGAGACCGCCTGGGCCGAGGCGGCGAGCAGGGCGAGGTATTCCTGACCCAGTGCCGCGGCGGAGGCGTCCGCCGCAGAGAGGGCTTTGGGCACGGAATTGAGGTAGGGCGTCTCGGCGAGCCGGCCCAGGACCAGCCTGAGGCCGTCGTAGGTCTCGGCGAAGGCCCGGACCCTTTCGGCTGCCACGGGGCTTCCCGCGGGGGCCGTCCTCTGGGGCAGGGGGTGGGCCGCGCCGGGTCCGAGGGAGCCTGCGCCGGAAAGGACCTTCGCCGCGGGCTCCTCGGCCTCCCAGGTGGGGTTGTAGCGGGCGGTAAGGTCGGCCATTTCCCGCTTATGGGCGGCGCTCAGCTCCGCGACGGCCCGCTCCAAGGTCCGCCTGCCCTGGATCTGCTCCTGCCTGAGGGCTTCCTCCAGGGACGCCAGCCGCTCCTCGTAGAAGCTCGTGAGCCGCTGCTTTTCCAGCTCGTAGAGCCGCTGCTGGTTGTCCAGCACTTCCTGCTGCTTCTTCGCCTCCTCTATGCTTCTGGCATCGTAGGATGCGATCTTTTCCTGTATGGCGGCGATCTCGACCCGCTTCTCCTGGATGACGGGGTCAAGGCCCGCGCGGATATTGCGGGAGGCCGCCGCGGCCTCCCCCTCGATGCTCCGCCGCCGCCTGACCCTCTCATCTTCCGACAGGTTCACCGCCTCAAGGAGTGCCAGGTCCGAACGCCGCTTTTCCTCTATGCTCTCGAGGCGCGATTGCCTATCCCCCTCCAGGGCGGCCAGTTCCCGGGTCGCCCGGTCCAGGTCCGCGTCGTAGCGCTTGGCGCTGTCCAGCAGGTCCCGAAGGTTGAGATCCTGGAAGCTGCGGATATCCACCTCCACGCTCTTGGCGCGGCGGTTTATCATCCCCGTTATGCCCCAGGCGAGGCCCGACATGAGGATCACCATGCCCGCCAAGGACAGGGGCACCAGAAGGGAACGGTTTTTCCGGGTTTTCCGGAACTCCTTGTCCACGTCGTAGAGCTCGCCGCCCCCGGCCCGCAGCTTTTTGCCGTCGTCCCCCAGGAAGAGGGCGATTTCCTTCTTTTCCCGGCCTTCGTCGCTCGGGCCGCTCATTTTGTATCCATCGTCCATACGCCGTTCCATCCTTCAGGGGCCGTACGGCCATCTATCCTCTGCATGAAAACCGAGGCCGGCAGCACGCCCGAAGCCGCGAAGCCCCGGGACGCCTCGCCCCAGCGGCCGTCGTAGTAATCCTTCAGGGCCAGCTCGAACCGGGCGAAGCGCTCGATGTCCTCCTCCGTGGCCACCGTGGTGTCCAGGGGGTAGTAGATCTTCTTGCCCTCCGTCTTTCCCTTCACC
>CAYUPG010000247.1:0-4116 GCA_964446515.1 uncultured Treponema sp.
CCCAGCATTATAGCCTTGATGGTGTGCTTGCGGTTCTCGGCCTCGTCCCAGACCCGGCTCCGCGCACCGTCGATGACCGCGGCCTCCACCTCCTCGCCCTTCACCGCAGGAAGGCAGTGGAGGAAAATCGTTTCCCGCCGGCCCGTGGCATCCATGAGCTTTTCCGTGACCCGATAGGGTTCAAGTATTCTGAGCCGCTCGGCCCGCTGCGCCTCTTCGCCCATGGAAACCCATACGTCCGTATAGAGGGCGTCCGCGCCTGCGACCGCCGACAGCTCGTCGGTGACCGCGATGCGGGCCCCGGACTGGGCGGCGAAGGGCGCGCAGAGCTCCCTCAGGGCGGCATCGGGAAAGAGGGCCTTCGGCGTCACGACGGTGAAGTGTATGCCCAGCTTGGCGCTGATCACCATCAGGGAGCGGGCAACGTTGTTTCTTCCGTCTCCGACGAAGCAGAGTTTTTTACCCTCCGCCGCTCCGAACTCCTCCTCCAGGGTCATGACGTCCGCCAAGGCCTGGGTGGGGTGGAATTCGTCGGTGAGCCCGTTGTAGACCGGAACGCCCGAATAGGCGGCCAGGGTTTCCACGGTGCTCTGCTTGAACCCGCGGTATTGGACGGCGTCGAACATCCGGCCGAGAACCCTCGCCGTATCCTCGACGGACTCCTTGGCTCCCAACTGAATATCCTGGGTGGAAAGGAACACCGGGTGTCCTCCCTCTTCTCCGAAGGCGGTCTCAAAGGCGCATCGCGTGCGGGTGGATCGTTTTTCGAAGATGAGCGCGAGGGTGCGCCCGACGAAGCGCTGCCGTACCTCTCCGCGTCTCTTTTCTCCCTTGACGGTTTTGGAAAGGTCAAGGAAATACCGGATCTCATCCGCCGAATAATCCTTCCAGCTGAGCAAGGATCTTCCTTTCAGTGCCTCGGGATTCATGATGCCTCCATTTGATGTGGATTAATATACATTAATTATGTATTTTTATGCAATACTTCGGCGGCGCTAATATTTATGCCTCCACAGTTCGATGATTAATTACGATGATTGAAGTCCTGTTCTCCTTGCAGTTCCAATCCCAGCTCAGGCGGACCAGGGATGATGTCCTGCGGTCCCTCCACGCAGCGATGGTAGCCGCGGTCGCGGAAACCGGCGGTCGCCCCATACGGGATGCTAAAGGGTTCTCCGCCCTCTACGATGAAGATGTCCTTGCCTTTCCTCTTGATTTGGCCGGCGCCGTGGAAGACCTGGTGGGCGCCCTGACGCCTGCGGCTGCGGAATTTTATGGGCATGCCCTGGTGATAAAGGATAGGGAGGTCCCCGCGGAGCCGCGCCTGCTGCGCGTGCTGTACGGATCAGCGGCGGGCCTGGGCATCTGGTGCGATCCGCGGTCCCGGAGCATGCTGGAGCCCTACGCCGAATTCTATGATTCGGAAGTATCGGAATTCCGGGAACTGAAGGCCCTGCGGCACGAAAGCCCGAGTTCTGCGACGGCTGCTGCTGCGGAAACCCCATCCTTGCCCTCGGTTTCCTGCGCCTTGGTGCTTGGTTCGGAAGACCGTGCGGCCGGTGCGCTCCATGCCCACTATCGCCGCCATGCGCAGGAGCTCGAGCCCATCATCGTGAGCTTCGGGTTCGGGGGGACCGGTTTGGCCTGCATATGCGACGGCATAAGCGATGAGCTCCTCCGTCTTCTCTGCCCAGGGAATACGGATGCCGCGGTTGAGGTCTTCAAGCGGCTTAAAAAAAACCGCCTGCGCGAAACCATACCGGGCGCTTCGACTGAAGCGGCGGCGGATCTCCTCCTGGACCTCATTCAAAGGTACGGGTCCTATGCGGATACGCACCGGCTCCGGGGCGTTGTCGCCTTCGAACATCTCGATCGGGCCGATAGTCCTGTCCGGGAGCTTTCGTTCCGGCTCCACGAGGCGTGCCGCAAGTTCGCCGGCATCAGCGCATACCTGGGCGCAGCTTCGGAAGAGCTCTTCAGCTCCCGGGACCTGCAGGTGTTCACCCTGCGCCGGGGCTATGCGGCCGAGGGTACCGAAAAGAGGGAAATAACGGGTGAGCTTCGTGAGCTGCTCTACGGCATTGAGGAGGCCTTGGCATGCATCCCTGCCCAAGGTATTCCGGCCCTGCTTTCGGAAGAGGGGAAGAGCCGCAGATCCGTAGAACGGGCTCTCGCGATCCTGGTCGATAAGGGCCTGATCGTTTCCGTGGACCGCCCCATCCCCCTGCGGCCGGGTGAATCGTTGGCCGGCGCCCCTTTGGAAGATGCCGGACGCGACCGGGTGCGTTCCTTCCTACGGCGGCGCATGCTTGCCCAGGTGGGGGAGGGCCGCCTGGCTCCGGCCTTCCGGCTGCTGCGCATACTCCATGCCCTGGGCAGCGACTGCGGCGACGATCTTGTGCTCGATTCCCTGGAGCAGGATATACGGTGCGGAGCTTACGGGGACATCTCTGCGGCTATGGCGACGGGAGAGTTCGAATCCCTGGTCGGCGCGGGCAGGGCCGAGTGCCTGCGTCTCCTTGTTCCCGGGGCAGTGGCCCTGCTGCACGGCGATGCCGATGCGGCCGCCGCAGCCTTCGCGGAACCGCTTCCCCCATCCTATCCCTCTCTGCGCTACGAAGCCTACATGCTGTGCGACCGGGCCGCCTATCGCCTGGGGGAAGGCAATACCCAAGCCGCCCTCATCGCCGTCAAGCGGGCTCTCATATGTCTTCAGGACCTGCCGAACGAAGCAGGCCTTTGCCGGGCCTACCGTCTTTTCGGCCTCACCCATATCGCCCTGCAGCGGGTCGGAGACGGCGTCGAATACCTGAGCTTTGCTCTGGAGACGGCAGAACGAGCGGCCGACCTCTATGAGGATGCCCTCTGCTCCCTCTTCATGGCGGGGGCTCAGTTCCTGGTCGGGAATTATTCCAAGGCGGATAGGTACGCTGCCCGAGCCGAACTCCTTGCCGGAAAGGCGGATCTTCCCGGCTGGGCCCGCAGGGCGCTCTTCTTCAGGGGGCGGATACTCTTTGAGACGGGCCGATACCGCGATGCCGCGGAGATATTTGATGTGGTGGGCGGGGAGCTCGGAGCACCATGGAGCCGCCGCTGCGGCCTTTACGAGGGCCGAACCGCCGAAGCTGCGCGGAGCGGCTCCTTCGAATCCCTCGAAGAGCTGCTCTTTGCGGTGGAGTCGGAGTTTTTGGCAGGCCGGTACGATGGGGTGCTTGCACTCACGGAAAACGGCGTCGAATCGGAACCTTCGCGGCGCTTCGTCCTCGTGGAGCAGGCGGCGCCTCGGGGAGGCTACGCCCATTGCGAGGATGCCGCCTTCCCCGACGGGGACTTCATCCATCGCCATCTGAAAATCTTCAGAGCCTTGGCGCTGGGCAGCGGCAATTCCTTTGAGCGGCGAGCTGAAGCCCTGGAGCTCCTCCGCCTGATGCTCAAGGAGTCGACTCTGCCGGATGCGGATCCCTACGATGCCTTCTACTACTACGCGCAGTACCGCATCCTCAAGGAGACGGGGGCTTCGGAATTGGATATTTCCACCGCCTTGAGCGTTGCCTTCAAGCGTCTGCAGCGGCGGGCGGGCCGTACGGACGACCTGGAGACCAAGCGGTCATTCCTCTTTCTCAACCGGTGGAACGCCGATTTGATGGCGGCGGCCAAGGCGAACAATTTGATATGATGCCGGTTGACACGGGGACCTGATTTTTGGTATCGTACCCCCGTCGGTAAACGGCGGCATAGCTCAGTCGGTAGAGCAAACGGCTCATATCCGTTCGGTCATAGGTTCAAGTCCTATTGCCGCTACTATTTTTGAAAATGTAAGTCTTTATAAAACATAGACTTGCAGACCTGACAACGGGACGCGAAGCTAGAAAAATCCACTTTGTAGTACTAATTGTAGTACTAGGAGGAAATTCAATGGCACGCGCCCCGTTTTCTATTTACAAGCGCAAGGGCTCTTCCCCTCGGAAATTCAGCTATGTAGTCCGCCCCTGGGACGAAGAAACGCAACGCTACTTGACCGGCAAATCGGCGTCGGTCCTAGCGCATGAGCTGAAAATACCTATCATCGTCGCAAACCCTAAGACCAAGGCCGGAGCGCGCATCATCGGCCAAAAG